>NZ_JBHZGO010000034.1:0-205691 GCF_042747725.1 Coleofasciculus sp. H7-2
AGGGAATCGTAAGCATTTCCCAGATTGCCCAGGGCTGCTCCCTCCCCCGAACGGTTTTTAATTTCCCGCGCTATTACCAAACTCTGCTGGTGGTACTCAATCGCCTTGGCGTAGTCTCCCAGGGAATTGTAAGCATTTCCCAGATTGCCCAGGGCTGCTCCCTCCCCCAAACGGTCTTTAATTTCCCGATAGAGACTTAGTGCCTGCTGCCAAGACTGTAATGCTGCCTCAAATTGACTTGTATCATACTGCTGAATCCCTTGCTGTAGAAGTCGGTCTGCTTCGGCTTTCCGAGCATCTAGGGTTTGCGCTAACGCCTGTGTTGTGGTGAATGGCGCTGGAAAATTAGGCGCGAAAGGCGTTGCAGCAGATGTCAAAAGAGCGATCGCGCTGAGTAGTCTGATTTGGAGGCGCACAGTTATTAGGGGGGAAAGTGCAAGGATGCGATCGCTGTTTTAACTTACGGCAATTGGGCGCGTCTAGTTATCGGTTGATGCAACAACGATCTTCCCGTTGCTTTTTTCTCCTAAGGGGACAATTCCTATTCGACGGCGAATGAATTCTTCCAGTGCGATCGCAACTACGGCACTCCGCGAAATTTTCATCTCGCGGGCGATCGCTTCTGCTTGCTCAAACAATAGATTCTGGCAGCGAGATGGCGGTTTTGATACTTGCCATTATGTTATACCTTGTATCAACTGAAATTAGTATAACTTTTAGTCTTACCGACAGTAATATTTCTCGGAAGGTGCAGGGGTTTAGTTTGTAAAAAGGGGAGGTGTGACAAACATCTGTAAAGCAGCGATCGCCTCGCCATCGGTTTTTGACGCCAAAAGAATCATTAAATGGGTACGGTAGCGATCGCTTCCTTTGCTGGTTCTACCCGACTGATTTTTAATCTCAGGTGGTACGTCGGCAGCTAGAGGTTACAAAAAGCAAACTTGTTTAACTTGAGTAGTAGCAGACTACACATAGTAAAGGAAGTATTGGTCAAATGAAACTTAAAACCCAGTGGCTGATCGGCATCCTGGGATTAACTGCCCTCATCAGTTCCCCAGCCGTAGCTCAAAACACACCGTTACAAGACTTTTTCAATGGTCTCCCCCCATATACGGGCGACGATATTACCCAACCCCTCAACCCCAGTGGAAATAGGGAAACCTCTAACGACACAAATGTTCGTGAATCAACCGAGGATGGGACACCAGCCACCAATCGCAACTTAACAGAGCAAAACAACAACCCTAATCAGTCAGAAAGCCAGTTACAAAGGAACGCAGTACCGATGAACCAAAAGCCCAACCAGCCAGGTTCAATAAGGTAGTAATGCAAGTTTTAACAATGCCCTCAGTTTTTATCTCCTCTAGGTAAAGGCTGAGGGCTTATTATTTATATTTGCATCTTTACGCAGCTTAGTTTTGTTAACTCGTCAGCAAAATCAGCTATTGTTTTAAGAGCGATTGCTTCCATTGCCGATGCCAGCAGAACTTGCTCTTGACGACATCGAAATATTCTTTGATGCTGAAAAAATAATCATAAGAGTACAGTAGCGATCGCTCCCGTTGCCGGTTTTATTTGACCTCTCAAGTTTTACATAAGTCACTAAAGGTTATAAACTGGAAACTTCGTTTAACTTTGGTGGTTATATACACTACAGGTAGCTGTAGTTGAGGAGGTATTGGTCAAATGAAACCTCAAACTCAATGGTTAATCTGCATCATTGGATTAAGTGCCTTTATCGGTTCCCCAGCCGTGGCTCAAACCTATCGACTTGAAAAATTCTTTAATGGCACTCCCCCTTATGATGGTGACAGCCTTAACAGTGCCCGAAACCCCATAGGAGATATGGAAGCCTTTATCTATCGGGAGGCTAAACCAATTATCACGATTGAGTTTGAAGCGGAAGACGAAGCCCCAGATAAAACGCCTGCTGAAACTCCTGCTGAACCACAAAATCAAACCCCTGCTGAAACTCCTGCCGAACCACAAAATCAAACCCCTGCTGAAACTCCAGATGACAGCAACCAAGAGCCAAAACGCGAGATCATCTACGAGGCAGAACCAACGAATCCAGAATCAAAGTAAAATAACTAATGTCTAGTAATCTGAATTGATGTAGGAAATATTGGCAACGGGAATGGGTAATCGGTAATGAGTCGTCTCGAATTTACTATTACCCATTACCAATTACCTATTTGTTAACTCGGTGTCAGCATAATTAGCTGTTGTTTCAAGAGCGATCGCACTTTATCCAAGTCAATCTGAACGCCAGCCAAAATTTCTTTTACGCTTCGACGTTTTTCTGAGTTAACATCACACGCTTGCAAAAATTCAAACTCTCCTTCTGACAAATTGACAATCTGATAATCGTAGTTAAACAGACAGCGGCTAGGCCATCCATCCATGCACGGATTTCGCGTTGGAATGGCTGCTAACAGCGCCTCATCCAATGACCAATCTGCTTTGGATAGGGGAGGACGTGCCAGGAAAAATTCGTAGTGAGTGACAGCTTCTGGCTCTAATAATTCGATTAAACGATAATGTTCGCGATCGCTCAAATTTTTAGCCTGTTCCAGCAAGTCTGGATTTTTCCCCAACAGTCGCTCTAATTCCCAGTTTTTGGGATTGGAAAAACCGACAAAATCCAAACCCGAAGCATCAATTAGTTCAAAAAGAGTTTCGATATTGTAGTCGATTTCTTGGGGATGAACGTACATATCGGCAAAGCACTCATCCCGCTGATTTTCTAAAGACCAGCGCTCTTTTTCTCGCTTGACAAGTCGATTATTTTCAGGTAGAGCGGCAAATATCTGACGCCCCACCTGAACGCCATCGCGGTAGTCGCCTCGCCGTTCGCCTTGGAGGAGGGCGATCGCTTTTTGCATCAACTGAATTTCCCAGCGCCCCAGCTCAGCATAAACGAAAATATGCATCAAGCCTCCCGGCGCTAACTTTGCCGCCAGGGATTGAATTCCCCGAATCGGATCGGGCAAATGATGCAAAACCCCAACACAGTTGATTAAATCAAACTCACCCGGTAGTTGCTGCGCGTCATACAAGCTCTTGTGATGAAACTCGACGCGATTTGCCCCGGAACGGCGACAACGCTCTCGTGCCACCTCCAAAGCACCCGAACTCAAATCAATTCCCACCACTTGAGCCGCCGGATTGAGGTGAACCAAGTACTCTGTCCCCACACCCGTGCCACATCCGGCATCTAAAATGCGGACATCCAGTTTTTGGGGTGTTTGATTGGTGCAAAAGTGATAAGCGGCTAGCCAATTCCAGCGCCAGTTGTAGCCGGGAGGCGGACTATCCAGCAGAGGTTCTGGTGGAAAAGGGTAAGTATCGTAGAGTCGTTGGACGGCGGAACTGATATCCTGCCTGATTTCCATATCACGTTAAAGGGTAAAGTTAGAGATGTCCGGGCAGGTCATCTGTAGGTAGACGGCTGTTTAGGTAACAAAACTTATCGATCTTCTCAGGGAATCTGCCGCCATTTAGTATTATGACCTTGTGAACACCTAGATAGGGTTCTACACACTTTTTAACAAACCCGCCTGAGAAGCCCGAAAAGTTTTAATCTAAAAGCTGAGCTGATTAACCCCAGGCAGTTGAAGGATAAAGGCTCAAAAATGAACGCTGAGATGTTGAAGGCGCAAGAATGAAGTTGATAAGCCATAAGCCGTAGGGAAAGAGCCACTTTCGCAGGGTAAGTCGCCCCCGTGGCGGTCGGTTAACTTTAATCCTTCAACCTTCACAATTCATCATTCATCAGTGGCACTCTGGTCATGTTTAACGCAGTGACGATTTAGAATAGGGAGCTTTTGAGATCCAATGAGTGTTAAGGCAAGTGGTGGAAGCTCAGTTGCGCGTCCGCAACTATATCAAACAGTACCAGTTGCAACTATTTCGCAAGCGGAACAACAAGACCGCTTCTTAGGGAGAGGTGAGCTGGATGAACTGAAGAGCTATTTCAGTTCTGGCAGCAAGCGTCTTGAGATTGCTCAAACGCTCACCCAAAATGCAGACTTGATTGTGTCCCGCGCAGCCAACCGCATTTTCGTCGGGGGTTCCCCGATGGCTTTCTTAGAAAAGCCTCGCGAACCCGAATTGGCGATGGCTAGCGTTCCGGATGTCAAACAAGGGATGACGCTGGGAAATGTCACCTATGTGGAGAGCAGCGGTGGCTTTTTGCAGGGGTTGCGATCGCTCTTCAGCGCAGGCGGCGGCGGCCCTACCCCAGCCGGTTTCCGACCGATCAACGTCGCCCGTTACGGTCCGGGCAATATGCAGAAGTCGTTGCGGGACTTATCCTGGTTCTTGCGCTACCTGACATACGCAATCGTTGCCGGAGACCCCAATATCATCGCGGTCAACACGCGGGGTTTGCGGGAAATCATCGAAAATGCTTGCTCCGGCGAAGCGACAATTGTGGCGTTGCAGGAAATGCGGGCAGCCGCCTTAGGTTATTTCCGGCGCGACGATGAGGGGACAACGATTGTCAACCAGTACTTTGAAGTGCTGATTAGCGAATTCCGCGCCCCCACCCCCTCCGACAAAGTGCGGCAGCGTCCTTCTGGCGATCAGCAAGGTCTGCAACTGCCCCAAATCTACTTTAATTCAGCCGAGCGGCGTCCTAAATACGCCATGAAGCCCGGTTTGTCATCTTCGGAAAAGGAAGGAATCATCAAAGCCGCCTATCGGCAAGTCTTTGAGCGCGACATTACTCGCGCTTACAGCCTTGGCATCTCTGACCTGGAATCCAAAGTCAGAAATGGTGACATCTCGATGAAAGAATTTATCCGCCGCTTGGGTAAATCTTTTCTTTACCGCAAAAACTTCTACGAGCCATATATCAACAGTCGCGCTCTGGAACTGGCATTCCGTCACTTCCTGGGTCGCGGCCCATCCAGCCGTGAAGAAGTACAAGAATACTTCTCCATCGTTTCCAACAAAGGTCTACCCGGTCTCGTGGATGCCCTGGTGGACTCTAAGGAATATTCCGACTACTTCGGCGAAGAAACCGTGCCCTACATCCGGGGTCTAGGTCAAGAAGCGCAGGAGTGTCGCAACTGGGGACCGCAGCAAGATTTGTTGAACTACAGTGCCCCTTTCCGCAAGGTGCCGCAGTTCATTACCACATTTGCCGCTTACGAGCGACCGCTGCCCGACCAACACCCGTATGGTTCCGGCAACGACCCCCTGGAAATTCAGTTTGGGGCAATCTTCCCGAAAGAAACGAAGAATCCCAACACCCGACCTGCTCCGTTTGGTAAGGATACTCGTCGCATCCTGATCCGCCAAGGCCCAGGAATTGACAACCAACTGAGCAACCCAGCAGCTCGTCCCAAAGCTCCGGGTTCCCTAGGTCCGAAAGTGTTCAAGCTGGATCAACTCCCTGGTCCAGGAGCGAACGGCGGTACGTCCTTCAGACGGTATGTAAAGAATTCCAGCGTCAAATACTCGGAAAGTTCCACCCAAGCGGTGCTGAAGGCAGCCTACCTGCAAGTGTTTGGGCGGGATGTCTATGAAGGTCAACGCCTCAAGGTGGCGGAAATCAAGCTGGAAAACGGCGAAACCACAGTGCGGGAGTTCATCCGCGTTCTGGCTAAGTCCGACTTGTTCCGCAAGTTGTACTGGACTTCGCTGTACGTCACCAAGTCGATTGAATACATCCACCGTCGTCTGTTGGGTCGTCCCACCTACGGACGTCAGGAAACCAACAAGTATTTTGATATTTGCGCCAAAAAAGGCTTCTACGCCTTGGTTGACGCGATTATCGATAGCCCCGAATACAACGAGTCGTTTGGGGAAGATACGGTTCCTTACGAGCGGTATCTGACACCAGCGGGCGTCAGCTTGCGTAGTCTCCGGCTTGGTAGCATTGCTGACACAGGTACCAACGTTGAGAAGCAAGAAACCCCTCGTTTTGTGGAACTCGGTCAAGTCACGCAACTGCGGACGGAACCGGACATTCAATTCCGCATCAACCAAGGTGTTAGCAAGAAGCGCGAACAAACCAAGGTCTTCAAGCTGACGGAAACCGGCGACAAGAATTTGGTGCAAAACACGATCCGGGCGACATATCGGCAGATTTTCGAGCGCGATATTGAACCCTATATCGTGAAGAACCAATTCAGCGACCTGGAAAGCAAGCTGGGCAATGGTGAAATCAACCTCAAGGAATTTATTGAGGCGTTGGGAGGTTCAGACCTCTACATCAAAGAGTTCTACACCCCCTACCCGAACACCAAGGTGATCGAGCTGGGTACGAAGCACTTCTTGGGACGGGCACCCCTAGACCAAGTAGAAATTCGCAAGTATAACCAGATCCTTGCCTCTCAGGGGCTTCGGGGCTTTGTGGGCGCAATGGTGAATAGCGCAGAGTATGGTCAGGCGTTCGGAGAAGATACGGTGCCTTACAACCGCTTCCCGACGCTGCCAGCGGCAAACTTCCCGAATACCGAGAAGCTGTATAACCAACTGACCAAGCAGAATGATGACTTGGTGGTTCCCAGCTTTAAGCCGGTGCAGTCGCGCATGGATGTGGCGAAGATGCCGATGATGGGTAAAGCGATCGCAGATATCGCTGCCAAAGCTCGTCAGCGCGACATGAGTAAGCCGCTGTTTATCGAGTTGGGTCGTTCCTTTAGCAACGGTGACGGGCAATCCGTTGAAATTGGAGTTGGGACATCGCGGCGTAAGCCTGCACGGATTCACCGGATGAACCCAGGCATGAACCAGGGTGAATCTGCACAGGTGATTAATGCCATCTACTGTCAGGTGATGGATATCTTCAGCGGTCAAGTTCCTGGTGAACTGCGCCGTTCGGATCTGGATAGCAAACTCCGCAACGGTGAAATCTCGGTACGAGAGTTTGTCAAGAGTCTGGCGAGTTCCGATATCTATCGCCGTCGCTTCTATACCCCCTATCCCAACACCAAGGTGATTGAGTTCCTGTTCCGGCACCTGCTGGGACGCGCACCCGCTACCCAAGGTGAAATCCGGCAGTACAACAAACTGCTGGCGGATAGCGGCTTGAAGGCGGCTGTAGAGGCAATGGTGGATAGTCCTGAGTATGCCCGTTACTTCGGCGAGGATGTGGTGCCTTACAACCGCTTCCCGTCCCTGCCAGCGGGTAATTATCTGGGCAGTGTGAAAGCAGCAGCTGACTTGGTGAAACAGTCCTGGTCAGATATGTCGCCTTCTTTCATCGGTAATCGCTTTAGCCGATAAATTCTGTAAGTTTTTGTAGGGTGGGTAATGCCCACCTTACAAAATAATCTGCCCTTTGATCTGTTAGAAAGGTCAGAGGGCTTTTTTATCGAACCACAGAGGACGCTCCAGGGAAAAGAGGAGAGGAGGCGATCGCATTTTTCTGTTCCTCTCCAGCAAGAGAGAAATAAAGCAGGCGAACGGCTAATGCAATGATGTCAGTAATCAATCTTACTCAATTAGGGCTTCATCAAACTGGGACTGGCTGACCATCCGTCCCTTGTGGTCAATATAGCCATACTTACTGCCAACTGTAACTTTTGCCAGCTCGTTGGAAAAACTTTCAACTGACCCTGATTCTGGCCCAAGCGAGAGGATGGGACTCCTCAGCTCCTGCTGCGTCCTGGAGCAGTTCAGTAAACCTGACAGGCGATCGCCCTCAAAGCCCCAAAATGAGGAGCAATGTTAAAAACTGTTAAGAACAGACCTGGAATGTGAACCTAATGCCGCAAAATTATTTGCGGAAGGTAGCTGAGTCCAAGGCAGTGTGTACGGATGGTTACACTGAAAAATGCTGAAGATACCGAAAAAGTATTCTTTAGCAGTGACAGGCTCACACATTCCTTGGCGAATGCCATGTTTCAAACCATCTGGTAAAATTTTTCTTTTGATTGGAGGAATCCACAAATGAGTATCGTCACGAAATCTATCGTGAATGCCGATGCCGAGGCTCGTTATCTTAGCCCAGGCGAACTAGACCGGATCAAGAACTTCGTGACCTCTGGTGAGCGTCGCCTCCGGATTGCCCAAACGTTGACCGACTCCCGCGAGCGCATCGTCAAGCAAGCAGGCGACCAGCTGTTCCAAAAGCGTCCTGATGTTGTTTCTCCCGGTGGCAACGCTTACGGTGAAGAAATGACCGCTACCTGCCTGCGGGATCTGGACTACTACCTGCGTCTGATCACCTACGGAGTTGTTGCTGGTGATGTCACCCCGATTGAAGAAATCGGTTTGGTGGGCGTCCGCGAAATGTATAAGTCTCTAGGTACCCCGGTTGACGCAGTTTCCGAAGGCGTTCGCGCTATGAAGAATGCTGCTTCCTCCATGATGTCTGGCGAAGATGCTTCTGAAGCAGGCGCTTACTTCGACTACGTGATTGGTGCCATGCAGTAGGGTGTTTCCCTTTCCCTGCTGAGGATTTGAACCTGACTACGTAAGATAAGGAAACAAGAAAAATGCAAGACGCAATTACTGCTGTTATCAATTCTTCCGACGTTCAAGGTAAATACCTTGACACTGGTGCTTTGGAAAAGCTCAAGGGCTATTTCAACACTGGCGAACTGCGCGTTCGTGCAGCAACCACCATTAGCGCCAATGCCGCCACCATCGTTAAAGAAGCGGTTGCTAAGTCCCTGCTGTACTCTGACATCACCCGTCCCGGTGGCAATATGTACACCACCCGTCGCTATGCTGCTTGCATCCGCGACTTGGACTACTACCTCCGCTATTCCACCTATGCCATGCTGGCTGGCGATCCCTCCATCTTGGATGAGCGCGTGCTGAATGGCTTGAAGGAAACCTACAACTCCCTGGGTGTTCCTGTTTCCGCCACTGTGCAAGCTATCCAAGCGATGAAAGAAGTTACTGCCAGCTTGGTCGGTGCCGATGCCGGTAAGGAAATGGGCGTTTATTTAGACTACATCTGCTCTGGCTTGAGCTAAGCGTAAGCGCTCGTTCATCGCTTAAGTTCTAAGCGACTGCGTTTTGTCTGGTGAAGTCTGGGAAGTCTGGAGTGAATGCTAGCTCGTCAAAGGCTTGTCGAATTGAGTTGATAAGTTTTAGCGGTCTAGTATTGACTCTTGACTCCCAGCCTTCGGTGTCTTATAGATACGCCAATCCAAAGATTGATTGAGATCAAAAATTTCCTCACCACCTGACTAGGAGAAATCAACCATGCGGATGTTTAAAATTACTGCCTGTGTTCCCAGCCAGACCCGTATTCGGACTCAGCGGGAATTGCAAAACACTTATTTCACGAAACTCGTTCCCTACGAAAATTGGTTTCGCGAACAGCAGCGGATTATGAAAATGGGTGGAAAAATCGTTAAGGTTGAGCTGGCTACTGGTAAGCCAGGAGTAAATACTGGTCTACTTTAATTTGCTGAAATAGGCTTGTTTACGGAATTTTCAACATTTTGATAAGATTTAATTGCAAAGAGGTCTTTACGACCTCTTTTTTTGTGGCTAAATATCCTCTTTCTGATAGCAACAGGACTTACGCAAAGCTTATACATATAGCGTTTTGTAGGGGCAATCCCCCTGGGGATTGCGGTGGCAGATGTGGTGATGTTGCGTAAGTCTGGAGCAATTCGCTTTATTGGCGCTACACTTCGATTCTCGAAGCTCCCTTTTTAAGGGGACGGTTGGGAGGATTTTGTTGCAGGCAATTTGTGAAATGGTATGAGAACTAGATTAGAAAAAAGAGCAACTAAAGCTTGCTGGATAAGCATTTGTTGACTTCTTTTCAAGAATTTTTCGGAAATTTATGTTAAGCCAAACTCTTTTAGAAGTCAGCGCTGCGTTCGTAATCCAGGCATTCTTCCTCGCTCTCTTCTCTCCAAGTTCTGCCGCTTGTCTCACATTGATGCTGTTCGCCTATCCAAGGTACGACCGCTGGATGTGTAGATGAGTATAGTGAAGATGAGCTGAGGGCTAATAGTATGTAAGCGATGCCGAGAAATCCTGCTAGCACCAGGACAGTCAGTACCGTTACATTGATGGGATGGGTTTTGACCTGCATTTCTAAGTAATCTCGCTCAACTTATAGGGAATCGGGAATAGTCTCTGTAGCCCTGGGAGCTAATTGAGCTTTTTCAGCTTGCTCAATCCAAAACTCTAAGTGGTCTGCGTGATTATACATAATTGCGGCTATAGATATTACGAAGTAATAAGGTCGCATTTTTACTTAAATCACTGAAATTTAGAATTTTGATTTCAGTAATCATACGGTTAACTCCAATACAAAGATCGTCAGTAAAGCAATCTTCTTTAAAGCTTTAATTTTTAGAGGTAATTAATAAATTTTTGATTTAGAGGGCGATCGCCTGATGCCGTTAGATGTCAGAAAAATTCATAGAAAAGCCAAGAAAATCGGGATCGGATGAACTGATATAGGGCAAAGCGCCTTATCATTTTGGTCGGTACCGCTGCTAATGTTGGGGAGAGAGCAGCACTCCATGCATACGCTAGAGCGATCGCGCGAGTAATTCCCTGCCACTGAATGTCACCTATACGCCAAGTCGCTGTGAATTTACGCCAGCTAGTTCCTGTTTTTAATTCCTCTGCCCAGGATTGGGCAATAGATGCCAGATTGTTGCGGTGGCTAACCTTCCTCTGGCTGTTTATCGGGTTAGTAGTGCTGTTTTCTGCATCCTATCCCAGTGCCGATGCTGAGTTTGGGGATGGACTGTACTACTTCAAGCGACAAATCGTCTCAGTCATCCTTGGGCTAGTAGCATTTAACCTGGTGGTGAACTTCCCGCTGCGTTCTGTCCTAGAGATCGCCGATTGGTTTGTGATACTACTGTTGGCATTGATTTTCGTCACCCTGATTCCGGGAGTCGGAACCACCACCAATGGTGCAACCCGCTGGATAGCCTTGGGACCATTTCCAATTCAACCCTCTGAATTGATCAAGCCATTCCTGGTGTTGCAAGGCGCTCGGATCTTTGGGCATTGGGACAGGCTAACGTGGAAAGTCCGCTTGACCTGGCTGTTAATTTTTTGCTGCGTGCTTTTGGGAATTTTGCTACAGCCCAACTTAAGTACAACCGCGCTTTGCGGAATGACTTTGTGGCTAATCGCACTTGCTGCTGGGTTGCCTTATTCCTACTTGGGAGGAACGGCACTGGGTGGGTTGCTCTTGGCGACAATCAGTATCAGCGTGAAAGAATATCAGCGCCGTCGGATAATGTCTTTTTTGAATCCTTGGGCTGACCCCATGCAAGACGGATACCAGCTGATTCAAAGTTTACTGGCAGTTGGTTCTGGCGGCATCTGGGGGTCGGGTTTTGGGCTATCGCAACAGAAGCTGTTTTATTTGCCGATTCAGTACACCGATTTTATCTTTGCGGTGTATGCAGAAGAATTTGGCTTTGCAGGCAGTTTGCTGCTGCTGCTACTGCTGATGGCTTATGCGACGCTGGCGCTGATTGTGGCGATAAAGGCGCAAAATCCCATTCACCGGCTGGTGGCGATTGGAGCCATGATTTTGATGGTGGGGCAGTCACTGCTAAATATTGGCGTTGCGACTGGCGTCCTACCTACTACGGGTTTGCCCTTGCCACTGTTTAGCTATGGTGGCAATTCCATGATTGCCAGTTTGATTGCTGGGGGGCTGCTGATTCGCGTGGCGCGGGAGAGTAGCGAAGCCGAAATCGTGTCTCTACAAGGGCGTCGGTCTGCGGCTAGGCGGCGACGCCGAGAGCCATAAGCTGCCGTACATCTAAATTGCACAAATTGAAACAGAGGTTTTAGGTAATTTCCATCACCTACTACCAGAATTTACCGTGCAAGTTAAATGTCTTTTAGCTGATGACTTTGAGATCAAATTGACTGGAACGAAGGCGTTTTCTGAAGATCCTGTCGAATCGGAATCGCCATGATGAATTCCGTACCTTGTCCGGGCGCTGAAATACACTGCATCTGCCCACCATGTTTGTCCACGACAATTTGATAGCTAAGGGACAACCCAATCTTCGTGCCTTTGCCATTCGTTTTCGGCGTATAGAAGGGATCAAACAGGTGAGTGCGGACTTCCTCCGTCATACTGGGGCCATTATCTGTAATCTGAATGGTCACAAAGCCACGGTCGGTTATTTCGGTACAAATCCGAATGGTACTGCGGGAGAAGTGTATTTCTTCAGGCGATCGCTTACGGTCATACTCCTCCAAAGTATCAATCACACTCGAAAGCAGATTCATGAACACCTGGTTCAGCTGACCTGCATAACACTCTACAGGAGGCAACTTGCCATACTCTTTGATGATTTGAATGCCCGGATAATCAGGCTTGGATTTCAGCCGGTTGTTCAAAATCAGCAGAGTGCTGTCTAGCCCATCGTGAATGTTCACTGGCTTCATCTGAGCCTCATCCACGCGAGAGAAGTTCCGCAATGACTGGACGATTTCGCGGATGCGTTCAACCCCGATCTTCATCGAACCCAGCAGTTTCGGCAGGTCTTCAACGAGAAACTCTAGGTCAATCGCCTGAGCCTCCTCAGTGATAGTTGGCCCCGGATTGGGAAATTCCTTAGCATAGAGGTTCAGCAGGTGCATCAGGTCTTGGGTATAGTGATCTGCGTGCGTAACATTGCCGTAGATAAAGTTAACCGGGTTATTCATTTCATGAGCGACACCGGCGACTAACTGTCCCAAACTAGCCAGTTGTTCGCTTTGAATCAGTTGGCTTTGAGTCTGTTGGAGTTGGCGAAACGCAAGTTCTAGCTGATGCGCTTGTTCTCGATAGCGTGCTTCCGATTGTTGTAATACTGCCTCTGTAGAAATCCGCTCTTGAATCTCTTGTTTCAGCAGAGCATTAGATTGGGAAAGTTCAACAGTTCGTTCCTCTACCCGTTCTTCTTGTTCTTCTTTGAGCTGCAACAGCGCTTCCTCTACCCTTGTACGTTCTTGGATTTCTTGTTCCAAACGCACATTTTGTTCTTTTAGTTTCTTAGTTAGATTCTGGATGCTTAGGTGGATAGTAACGCGAGCTAAAACTTCTTCATGCTGAAGTGGTTTAGTAATATAATCGACCGCTCCCAAATTCAAACCTCTAACCTTATCCGCCGTCTCAGTGAGCGCCGTCATAAAAATCACGGGAATATCTTTTGTTGCTTGATTGGCTTTCAGGAGACGGCAAGTTTCAAACCCATCCATCCCAGGCATCAGCACATCTAATAAGATGAGATCCGGCGGTGCATATTCCACCTTCTGAATAGCACTTTCGCCATCCCGCGCTACCAAAATTTTGAAGCCGGAATCCGCTAAAAAATCGAACAAAATCCCTAAATTTGTGGGAGTATCATCAACGATTAAGATTATGCCTTTATGGGGAATTTCAACGTTCATTTACTTTCTCTCTATTGTTTAATAAATTCCAAGATTTGTTTTTCTTTAAAGCCCTTGGCTAATTGACGTAAATGGCTGGCAAACGGTATCCAGTCCTGATTCATCTGTTCCAGTTGAGCGGCTCGCTTGGCAATACCTCTGAGGTCGCCCATTATTGCTAGCTCGAACAGAGCAGCGATTTCCTCTACAGGCGGAAGCACCATCGCTTTTGCGGAAGGCTTAAGGAATTCTTCATTTTTAATTTCCTCTTTGGTTCAGATATATCGAAACTAAGTTAAGTTGCTCAAATTCAACATTCAACACGGACGTAGCACTCTCCTCGACGTTCTTGGAGTTTTCCATAAATAGTCAATGAGGCTCTCAGCTGTTCGTTGGCTAGGTCATCGGTCTGCTCGTGGAAGGAGGGACAATATAGGCTCCTGAATATGTCAGGACTTACGCAAAGCTTATACATATAGCGTTCTTGTCGGTTCAATCCCCAGGGGGATTGCCCTCAGATGTCGCGCAAGTTGCGTAAGTCCTGATGTGTCTGTATTTAGGGTTCCCTAAATTTGGAAAAAAACTCTAATGTTAAATGCTATTTAATGTTAAGAAATACAAATTTTTTAGTGTTGCTTTATAAAAAGAATAAAAGTTTTCGCTTTTAGACTTGACAATAATTAACAACATTTGAATAAAAGACTCGCTGCAAGCTTAATGGGGCAATCGCTGAAAACATCCTTAAGAATTTCTTGAGAAACCTGCGTTGATAAAAAAAATACCGATCGGTGTTATTGTCAAGCAGACTGTGCGGACGCCGCCATTCCCGCCGGTTCTGCCCTTCCAAGTAAGCTAAAATTCAAGCAGAGTCAGCATTCCACGAACTAACCTCCTCATGATTGAAAGTCTGCAAACCCAGCTTTACGAACTCAGTGAATTTGCCAACACTCTCGTTTTCATCCAGCTGCAACATCTCAGCGTTATCAGTATTGGCATTATCTTTGCAGCCGGATTGCTCACCAGTCTGACGCCCTGTATGCTTTCCATGTTGCCCATCACCCTTGGCTACATCGGGGGCTATGAAACCAAAAGCCGCCTCCAAGCAGCTGCCCAGGCTACCTGGTTTTCCTTGGGATTGGCAACGACGCTGGCAGGTCTTGGCATCTTAGCGGCGTTGCTGGGAAACGTCTACGGTCAAGTGGGATTTGGTTTGCCGATTCTTGTGAGCATTCTGGCGATCGCAATGGGGCTAAATTTACTAGAAGCTTTGCCCCTTCCGTTGCCTGCTTGGGGTGGGATGGAGTGGATTTCCAAAGAATTACCAGAGGGAGTGCGTTCCTATCTGATTGGTCTAACTTTTGGGGTGGTTGCTTCTCCGTGTAGTACTCCCGTGTTGGGAACGTTACTGGGTTGGATAGCCACGACGCAAGACGTGGTATTAGGTGCAGTCTTGCTGCTATCGTACACAGCAGGTTATGTGGCACCGTTGATTTTGGCAGGGACTTTTACAGCCTCTATTAAGAAGTTGCTGGAGTTGCGCCAGTGGTCGAGTTGGATTACACCAGTTAGTGGTGTGCTTTTGGTTGGATTTGGGGTATTTTCGCTGCTGTCTCGGATTCCGATTGGCTAATGGTAATCAAAAGAATTAGCTATTACCAATTATCAATTATCAAAAAATGACTGCAAAAAATTCTTTTTTCTCAAACTTGGGGTCAACTTCCTATCGGTTTTGGCGGCGGGAGTTGTTGCCATTGCTGGCAGATTTGCGGTTAGCGATCGCGTTGCTATTAGCGATCGCGCTTTTTAGCATCTCTGGCACGGTCATTGAGCAGGGTCAGTCGCCCGCTTTCTACCAAGCTAACTATCCAGAGCATCCCGCTTTGTTTGGTTTCCTGACTTGGAAAGTAATCCAGGTAATCGGATTGGATCGTGTTTATCGCACCTGGTGGTTTTTAGCAATCCTGATTTTATTTGGCAGCAGCTTAACTGCCTGTACCTTCACCCGCCAGTTTCCAGCTTTAAAAGCAGCACAGCAGTGGAAGTTTTACGACCAACCCCGTCAATTTCAGAAACTCGCCCTGAGTGCGGAACTAGACAATGGTTCGCTGAATAAACTTACCGAATTGTTGCGGCAGCGGCGCTATAAAGTTTTTCAAGAAGGAGATAAACTTTACGCCCGTAAAGGACTGGTGGGACGGATTGGCCCGATTGTCGTTCATGCCAGTATGTTAATTATTCTGGGGGGCGCAATTTGGGGTAGCATAACAGGTTTTGTCGCCCAGGAAATGGTTCCCAGCGGCGATACGTTTCAGGTGAAAAATATCATCGAAGCCGGTTCTTGGGCGCTGCCGCAAGTTCCCAAAGATTGGTCGGTGCGGGTAAATCGTTTTTGGATTGACTATACACCTGAAGGCAGAATCGACCAGTTTTATTCGGATTTGTCAGTTTTGGATAAACAAGAACAAGAAGTTGATCGTCAAACTATTCACGTCAATCAGCCGCTGCGTTACCGAGGCGTGACGTTTTATCAAACCGATTGGGGAATTGCAGGTATCCGGGTGCGGCTGAATAATAGCCCAGTTTTACAGTTGCCGATGGCGTCATTAAATACTGGCGGCAAGGGTCGAATCTGGGGAACTTGGATTCCCACTAAACCGGATTTGAGTGAGGGAGTTGCCCTAATTGCGAAGGATTTGCAGGGAACGCTGCTGCTTTACGATCCGAAGGGTCAGCTAATAAATACCATTCGCGCTGGGATGTCGGCACCAGTGAATGGAGTCAGGCTTAGCATTGATGAAGTTATCGGCAGCACTGGCTTGCAAATAAAAGCCGATCCCGGTATCCCGTTTGTTTATGCTGGCTTTGGTTTGCTGATGCTGGGTGTGGTTATGAGTTATTTTTCTCATTCGCAAATTTGGGCGCTGCAAGAAGGCGTTAGCGCCGCCTCTCAGCAGGAGATTCGCTTCTATGTTGGCGGCAGAACTAACCGCGCACAAGTTGTTTTTGAACGGGAACTGATGGAAATTTTGGATCGAGTTAGCAATCCGTCCCAGGATGAAGTGCCAGTTGTTGAGATAGAAGCGATCGCTACCCAGTCCTAAACCATTTTTGATTTTTGATTTTGGATTGTAGAGATGCGAGCGATCGCGTCTCTACGCAAATCAATAATTTTTTCCACTCACACCTTTTTTTCTAGTTTCCAAAGCCAGACTTCACCCGTCTCGTATGCAGGCTCTATTTTGTAGTTCTGCTTTTTCAGTGCCTTTTTCAATTTTTGGGAACTCCTATATAAAAACACATCGCTGAACCCATCCGGAATCTGAGGCACATCTGGTTTAACTACTAATTGAAGCCGCACTTTCGGGTCAAGTGCATGACTCAAAGGCAGAATCAAGGTTAGCAACTCATCGCTGACCAAAAGCGGATGAGTCGCTTGGTTGATAATGCTGGCTACTTGGGGATTGTATTTGGTTTGAGAGAGGGTTTTGTTCCACCAAATTTCTTGTTGAGAACTGATGGCGCAGGAGATGACACCACTTGAAACCACCGCAATCAGCACAAGTTGCCATAGCTTTTGTGTTCTAGCACTCCTAGAAACCAAGCTAATTTTACTAGCCAGCAAGTAAGCAACTGCTAAGTCAATCCCTAAATAAATCGGTACGAGATGCCGAGTTGAACCTGACAATCCTCCTCCTGAAATTAAATCTTTTAAGATGAAGGGTAAGCAGCTAACTCCAATCAATGTTAAGACAAATAACCAAACTCGTTTGGGAGTATAGCGGCACAGAAAATAAATTGCATATCCTGTCAGAAATACAACCATTCCTACCAAAGTCAGCCGAATTAATTCTGTCCATTGATTGTCAAATCCAAACGCGATCGCTCCTCCTTCTGGGTCTGCATCAAGCATTGTCCGAGTGATATTGCGAGTCCAAGCTTTCACCCAAGAAAACAGGGTTTCTTTCTGGCGAGACCAACCTGTTGTATCTTCAACGGTAGACAAGTTGCTAATAATAACTAAAAGCCAAGGCACAAAAGTAAGGAACCCAGCCAAAGATGCCAGCAAATAGGCAAAGACTGTCTTGGTAAATCGGAATTTTTCAATTATCAATAAATAAATTCCATGTCCAATGGCAACCAGCGCAAAAAATAACTGGGTATAAATTCCCAGTGCTAGCGTTGCTGCATACATTCCCCAAGTAGAAATAAGGGTTTTGGTGTCTCTATTTCCCAGTCGTATGGCTCGCAGCAGCACCGCGCTGGATAGTAAGATTGCCACACTCCATAAACTATAAGGTCGTGCTTCCTGGGCGTAGAGAACTTGAAATGGGGAGACGGCGATGAGTGCCATCGCTACCCATCCTACTAAGGAAAATCCAAATAATTCTCGGCATAGCCAATTGATGCAAGGAAATACTAGCAAGCTAATTAATGCAGACAAGCTTCTGATTATCCCTGGTGAATAACCAAACCATTGCGCCCAAAATCTTGCCATCAAAAAATATAGTGGCGGATGCTGGGGAGTATCTACTACTATCGAGTTGATGGTTCCGCTTACACCTTTTTCCGGATTGGGTTGTTGAAACTTCTGCAAATCTTCGATCCCAATCTGATGTCCATCAAAGAGTTCTTGGACTAATTCTGCCTTGGTGTAACCAGCAATCCGTAATGAAGTCAGAGTCTCATCGCCCCAGTAAACTTTTCGGTCTAGGTTGACGACTCGAAAGAATACTCCCAGTACCAGCAAGACAATGATAAAAAATTGTAACCAAGTTGGAGGAAGTAACTTTGTTTGAGTTAACCTATTCTTAACATGGTTAAAAGTTTGTGCAACTGCCATGAAACCTCCATTTCGCAATCTAAAAAGCCGCGAAGCTCTGCGAAATTCTAAGTGAGGCAAGAGAATTTATCCTTCACCTTTAGGCTGATTTGGTGTCTATATTTTGAACCTATAGATAGGCTTTTGATGACACAAAGCAAAAAGCCCGTTGGACGGGCTTTCTGAAAAAGATAATTTTGAAACTGGGTGGAGTATCCAGCAGCAAGTGAATATTTGTGCTGCTACCTAGGCGTCAGGCGACTTCTGATGACGCACTTCAATTACTGTGTGGACATTACCGCGCGGCGTGAAATCCCCTTTGATAGTGGCTTCTAAAGGATCGCAAGCTACCACAAAGTCATCCAGAATTTGATTGATGGATTCTTCGTGGGAGATGTAGCGATCGCGGTAACTGTTGATATAAAGCTTTATCGCCTTCAGTTCCACCACCCTTTGATCGGGAACATAGGTAATGTGGATAGTCGCAAAGTCAGGATAGCCAGAAAACGGACACTTACAGGTAAACTCTGGTAAAGTAATGTGAATATCGTAGCGGCGTCCGACTCGCGGATTGGGGAAGGTAATTAATTGTCCTTCAGCAATATTGCGCTCACCGTATTTCATTTCCGAGAGCGGCATTTCAGGTGATAATTGTTGCTGTGTTGGAGACTGACTCATCAGTAGTTGTTAGCGAACGTTGGGCATTAGTCATTAGTCATTTATAACAAACAAAGGACTAAGAACTTTTGAGTAAGGATGCAGGTCGAACCTTTTCAGCCTTCTTTTTTACCTGCTTCGATCAGAAAATATCTCTGGAGTTGAACGAGTCTGTACTACCCTCCCAATCCGGACAATTTTTATCGTCCCAGCCATAGGGATGCATGGCGCAGACTAACAAGTTTCCCCCATAAGCTTGTCCGTGGTAATGGTGGCAACCCATACACGCAGGATTTTTTTGTGGAGTGGGTTCAACTGTATCCACCATATAGCTAAAAGGCTGCTCACCTTCGCCTACAACCTCTTCAAATTCTAAATAAATTTCAGCAATTGGTTCAAATAATTCCTGCAAACACTGATTGATATCGGTTGCAATTGTAGTTTGCACGCTTTCGGCAACAGCGTCTACTACTTCTGTGATGCCAATGAAGAATTGCTCTACTTCATCAGCGACTGCTTCCAGCATCTCGAAAAAATCTTTTTGCCACTCTTCCATTTTGGATACTCAGCACAAAAGGCTTAGTTTTTAACGGCGACGCGATGACGCCAATCAATTCAATCTGCAATCCTATTCTAAATAGCGCGAATCAATGATGCGATCGCAATGCGTAGATTAGCACCCGTTGCCTTGCGATCGCGCAAGGCGTATGATGCTACTCGCAGCGACTCGCTCTTGCCTATGCAGCATTGATTCGGCTGTTCGCGGTTTGTCGTTCATGACTGGAAAGCTAATCGCGCTTTAGCCGACGCAGTTCGTCCTGTAGTGCTTGCACCTGTTGGCGCATCGCGTCCACATCGTTATCCGGAACCGCTGCCGACTTTGGATCTTCATCCTCTGAGAGAATTTCAATCCGGCGCGGCTCACCGGGTTGGGTGCTGCTGGATGGCTCAACGGGTGCCTGCTGGGCTTGTTTCATCATATCATCGACAAACCGGCGGGCTTCGTCTGTCGTCATCTCGCCTTTTGCCACCATTTCATCGGCTAGCTTTTGAGCTTGCGATCGCAACTCCGATAATTTTCCCCCAGCTCTCTCACCCGCAGAAGCAGCTAAGCCTACTCCTAAGTAAAACGCTTTTTGAACAATATCTCCAAAACCAGCCATCGCAATGATTCGCTCCTTGAATCTGCAAGTATCTGCTGATTCCAGCATAAGCGTGAAATCCAGAAACTGCCCACCAATTACAAGGCAAACGAGGGCGATGCGGCGATTCGAGTGATCCGGATGCCACGCCTATCACAAGCATCCCGTGTTGCTGCTACCTTCCGGTTCTGACAAGGTTTAGGCGTTGCGATCGCATGGGTCCGGATCATCTAAAGCATAACATCATTCAGTAATAACTGAAAACTCTAGCGGCAATCAGCGTTAGCTTTTATTCGGCAACGACTCGCCACTCATAGAGTTCATACTTGACACAGCCGTTTTGCACCAGCGGATCTTGAGAGACAATTGCCTGCGCCTCCTCCATTGAAGACGCCTCAAATAGCATCATGCCACCTCGCCGCGACCGCCAGTAACCGCTACGCGCCTGGTATCCTTTGGCAATCAAATCCTGGACATAAGCTTTATGCGCCGGTATAGATTTATCAAAGATAGGTTTATCAACGATGCCTTCTTCAATCTTTACAAACCAGGGCATTCACTTTCTTCCCTTATCTGGCTATATCTATTTAACAAGTAAACTACCGCTGGAATTTCTTGGACAATACAAAACGCCGCTTCTTTATCGCTCTCTTGCCGCCGCAAGAGATTCAGGACTACGCCAAAGGGATTCAGCAGCACTTTGCTCAAACCTATGCTAGCAAAGGTGCCCAGAAATCTCCCCCCCATATTACGCTGCAACCGCCGTTTGAATGGCAGGTAGAGGCAGTGCCAGTGCTGGAAGAATGCTTGAGGACGTTTGCTTCGCATCGTTCACCCGTCTCCATTACCCTGCAAGGATTTGGAGCTTTTCCACCCCGTGTTATCTACATCAATGTCCTCAAGACGCCGCAACTACTAACGTTACAAGCCGATTTCATGACCGATTTGGAGACAAACTTGGGAATTGTCGATTCGGTTTCCCAGCAGCGTCCGTTTGCTCCTCACATGACTGTTGCTTTTAGAGATTTGACACGGCAGAACTTTCAGCTAGCTTGGACTGAATTTCAGCAGCGACCGTTACAGTTTGAGTTTACGGCTGCTCAGCTAACGCTACTGATTCATACAGGCGAAAGATGGGAAGCGAGCAGCGAATTTCCTTGCTTAGCGCGTCGGAGGTAAACAGGGCAATCTTTTCACCAAGGGGTTGCGTCTGGTCGTGGCGCGATCGCTACCTTTATTCTTTCCATCGGAAAAAACTTCACAATAATAGCAAAGCTTGTTTCCTCAATCTTTAAATCTATCTAGGGTCATAAACCTTCATAAAGATTTGTCCTCTCCCACGGTAGAGGTAGTGATAGCCCGACTCTCATTATTGTGTCGTTATTACTGCGACCACACGAGTAGATTGCTAAAGTGAGAGGAGTCTGAGAGGAGTCAATGAAAAAAATTAATGTACTTAATGTATCCATTGACAACTTATCAAAAGCCGAGCTATTAACAAAACTCGATCGGGAAGGCGGTATTGTATTTACACCAAATGTAGACCACCTGATGAAGTTACAAACCGATCGGGATTTCTACAAAGCTTACAATATCGCTACTTATAAAGTGTGTGACAGTCAAATAGTATTGTACGCTACTAAATTCTTGGGTACGCCGCTTAAAGAAAAGCTTTCGGGTTCCGATTTGTTTCCCGCTTTCTATATGCACCACAAGGACAATGAAAGCGTTAAGATTTTCTTGCTAGGTGCCGCTCAAGGAGTGGCTAGTAAAGCTCAAGAGCGAATCAATAACCAAGTAGGCAGAAATATTATAGTCGCTTCCCATTCTCCGTCTTTTGGATTTGAAAAGAGCGAAAAAGAATGCCTAGAAATTATTGACATGATTAACAAGTCAGGCGCTACAGTATTAGCAGTAGGCGTAGGTGCCCCCAAACAGGAAAAGTGGATATTGAAGTATAAAAATAAATTACCCAATATCAAAGTTTTCTTGTCTGTCGGCGCATCTATTGACTTTGAGGCAGGTCATAAACCAAGGTCTCCACAGTGGATGAGTGAAGTGGGGATAGAGTGGTTACATAGGCTTTTATCCGAGCCACAAAGGCTATGGAAAAGGTATTTAGTAGACGATATGCCTTTCTTATGGTTAATTTTGAAACAAAAGCTTAATCTTTATAAAAAGCCCTTTCAGGGGGGCAAGAAACCTGTGAAATTGGAACGGGTTAAGTGGGAATAAAGAAACTTTTGTTTTAGAGGATGTTTGTAAAGTACCTATTGTTGTCATGCAGTAGCAAGCTCCCGTAGGGTAAGCAGCGAAGCATCTCAGTATTTGCGTGAAACCCTAGATTCTCAGCGCATCCGCGCTGCTAGAGCGAATGCTCTACTTTGTTCAGCTCAGATTGACAAATTGTACCCTTTTCGACTTTTAAAACATCCTCATAGAAGCTGTTGGCTTTCTGTTAAAATTTATTGTTGCAGGATAGACGTTTCGTTGGAACGTCTATTTTGGTGATGAGATATCTTGGCAGGCGATTAAACTGCTTGAAAAAGTTGTTTGAACTTTCCTCAAGCTCTTTCCGGTAAACAGGGAAGGTTGGGGTGGGGTTCCAAATATATTGCAAGTGTCTATCGCATTCCGAATCCCTGCGTCACAACTGCCTCACAGATGTATTTGCTTGCAGCCTTAGGAGGATGTTCCTACTAGATTACAGATTCCCATAGTAAATTCCTCTGCCATTCGTACCAATAAAAACTAACCCGAACTGCTGCAAACTTGCCTCCATCACATTCGGACCATTTCCAATCGGATTTTCTGGATTACCAATCCTTTTCCATGTCTTTCCTCTGTCTAGAGAACGGAAGATTCCTTTGCCCATATCATCAATTTCTCCGTACAAATACAGCGCTGGAATCGTGCTTCCCGGCTGTGGCTTTCCTAAAGCAAACAAATAGGATCTCTTGACTGCATCCATCTTGGAGAACCTCTTGCCACCGTCTGTCGAACGGTAAAGTTGTTTCTTATCGAGACTCAACCAAACTTCACCTTTAACTCCAGATACGGTTCTAAGCGAGTGCCAACTTTCATCGGGAAGTGACGAATTCACTACTTCAAAAGACAAACCCCCATTGGTACTTTGATAGAATTTGCCGTTCTTATAGTAATAAAACGTGTCACCATCCACTTTGTCTGCTGCCAGCGGCACAGACCAATTCCAAGGTCCCTTGGAACCTTTGGGTAAACCAGCAACTTCTTGCCACGAAGCGCCGCCATCATCTGTGCGGAGAGCTTTATCTCCACTAACAGTGACAACAAATAACTTTGGATTAGTCGCTGACATCGCTACACGCATCGGCATCGTGTCTTTTGGAAATGAAGCAAATTCTTTCCAAGTTAAGCCGCCGTCTGTCGAAGTTGCTCCCGAATAAGTATTGTTCCAGCGATTACCGCCAACGCGCACCATTTGCAACGGATCTTTTTCATAGTAAGCAATGCTGTAGGTGTCCTGGAATGCGGGACCGTTGCCACCGAAGGTTTTAGATGGATAAGTGTCTAGTCCATTGTTGTGGTAAAACCCGTCTACATCTGCCATCCCGCTCAACAACAAAGCGCCACTCGGAGGCGCAACCAAGGTGAAGGTGACAATCTCTTCATGTCCTTTTTGATAGTTCGTCCAGACAGAGGGCTGTTTGTTAATATTGTCTGTCCGCCATATCCCGTACCAATCGGTGAACCAAACTCTTCCAGAAACTTGGGGATCAAACTCAATCGCAGATACAGAGGGATTGGAGAGCATATAGCTAGACCACCAAGGAACGCTATTATTGATCGAGCGTTTCTGCTCTTTCCATGTAGTTCCGCCATCGAACGAGCGGTAAATTTTAGTATTTTTTTTCGCTTTTGTAGAAACAAGAATATCGTTAGGATTAGTAGGGTTAATGCTCAACCCATTAAAATCCTCTTCGGAGTCATGTGGAGTAATGTTTTTCCAATCTCCATCTGCATACTTTTTGACTCCAGGACTTCCATTAATTGTTACGTAGAGAGTGTTGTTGCGACTTGTCGCTAGTCGCATCGTTTTTTCTGGGCTTCCGTCAATCTTGCTCCAGGTAACACCTGTGTCAGTAGACTTATAAATTCCATCGCCGTAGGCATTGGCGTAGACTAAGCCGGACTTATCTTTGTCAAATACAATTGCTGTGATGCCAATATCTTTTTCCAGCTTTCCAGCAAAAGAAGTAACTTTAGTCCAGTTCGCGCCAGCATCCAAAGATTTCCAAAGTCCATCGCGCCGCGAACCAAATAAAATCATCTTGGAATTAAACGGATTGATAGCGAGTCTCTCGCCTACCTCCCGTCTATCTTGGTTGCCGCCCATCGGCAAGTCCAAATCCAGCTTTTTCCAGGTTGCACCTCGATCGGTAGACTTAAAGATAGTTCCAGGCTCATCCCAGACGTATTTGCCTGCGGCAATATAAACAATATTTGAGTCTTTTGGATCGAGGGCTAGGGCTTCTCCGCCGTAGTAGTTGCTCTTATCTAGTGGAAAGTGGTCAGTTAGTGGTATCCAACTTTTATCTACTGAATTCCAACGATAGAAGCCACCAACATCAGTTTTGATGTAAACGAGATCCTGTTGTAGCGGATGCAGGAAAATCCCCGTAACATAACCCCCTCCCCCTACTGCAACATTAGTCTCCCCCAGAGACACATTGGTTTGGTAATTTCGGGAGGTGACGACTTCTGCCTGCCCTGATGCACCGTTGAGAATGTCGCTGGCAATCCAGATGTGTTGAAGTGCTACTGTGGCAAACAGAGCAATGACAGCAAGGCGAACCGTTCGAGCTAACGAAAGGCTTTGTTGAGCGTTAAATTTAGTAATCAGCTTGAAGGCTATATGGGCGAAGCAAATCCCGATGGCGAAGACTAATAAGCCTGTCAGAACTGGTTGGACGCTTGCCAGCCCTACAAATGTAACATTAGCGATCGCTTCAATGGTTGACCAATGATTAGTAGCAGCAGTAAACATTGTTGAGCCTCAACTCCCAAAGTCAGCTACTTCCAACTAAGGAATTATAGCTGACTAGATAGATTTGAGGGGTTGATTCTCAAGTTATGCCTAAAGTTACTTGGCTAGTCTCTGGTAATACTCTGGAATCTAGCATATCTAAAACTATGCTGTCCCGCGCCATATCAAACTTTCGGGCAAAGTAAACATCCTTTTTAAGGATGGTTGGGTAATCTTCAACAGTGAGTGTTCGAGGATGACCGTGGCGGCTGCCAGTCCAATCAATGTAGAATTTATAATCCTTACATAAATTGAATAAACCACTATTTATTAATATAGTCTGTCCAAAAGATTCATCTGGATTTCGCGTCTTTTTGTAATAATTAATCAGAGTTTCGTCATTCTTCAAAAAGTCGTAGATATAACTAATGCACTTTTTAGACAAAATCTTAAAATAAGATCCCCCATAGCAAATAAAATCTTTGCTAAATGGAGTTGAAAAAGCCTGAACTCCCAAAGATAATTGATAAGAAGAATCAATCTTTACAAAAGGCTGAATATTATTCACCAAGACCCGGAAAGGCTTAATTAGTCCCCGTTGCCACTTGGAAAATTGTACGCCAGAATGCCAGTATTGATATAAGTAGCGATCGCGGCTCTCTTTTAGACCGTAATAGCTATCTTTGGAGAATAGATCGGAGTATTGTAAAAAACCATCATAGTTAGTTTCTTCAAGAAACTGCTCAAATCTATAAAGTGGTTGAGTTGGATAATCTTGACCAGAGAGATTGATCAGCCAATCAAAGTCAATCTTGTGAGTAAACAACCATTCAAGAGCATCCAAGTATGCTTGCACTAAAGAAAAATCTCCCCGTACTCCCTTGGTATTCTTTTTAATTACATAAACTCCTGGCTGCATTTCTAGACTTTTTACGTCTAACTGACAGCCATTGAAATCATGACTAACCAATATTTGAGACTTGGAACTTGATTTTTTTATAGTTTGTACCAGTCTACAAATTTGTTCCGGATTCTTATGACTTTGAATCAGATATAGAACTTTCACGATTTTTGACCTCCAGAAAAAAAATGCACGAAAAGGTAAGGGCAGCGGTTATTTATCCAAGTGCGATAAACAACACTTGGATGTGCCACAAGTAGAGATAGATAGAGTCCACTAGGTGCAAGTCACTAGAAAAAACTGATGCTCTGCCCTCTATATGGTCACAACAAAATTTGCAACGATTGCCAAACTAGCATTGCCTGCATAAGAAGTATTAGTAAGTTTTTGCAAGCAAAGCTATAAGTTGATAGAGAAACTTGTGTTCAGAAACTCAACTAAAACTGTTTAACTGCAATAGCATCCACGAAGGTAAAACAGCGATCGATAGGTACTTTCACTGCCAACCAAGCACTCTAGAGTAGTAAGTTCAGAATGGTAAATAGCAAACCTGTTATATGTAGACGAACTGTGGGTTTATTTTGTTTCAGTTTTTCAACCGAACATTATTTTGTTATTTATCCCACATTGATGGAAAACTCTTGCAACCCAGGAAAACGCTCTCTATCTTTTGACACATATCGAAATTTGGTAATGGTGTACAAAAGTAGGTTGTTCGCCACTGGTAATGACGTTTTTGTTGCACCCAATTTTTTACATTTACAGCTATGGTCATAATTCAAATCCCAGTCAAAAGAAATCTTTAAGGGACTGAAGCCACGCTTGCAATCCTGGTCGCAATGTTTACGCTTTACATCTTGTTACAGCGCCTATCTTGCAGGCGTCCCCCTTAAGATAGACTTTACTTATACGATTGTTCCACCTTAAGTCAAAGGGTAATATATTTCTTTTAAAATTAAAATAATGGTAACAAGCAACACCAATTGTGTCTGCATAAAACTTGCATACTAAAAAGTAATAGAAAATTAGCCAATCGCTACTTTTTATATAGATCAACAAGTACTCAGACAAATTTTTTTGTTACTAAGGCGCAGCTAAAAAATTCCAGGCAGAACACTTAAGAAATTCATCCCGACTCAGCGGGGCTAAATCATCTACCCAATTCTTTAGCTTAAAAATTTGTAGACCACACTCATTTACAAGCAGGTCATAAATTCTGCTATCGTGCCATTTACCATCTTTCAATGTGCCATCAACCCATTCTTGAGAATTAATTAAGCCACTCTCGAAGACTAAGTAAGGTTTATAAGCTTTTAATATTCTGATAGCACCTCTAAAAACCTGCAATTCTACCCCTTCTACATCTACCTTGATAAAATGAATTTTAAGGTCTGGGGCTAGTAGATCATCAAGTCTCTGAGTTTTAACAGTAATTGGTTCCATTAGTGCATCAGGAATATGGCTTTCACAGCATTCTTTATCCAGGCTACTTACAGCAGGAGCATTAACCACATACCAAAAAGTTGTTTCTGTCTCTGAATCACTCAAAGCTGTTTGTCTGACCTCTACATTGGGAAATTTTTTTCTAAGCCTATTCGCTAACCTTGGTATTGGCTCAAATGCATAGTGAACTCCTAGAGGTGAATAGTGTAAAATTTGACTAAGTAAATCGCCCGTGTTACAACCAACATCAATACAGTTTGAGTTTTTTGTTAAAACACGAGACATAATTTCAATCGTGAAAGCATTGTCTTGCCTGTTAAGAATATCGCTGCGTTTCGGAGGCGTTACTATATCTAAAAGTGGTCTGACAACCGGATCGAGAAATGAACCTTTGATTGTTTCTTTGAAAAAGTTTTTTATTTCTAAAAATATTTTCATTGTCTGGCTGCTCCAGTTGCTAAAACGCTACTATACTAACATCAATTTATGCAGCAGCAAGACTTTATTTGAGCAGTTAGATTAATTTTATAGAAGTAAAAACAGTCGTTGATTATAAAGATTGGCTAGACTGGTCTTGAAGAATGCGGCGTCTTTGAATAAGCCCGGTTAATTTGGCAGCAAGAGCCTCTATTTGGTAATAAACAGGATGGGGTAAGAAATAGAGCAAGTAGGCAGCTGCTAAGGTCATCAGCGTGCGGCGGGGCTGCTCCAAAAGGATGCGCCAGTGAGCAGCCAAGGCTCGGTGCATTAGCTGCACAGCCATTGAGCCTGTTTTTAAACGTATTGCACTTCTGGCTAAATATCGCAGTTGATATGCTTTAGTGGGATTTTCCCACTCAGCGATTAATTCTGGAGCGTAGGAGCGTGTTTTTTCAATTACCTTTTCGAGGGCTTCTAATTGTTTCAGCAAACTAGCTGAAAGACCTCCTGCGTTTACCCGATACAGTGTCAGCGCTTCAGGAATGCCCTCAATTTGCCAGTTGGTTTGAAGGAGGATGCGAAGCCAGCATTCTATATCCTCTGCCTGACGAAAGTTATCATCAAAATAAAAATCTTCAACAGTCCCGTAAAGATTATCTTGAAATTTAATCGCTTCAAACACCTCTCGCCGAACTACGGCAGCCGAACCATTTCCGACTGGATTGTCACGAAGTAAATCGGGCGGTGTAATGTCCTTAAACTTGGGCATCAGATATGTACCCAAGGAATTTCCCGTTTCATCGATAAAAGCAGAGCGACTAAAACTAATCCCTACGTTAGAGAAATTTTCTAGATGTTCGAGATGTTTTTCTAATTTTTCCGGTAGCCAAAGGTCATCGCCATCTAAAAAAGCTAAATAGTCGCCACGAGCATGGCGGATTCCGGTGTTTCTTGCTCCAGCAAGTCCTCTGTTCTTCTGGCTAACAATTTTAATTCTAGGGTCTATAAACTGCTGGCAAATTTCTACGGTTCCATCGGGGGAGCCGTCATCAACCACAATAATTTCAAAATTTTTGTATGTTTGAGCTAGAACTGATTCAAGTGCAGCAACTATATACTTTTCTACTCGGTAGGCTGGAATAATAACCGAAAACTTTTTCATGGATAATACCATTTTTTTAAGCCGCTTGGAAAATTCTTTCATCAAGCATATCTAAGATTTTGCTGTCCCGGTTTATGTCAAATTTTCTAGCAAAGTAATATTTGTCTTTAATTAGATTTGGAAAATCTTCAGATGTAAGGATGCGGGGATGACCGTGGCGGCTGTTCTCCCAATCAATATAGCGCATATTGCGGGGATGGAAATTAAATAATCCACTATTCACTAAGATTGTTTGCATAAAAGATTCATCGGGAAGGCGAACTTTCTTGTAGTAGTTCACCAAATCAGGATTGGCAGAACAAAAATCATGAAGGTATTGAACGCACTTTCTAGAAATTGTTTTAAAGTAAGAGCCTCCGTAGCAAACAAATTTTTCATTAAATGGAGCTGAAGTGGCCTGCTGTCCGATGATGAGTCCATAGGAAGAATCAATCCGAACAAAGGGCTGAACATTATTAATAAACACTCGGAAAGGTTTGAATAAGCCTCGTTGCCATTTGGCTAATTCTATACCTGACCACCAGTATTGATAGAAGTAGCGATCGCGCCCATCCTTAGCTCCCCAAGTACACTTGTCAGAAAGCACATTAAAATAATCAAAAAATCCATCGTACTCAGTTGCAGCCAGAAAATTTTCAAGTTTTGAGAGCGGTTGAGTAGGATAATCTTGACCTGTGAGATTAGTTAGCCAATCAAATTGAATATTATGGTTTAAAATCCAGTCAACAACATCTAAATAAGCTTTGGTAATGGAAAAGTCGCCTCTTCCAACTTTCTTAGCCCTCAGCACCTTAACATTAGGTAAACTCTCGAAGAGTTCTACATCTAATTGACTAGCATTGAAGTTATGACTTATCACTATATAAGCGTCACAACTTGACTTTTTAATAACTTTAACCAGTCGATAAATTTGTTCTAGATTAGTATGGGTTTGGATCAGGTAGACAACCCTCATAATTTACAACCTATTCCGCTGTTTATAAAAAAATTGAATTTGTAACTAATTATGCCATCTGTCGGGATCGATCTCGAAGAATGCGCCGTTTTTGGGCAGCTCCTGTCATTTTTAAGGCAAAACTTTCTATCTGGCGGTAGAGAGGACGTGGCAGTAACCAGAGCGAATAGGCAGCTCCCAAAGTCAAAAGTGTCCGCCTGGGTTCGTCAAGAATCATGCGCCAGTGGGTAGATAAGGCTCGGTGAGCCATGTCTACAGCGGTTGGGGCTGCTTTCAGCCGGACTGCCCACCGGGCTAATTTCCGCAACTCGTAGGCTTTGGCTGGGTTTCCATACTGAGCAATCAAATCTGGAGCGTAGGAGCGAGTTTTTTCCAGCACTTTTTCCAAGTCCTCTAACTGCTTGAGTAGGTTGGCTGAAGCGCCCCCAGAATTCACTCGGTACAGCGTCAAAGCTTCAGGAATGCCTTCGATTTGCCAATCAGTCTTCAAGGAAATGCGAAGCCAGCATTCGACATCCTCAAAATGTCGCAATCGTTCATCGAAATAACAATCTTTTGCAGTACCCTGAGGAGCATCTTGAAATTTAATGGCTTCAAAAACTTCTCGTCGAATTACCGGAACTGAGCCATTTCCAATGGGGTTACGGCAGAGGATCAAGGGTGGGGCAATCTCCTTGAGTTTAGGCATTTGATAGATACCCAAGGGTTGTCCCGCTTCGTCAATAAAAGCAGAGCGGCTAAAACTAAGCCCTACAGTTGGCGAATTTTCTAGATGATCAATATGTTTTTCTAGCTTTTCTGGCAACCACAGATCGTCTCCATCTAAAAAAGCCAGATATTTTCCTATGGCATGGCGAATCCCTGTATTCCGAGCGGCGCAGACGCCAGAATTTTGCTGGCGAATTATTTTAATTCGAGGATCTGGGAATTGCTGACAAATTTCTACACTTCGGTCAGGAGAACCATCATCGACAATCAGAAGTTCAAAATCTTTATAGGTTTGCTCTAGAACCGATTGCACTGTAGCAGCTATATATTTTTCGACTCCATACAATGGAATGATGACAGAAACCTTTTTCATTTTAAAAATTGGTTTGATTTTATATCTGCTACAGCCAGCATTTTATAACTAGATATTGAGTCTGTACGAATCTCTGCCTTACCCCGACTGGCTCTCAGCAGGAACCTTCTTTTTCAGGGAGGTGGTGGGACGCAAACCACTAAACTTACGGACGATGGCAGAAACTAAACGGCGAGGTTTATAAATCAACCAATTCCGAAAGGTAAGTGACAGGCTCTTTTGGTAGGACTTTGGTGCAAGACGAAACGAAACATCCTGGTCATTTGTGTTGCAGAGTTCGCTAGAGATTTCAGCGGATGCGCTTTCTTTAAACGCTGCTGCTAGTTGAATAGCTAAATTAGGAAAACCTAGCTTTTCTGCCATTTCTACGATGAAATGACCGTCATAATTAATGTATTGTTGATGTTTGAAATCTCCGCAATAAACGATACCAAAATCTAAGTATTCCTCTAGCTCATTTGCCAAACGCACCAAAAGAATGTCGCGGTCAAGCGGATTGAGCGTATCAAAGCGGTGAAAAATAGCAGGAATTGTCTTTTTGTTCCAGGATAGCGTTGCATATCTAGCAAGATACTCCTCGATCTCTTTGCCAACAGCACGTTTTACCTGTTCGCGTTTGGCATCAGAAATGCCTTTTTTCCCGTCTCCAAAGTCGCCATGAGTATAGGTAGCATGAAGCAGACCTGTCGCTACTACCTCCGCAGGTACACCAAGAGAAGCCAGGATACTAGCAGTGCTGACTAGATGGGCGATAAAGGTCTTACCAGAGGCTCGAAAGGCACCTGCGAACAGATGCATTGTCAGCTGATAAGCATCGCGGATGCGGCTAAGATCGTTGCTTGAGTAGCCTTCTGCGCGTAGCTGGTTGAAGAGTTGGATGTTGGTTTGGGCAAAAGAGTGCATAGTGTTGCTTTTGATTGGGATGCTTCATTTTTGTTGCACTCGAATTAGGCGAATTTTATTGATTTTGGCTGCAAAAGAGTGCAATTTGCTTTCTGACATCAAGCGTTCATTTGCCGCTTGAGGAATAAAAAGCCAAAAACAACATCTTCAATTTCCACACAAGCCTTAGTGAAAAAGCGGGGAATTGCTCGATAATGAAGGCGGCTTGCTGTCCAGTTCCCCGCTTGCTCTCTGGATGGAGAGTGGGTTAAGGCTGTGTAAGGGGATTTTTCGTCGAAGCGATCGCACTTTCGTTTCGCACCTTCGTTTCGCACTTTCGTTTCTTTGTTCTACACGCAAACCCCGCCAACCTAACGGGAGGATGCTGTTACTGCCGACTTCTCCGGTATTGCGGGCATCTGAGGCTGTATCCCCTGAGCTTGCAGGCGAGCCTGACGATCCGTGAGATAACGGTTAAACGCCTTATCTAGAGGAACCAGGCGATTTGCCAACCTGCCCCCTGCAAGACCTAGAGTCAGACGCCTAGCAATCGGGTTAAGGATTGTCACATATCGCCGCCATCCCAAGCGCTTGTAGCGATATTTGAAGTACCCGTCCTCGTCCAGATTCCACTTATCGCGCAAGCGGTGCAAGCTATTGAGTTCCCAAGCGTCGCTCCAACGCAGCATATAGAAGAGCATATCTGACAACTTCAGTGGCGGGCCTGGAACATAAGTGACGAGACACGCAGGCTCAAAATAAACGCTACCACCCGCCTCCACGACTGTCATGCAGAAATCGAGGTGTTCTTTAGTATTGAACATTTGTTCATCGAGCAAGCCGACTTTCTCAAAGATTTCAGTGCGAACCAGCACGCAATGGAATTCTGCCAGTTCGGTTTCTTGACGTTCGAGCTTGGGTCGCACATCCGCTACTCGCTGACCTTGCTTGTACATTTTCTCGCGGAGACGCCGTCTGGGGTTTTCGCCAACTTTTTCCAGCCAAATGTGGGCTTCTCCACCTGCAAAGTGGACGATTTCGTGTACTGGAGTACCTTGGCAGGTCAGGGGGCCAACAACGGTGGCGTTTGTCTCTTCAGCGCACTGAACCAAGCTTTCCAACCAGCCTGGGCTGACAATCACATCGTTATCGATAAAGACGAGATACTTGGTTGTAACCTGACTCACACCAAGGTTTCTGGCACGATTTGGAGTGAGGTAGTGATTGGTGCGAATGATTTGAAATCCTTTTTCACTCGCTTGCTGTTGCAAATAACGCTGAATGTGAGCGGGCGAACCCCCGTCTACATAAACCAACTTGAATGGTACTGATGTATGTTCGTAGATGCTTTCCAGCGACTCGCGGGCGCAGCTGAAACGTTCGCGCGGTGAGACAACAATCGTAACTTGGGGATCTAACATCAGAAACTCCTCGCTAAAGACTAAACGGTTTATCGACTGTTTTGTTTGCTCTGCGTCAACTCAGCTAGACAGGAAAGAAACTTGTTTGTGTTTAAAGTCTGTACTGTGTAGTTGCCCTGTGTGGCTTGGGCAGCTCTGGTTTTACACAGGCAAAGACTGGAGATTGTGGTAAGACCAGTAAGCTCCCCGCTGGGCAAGCAACTCGTCATGCCCTCCCTGCTCGATAATTCGACCTTTCTCCATCACCACAATTTTGTCGGCATTCCGGACGGTAGCCAAACGGTGGGCAATCACAATTACAGTCCGGTTGGTTCGCAGACGTTCCAGTGCTTCTTGCACTAACTGTTCTGACTGCGAATCTAAGGCACTGGTGGCCTCATCGAGAATCATGATTTCCGGGTCGCGCAGCATTGCCCTAGCAATTGAGATGCGTTGTCGTTGACCTCCGGAAAGCCTAACGCCTCTATCTCCGACCACTGTGTCGTATTGGTTGGGCAACTGACAGATAAATTCGTGGGCATTGGCAAGGCGAGCTGCCTCAATCACCTTTTCTCTGTCCATTCCCTCTAAACCGTAGGCAATGTTATCCAGAAGTGAGGCGTTAAAGATGTAGGTATCCTGGCTAACGACTCCGATGTGCTGGCGTAGCGAGACAACATCGTAGTTCCGGATATCTTGACCATCGATCTCGATAACACCCTCGGTCACTTCGTAGAAACGGGTAACGAGAGCTGCCACAGTGGATTTCCCGGCTCCAGAAGCGCCAACCAGCGCCACAGTTTTGCCACGAGGAATTTCTAGATCCAAACCGTTGAGGACGTAAGACCTTCCGCTGTAGGCAAATTTTACATTCTGGAAAACCATGCGATCGCGCAACCCTGTAAATCGCTGGTTTCCACCGGGAAGCGGATATCTCTCTGGTAACGAAAGCGCCTCGGTGACTTTCGTTAACGCTGGCAGAGACTCTTGGACAGAACCCCTCGCCGCATTCACCTTTTTCAGTACCGGAACAATTCTAATCAGAACCAGCATGAATATTAGCAGCTCTGCGGTCGTCAGCAGACCCTTGGAGATAAACAAAGTGTAGCTACCGACAAGAACCACCATCGCCGCAGCCAAAGTCGCTAACTCTGTCAGCGGGTCGATGATGTTTAGCTTCTTAGCTAGCCCGATGTTTGCCTCCATATAATTGTTACTGATCTTATTGAAGCGGTTGAGTTCAAAATCTTCCGCACCATAAGATTTAACGATCCGAACACCGCCTAACGTATCTAAAGCCATCGCGTTCAGAGTGCGTTTAGCAGATACAACCAAACCCCCCGATGTTTTGATCTTTTTCAAGAAATAACTTAGCCATAAGGCAACGCCTGTAATCAAAAAGGTCGTCAGAACCGTCATTTTCCAGGACACGATCACCAGCGTTCCCAGATACGCGATTAAAATCAGCAGGTTGGTCAAGCCATAAAAGAAGTTAGTCAACAGCTTGTTCGTTTCCATCACCTCTGTATGTAAGGTGCTGGTTACTTTACCCATCTGCACGTTATCAAAAAATTCAATTGGCGAATATAAATAGGTTTGATAAAGTCGTTTCCTCAAGCGTTTGATGACTGCTTCCCGATAAATGGAAGTTAATACTTGTGAAATGTAGTAAAAATACCCTTTTAGAATTAAAGATCCCATGAGAACTAGGGCAAACAAGCTAATGAGAGTTCCTTTACCTTGCTGCGCTAGCCAATTGTTCAACCCTTCCGTTAAAGCCATTTGAGGAAGAAGAGTTCCCCCTCCTTCATTCAAAATTACTTTAAGAAAAGGGATCATCAACCCGATTCCTACACTATCTAGAATAGAAGACAAAATCATTGTCACTAAACCTAGATAGAGAGTTTTCTTCTGCACCTCCAAAATCAGAGATGTCAGTTTATCGAATTTCCCGATTCGCTTCATCAAGATCAATTTTAACTTTGCCTTAGCCCCACGCAACCTTGTTTCCCGTCCGAATGTCTGACTTCGACTCATAGTGTCTACCGCTACTGAACCTTTGAACAGCCAATCGTTGATTGCTTATTCCGGGCTAAACTTTTTTGCCGGAGCGCTTTTTCATGATATTTCACTGTGCCGACGCTTGCTTTGAAATTATTTTGATAGCAGGCAACACAGTGTTAGCTTTGTTCGCTTTCTCTAGTAAATGTTACCAGAATTTTTGCTATACAAGCACCAAAAAAACACGATTTCCCCTGTTTTTAATGTGAAGTTTTGGTGAAGTTGTAATTATTAGAAAAGCCCTGCTTTAAATCTTGATTTTTGGAATTATTCAATTAGAAAATTATACATTTTATATCATAATATTTTTTGATTAAGATACTTCTAATGGCAGATTTTCACCTGCCAAACGCGATTTTAATGAACAATCTCTATCTAATGGTAGATTTCTACCAACCGCTCGTTCAACTTGTTAATGTCGTAATGCGCTTCTACGTAGGCGCGACCGGATCGACCCATTTCAGGCCAAACCTCCGGATGCTCAAATAAATAACCCAACTTTTCAGCCAGGGTATCGGCATCCCGTTCTGGAACCAAAAAGCCCGAAATCCCATCTTCAATCAGTTCTGGAATGCCGCCGTGTTGAGTCCCTATGACTGGTAAACCCATTGCCATTGCTTCTTTTAATACGTTCACGGGGGCATCTTGATCGCCGTTCTTAGCTGTCACGCAGGGGGCGATAAAGATATGGGAGTTGTCGAGAATTTCAATGAGTTCCTGCTGCTGTTTGTGACCGAGCAATTTTACTTTGTCACTAACGTCTAGCTCATCAATGAGTTGTTGCAAGTCTTCCTTTAATGGCCCATCGCCAACGATGTTGTACTCAATGTTTGGGTATGCCTTAGCCAACTTGGCAATGGCACGAATTCCATACTCAATCCCTTTTTTTTCGACAAGGCGACCTGTGGTGACAATCCCAATGCGACCATCAGCGGGCAGATGACGTGTGGTAAATACAAACTTGCTACAATCGATCCCCGAACGGAGGACGATGATTTTCTTCTCATCGCAACCTAGCTTGATCAGGCGGCGTTTGAAATAGTCGCAGTTGGAAAGAAAGAGGTCTCCTGTGGCGAATAGGGGATTATAAACGTCTTCACCGAATTCCTGAATATGCTGGCTAATATCGAAACCGCGAAATGAGGTAATTAATTTTCCGTGGGGGGCACCAATCAGCCGAAAGGACATCCCAATGAATCCTAAGGGACCAAATTGGCAATGGATGATGTCGTATTCTTTTTTGCCCAATAATGAGACTGCTGCATATAGCAACCTCAATGAAGCAGCTTCTTTGCCATACTTAAAAACATTGAGCGATCGCAGTAAGAGCGCTGGGTTTTTGTAGCTGTTCGCGAATAGCAACCCCAAGCCTTTCAGCCCGCGAATGGCGATATTAGATGGCATTTTGATGTAGTAGGTGCGATTCAGCAGTTGGTATTTATTTACTGCTGGATGCACCTTGGAAGTATCTCCTGGTTGGTCAGAATAGATATCCACTTCGTGACCCCGATCGATTAAACCAGCGATTTGATTTAAGATAAATGTTTCTGACAAAACCGGAAATCGACCAACAATCATTGCAACTTTCACAGCAACTTTACCCCTGTAAATTGACTTCTATATTTACTGCATACCCTATCAGGTAATTAGCAGTTTCTCGTATATTTCAACTAAACGGTCGTTTAGCTGTTTTAAAATGAACGTCTCTGATAGAATAGGAAGTTTACCAACAATAAAGGCGATTCTCATCGTAACTTTCACCTAACATCCGATACTCTGCTGTCATCATGCTGCACGGTTAAGCATCAAGAGCCTTTGGGGTCGTTTGAACTGTTTTAGTAGGGATAGGTAAAGCTCCTTGGTATTGAATACATAGAACATCAAGATCAAATAGGTCAAAGCCATTGCCGTGAAACTGACAATTACTGTAGCCCAAACTGTTAAAGTTGGTGCGATCGCTCCTGCGATTAGAGATGCCAGGAAAGGATGCTTCATGGCTACTAATAAATCGATATTTATGGTGTCTCCTTGCCCATATTTGCCAAATTTTTACTCCACCGTTGATATCGAAAATCCCGAAACTTAGTAGATATCTGCCGAAAATAGTTAGCAAATTTAGGGGAAAGCGATCGCATCACCAGCCATTTCAGCAGCAAGCGCTGACCGCTGCTATTTAGTAACATTTTTGGATACAAGCGAACTGCCATTTTTAGTTTATAACCTGCTTGCTTTACTGCATCAGGATCTGCCTTACGAGTTAAATACAAATCTGCAAGGTGCTGATAAACATTTGCTAAACTCTGATTCTTGAGAGATTGCAACTCTGCTGGCGCTGTCTGAAAAGCCTTCTCAAGTGCCATCAGATTATATTTTTCCCTAACCTCTATTTTGGAAGAAATTGAGCCGGGTACTTGACGATAAAAAATCTGATGTTTAGGAACCAGAACGTAAGACCACTTAGCTGCTAACCTTAGCCAGTAATCCCAATCATGAGTAGATTTCAGTTCCGGGTCGAGTTCCCCAACTGACTCAATTGCTTGCCTACGAATCAGCGGAATCGAACCACAAACTAGAAAATTACTTACTAATAATTGCGGATAGACATTTCCTTCAAAATACACGGGTTGCTGTACATATAAAAGTTTTCCTTTTTCATCTATGAAAGAAGTCCAGCTATAAGCTACCCCTGCTTCTGGATGCTTTTGCAATGCTGTAAGTTGTAGTTCTAGTTTGTCTGGTGTCCATAAATCATCTGCATCAATAAAGGCAATAAATTCACCCTTAGCGTGAATCAAACCGCGATTGCGAGCGACTGCGGCTCCGGCATTTTCATAGGAAAATACTTTTATCCGCTCACCTACAATTTCTTTAATAAGTTCTAAGCTTTTGTCGCTCGATCCGTCATCAATTAAAATTATTTCCCAATCTGAAAATGTTTGTTGCTGAACAGATTTAATAGTTTCCAGAATTGTTTGTTCAGCATTGTAAACCGGAATTATTACTGATATTACTGGCATTTAGTTTAACCTTCGCGTGAATTTAATCCCAACAAATATGACCTGAACTCCGCTCGATCGTCAGTATAGTTTTAAACTTCTGTTCTGGCTTTATACCCGTTTTCAGAAATATTTGTTTCAGCTAATACAAATTCGGGAAATTTTTCTTTGATTCCAATTCCTAGCATGACTAATCCAGGCCAATAAACATAGGCAAGAGCTTCTATGTTTTCCCCAAATGTAAACATAAACATGACTAAAAGTATACTCAATCCTACTCGCGCAGTTCGACTACTTTGCGACTTAATTACTAAATCTATGAAGCTCCAAGCCAAGGGAATGGCAAGTGCAATACAACCTACGACTCCTTTTGTTACCAGAAGACCAAACCAAGTGTGGTGAGAGCCGATTGGTTTGAATGTTGCAACGGCAGGCCCTTTAAATTCACCAAGTCCATGTCCCCAAATAGGAGCTTCTTGCCAACGCTCTACTGCTAGACGAGCTAATATATCTCTAACTCTGGAAGAGCCTGCTCTAGCCTGGTAAAACATATCTGAAAAAGCTCTAAATGAATTAATTAGCCAGGAAGAAAACACTCCCATAATAAAACTTGCAATTCCTGCTATTAGCTGTATATAAGGTTTCGTAAAATTTGATAAAGCCCAAGTAGAAAATATGATAAAAGGAAGACAGATGATACCTAGGCGCGAAACCGAACCCAAAATCATAGCAACCGCACCAATCATGCCCATGAATCGCCATTTTTTGTTTGATTCTTGCGCTGCCAGAAAGAAATAGATGTTTCCTACCATCCCCAAGGCGGGTGCCCAAGGCGTAAACAATTCAAGACGAACTCCACCTCCTTCAGGATCGAGACCGTAGAGGTTAATACTGTAGTAAGCGAGACCGCTACGTTCTATGATTCGCAAAGGGGAAGTATAGATATGAGAAGGTAGGTTTAATCTAGCCGCTGTATAGCAAATGATGACAGCAAATAAGCTTTGCAGACAAAGTATGCAAGCTGCTCTATAAATTATCTGAGGTCTAATTTTTAAACAACCTGCAAGAGGAAACAACGCTAAGGGAGCATATCTTACAACCCAATTGATTGATGAGTTAAGAATTTTACCTAATCCTAGATTAAAGTTCATGTGAGCAGCAATTAAAGCCACCTCCATGACTAAAATACAAACAATCCACACCCAGATTGTTGTGGGAATGGTTATTTTCTCCTCTGCTGGCGTATTCTCCGTTTGGTTCCAAAGTTTCTTCCCTACACGCCATAAGAAAAACCAAGCCAGTGCAGGCACTAAGGTCATTTGTAGCCCAAGAATATGAATTACATAAATCCAGATCATGTAATACCAAATCAACTTTTCTTCAAGATTTTGAGGTTTCATTGATATCTGGCTCATGCATCTTGGGTCTAATCAAAACAATATTGTTGCTGCGGTTTATCTCCGGAAAACTGAATCGATTTCTGCCAATTACGGGCTGGTTTCCAAGTAAGTATGTTTAACTAGGGCAGAAGACCTGGAAATTTTGCGATCGCGTAGCCACAGTAACAGCAGTCCATTGGTACAAAACAAGGAACCTAAGGCTGCACCTAGCAGAACCAATTTCTTATTTGGGGCACTAGCAGCAGTCGGAATCGTAGGCTCTGTGAAGATTTGAATTTGAGGATAAGAGGAAGATACATTTGACTTGCTCAAATCCAATCTAGCTAAAGTAGAAGAAAAAACTGCTTCGGCAATTTGCACATCCCGCATCAGGTCTGCTAACGAAACCTCTTGCTGTGCCAGTGACTTCAGCCTACCCTCAAGTAGATCGAGTTGTTGGTTTAGCGATCGCGCTTCTGCTTGGAGTCCTTGTGCTTCTGTCTGCACTGTCACTAACTCTAAGAAAAGAGCATCCCGCGAGGTTCCAGATCCACCACTTTTGCTCAGGTTGAGTTCCTCTAGGCTTGCTATCGTCACGGGTCGCTTTAAAAGAGATTGACCCTGCCTCAGTAAAGCAGCTTGAGCGGCATCTAGTTTGGCCTGCTGCTGAATTAAAGCAGGATGATCCGGTAAAAACTTGGACTGCAAAGCAACGAAGAGGCTATTCGCTTCACTGTAGTCTTGTAAGTATTGTTGAAATAGCGAGTCAGCTTGAAGAACAAAAGCATCTGAAGCTTGTTTAGGCGATAAATCTAAGTTACTAGATAGCCCTTGAAAACGGGCATTCGCATCTTGCTGTTTAGCTAATACTTCAGCCCGCTGTCGGCGTAGCTGTTCAATATTTTGTGAAAGGTTAGTAAGTTGATCCGTAGAAGTTAAACCCGAACGGGCTTTGTACTCAGACAGCCGTGTTTGCGCTGCTTTCAATTTTTTTTGGGATTCCCCAAGCGTGGATTGTAGCGTTTTATCCTGCTGAGCGGTTTCTTTAATTCTCAGTTCATTGATTTTTGCTTGCAATGCTTCGTAGAGAGCTAAAGATTTTTTATAAGCTTCTTCGGGAGTCGTTCCTTCAAACTCAAAGGTCATTAGCGTGGTGTTGTCTAATACTTTAGCCCTGGGTTTACCAAAATCTTGCAAGGGCATATTGAGCTTATTAGCAGCAGTTTCCAATACTGGCTTACTGAGAGCCAGAAATTTATAGTTTTCTCTGGGATCTTGATTCGTACTCATGTACGGAGAGTCGCTTTTAGAGGAGGCTTGTCCAATTCCTGGCAGGTTAATGTTACTGGCTGAACCTGTTGAGGGTAAAGTAAGAGCCAACTCGCTGCTGTAATTCGGTTTTGTAACTTTTATATAATATAAAGCGGCTCCCCAAATAGCTGCATTAGTTAATAGTCCTAGGACTAAGTAACGCATCCAATTTCCTTGAGACCGTGCTGACTTTGAGGAAGATTTAGAAATGCTTGCATCAGTAATAGCCAAATCTTCATTAGGAGAGGTAATCGGGCGTTTCATAGTCAAAGAATTAGGCTTACACTAGGGTTATTGCGATCGTAGTCTTTTTGAATAGCTGCCTCAAGGACTAAACGGCAATCTTGACTAAATTTTGTATAACCTTCGCTTAGTAGAGCATACACAGCCTTCACTTCGCTACTTTTCAGGAGTTGGTTATCATCCCTCTCGTGAAGGAATCGGGATTAAACGCTTTGACGTTTTCAGTTTCTATACAACAAACACAATGCAATTTTAAGAGCTGGTTTGAGCTTTCTAAAAAGCTCTTTAGTTGGCAATAGCGATCGCAACATAGCAGGTTTTTCTGTTCAATCAAAAATTTGTTTTTCGCCACCCATTCGCTCTTTGCAATTAGAAACACCCTGAAAAAGCTTAGTTGCTCGTATTGAAGAACAGCCTGATTTCGATAAAATTATTCGGTTCAAGGTATCGGTAAATAGACTTTTAGTGTCATCTCATCGTAAGAGGCTTCACATAGCTACACATCAGTCCAGAGGATGATTATGGACTGCATGATTTTTTTATCCAAAGTGCAAATATAGCGAACCAAAGACGTGTCGAAAGATGCACAGGCAGCTTGTTTGAGCGATTGATTATGAGATAGCGATCGCTAACCAACGGTAACAACTAAAGTAATAAAGCGATCGCTATCTCAGCCATGAAAACTTCATAAAAAAATTGCCCAAAAATTGTGCAACTTTACCTAAACTTTACAGAAATTGGATTGATTTTGTGATTTAGATGAGCCTCTATATTTTAATCGCGATCGCTCACTTCGTTGTTGTAAATCCATAGCCGCCAAGAGCGACGAAATAAACAGACTTTTGTTCCCATTTCGCTCTTATTGAATCGTCGATTCGCCAGGATAAACAAAAAGCGATCGCTCTTTTGGGGCGATCGCTTGCAGTCAATCATCTACGATTAGCGCTTAACTATTCGGTCGTTGGATAATCGTTTCTGCAACGCGCCGCTTGGCTTTGGGGTCAATGCCAATTAGGCGCACGTACTCCCCATTATGCTCGCTCAAGCAGGCTTCCAAAGCAGCGATCGCTTCCGATGCATCTGTTGTCTGAATGGGATCGCCGCTTTGCCAGGATTGGCTACGGAACCGACGTGCATTTGCGTGTTCCATACCAATGCGATATCCTTTGGCGAGGAGATCGCGGATCTGTTGCTGCACCTCTGGACTAATTCGGGCACTATTTACCTGAGCGTTGCTGCTGTGACCATTGCCTTGAAGAGACTCATCAGAGTGGGATGGCTCATTCGCCAGCTCATTTCGGACAACTGTCTTCCGATTTTCCTTGGGCATAGATGGCATCCGAGCCACGTCCCCAGCTTCTTGAGTCACGGAGCGTCGCCCTGTATTGTACTCTTGTACCAACCGTGAATTCTGAACTCGCTGCTGTTCTTGGACCATCAGGTTGCCAAACTCGATCAAGCGAGAAAAGGTGAAATCAGGCTTTTTAAACACTGGTGGTCCTTCAACACTGTTGACCACCCTAGTAGAAACTCGGTTAATCCCGATTTCGTGGATGAAAAAGCGGATTTGTTCATCATAAATGCGCGATCGCACTGCACCAAAGAAATCAATCGCTTGATCGGGAAAGCAATCGACTAACTGTTCAATCTGGCTGCGAGACAGTCCATCTGTCTCAAAAATGCCTTCGACGATGCCAATCTTGTCATCTCTATCGGGTTGCCAGTGGAACTTCTCCATCCGACCATCCCGAATCAACGGCGCATACAGCGTGGCGAAGTCATTTCCAGTGACAATAATCGGCACTCTGGGTAGGGGCGTTGAATCATAACTGCCAGGAAGTTGCACATCTGTTGGTTTATCGGCAATATTCATCAGCGTCCCATTCACCAGCTGAGTATTCACCGTGTATTGGGTGCCTTGATCGAAGCGCCCTGCCCCAGCATCCAAATCATTGATCATCAGCACACACATCTTGCCGCGCACCTTGATCAAGTCTGCGGCTTCCCGATAGCGCAAGCGGATCAAACGCCCTGGATCTCCTGCATCTGGACTTTCCAGTTCCCCTGCCGACATATGGATGGGTTCAATGCCCATCCGCTCAAATACTAATTCACATTGAAAAGATTTTCCCTCTCCCTTCCGTCCGTGAATTCCCAGAATCAGAGGAACTCGTACTCCAGGGAGGTCAAGAAAATTTTTGGTGATATGAACCGCCAGCTTGTCTAAAAAACGGGGAGAAATGTAGTAGGTCATAGTCTGTTAAAGTGAATGCTCCGATTGCTAGGCATCAAACAAACAAATTGGAGAGGTAGATTGCTCTGCCTCTCCAATTTTGCACGAGTTATCGATGAGTCGGTTAGGCAGTGCCCACCTAACTGATTAAGGTTTAGTAACCTCTTTGGTTTGGCTTCCCAACGATGAAGCTGAGAACTTGGCACTGCTTGATGTTATCAAAGCCCATGACTCGGACATAGGCGCTGGGGTTCTCAGAACGGCAAGCTTTGATTTCATTGAGAACTTCTTGCGTTGTCGTAGCATTGAACAGAGGCAGTTTCCACAGTGTCCAGTAGTGCTGTTCCGGTGCAGAACTCTCGCTGAATTCAACCCCTGCAATATAGCCTTGGTCGAGGATGTATTGGATTTGCTTGTTTATTTGCGCGTCGGTGAGCGGTGGCAAATAGGATAGGGTCTCGAAACGAATCTCTTTAGGTAGAGTTTTCATAGTTGTGTGGTCTTCCTTGTAAGTATGTCTGCTAAGCGGACGCTTGATGCGGTCTAACGTCCAAAGTTGAAGAGTTCTGTCAGGTGACGGTCGAGGTTATCCAGACTCGCCTGGTGATTCAGTTTGTTGTTCCGGCTGGAGGCTGGGGTCAGGTAAAGTAAGTTGCGTAATTCGCTCCAGATGTTGACGCCGATATGTGATATTGGCTTGCTCAATGCCAGTGCGAGTCATCTCAGGTAAAAAGTCTGCTACTTCGTCTGCAAGATGCTGGCGCACAGTCATAATCCGAAGCGCTAACTCTGGATTTTCTTTGAGTAATTCCTTGACGTAAGCTTCTCCATCTTGGATGATGCCCGTTTTGGAAAAGTTACTCAGCCAAATTGCCAAAGGAGGATTTGTCTCGCTCAACTGAGCCACGATATTTTTCACTGCCTGATAAGTCAGGTAGCTGATCAGTGTCTTAGCAGTGTCTTTGGCAATTTGCTTGAGATCCATTTTTGACCCCAGACCTAAAGAGTTCTGAATTTTGAGTGTTGAGTGTTGAGTTTGTTTAAGTTTAACTCAGCACTCAACATTCACTACTCCGCAATCTAATTACAGAGTATCCATCGCCTCAAACTCAAACTTGATTTCCTTCCAAAGTTCGCAGGCAACAGCCAACTCAGGACTCCACTTACAAGCTTCGCGGATCACGTCGCCGCCTTCGCGCATCAGGTTGCGACCTTCGTTACGAGCTTGGACACAAGCTTCAAGGGCGACACGGTTGGCGGTTGCACCAGGTGCGTTACCCCAGGGGTGACCGAGGGTTCCACCACCGAACTGCAAGCAGGAGTCATCACCAAAGATTTCCACCAGAGCTGGCATGTGCCAAATATGGATACCACCGGAAGCCACGGGCATCACACCAGGCATAGAAGCCCAGTCTTGGGTGAAGAAGATACCGCGAGAGCGGTCTTCTTCAATGTGGTCTTCGCGCATCAGGTCAACAAAGCCCATCGTGATGCCTTTTTCGCCTTCCAGTTTACCAACGACGGTACCGGAGTGCAGGTGATCGCCACCAGACATCCGCAGACACTTGGCGAGAACGCGGAAGTGAATACCGTGGTTCTTTTGACGGTCAATCACGGCGTGCATAGCGCGGTGGATGTGCAGCAGCAAACCGTTGCGACGGCACCATTTAGCGAGGGTGGTGTTAGCGGTGAAGCCACCAGTCAGGTAGTCGTGCATGACGATGGGTGTACCCAGTTCCTTTGCGAACTCAGCACGTTCCATCATTTCTTCGCAGGTGGGGGCGGTGACGTTGAGGTAGTGTCCCTTGATTTCACCTGTTTCAGCTTGAGCTTTCTCGATAGCTTCTTGAACGAACAGGAAGCGATCGCGCCAGCGCATGAATGGCTGGGAGTTGATGTTTTCGTCGTCTTTGGTGAAGTCTAGACCGCCGCGCAGACACTCGTAAACGGCACGACCGTAGTTCTTAGCAGACAAACCCAGCTTGGGCTTAATCGTGCAACCCAATAGAGGACGACCGTACTTGTTGAGTTTGTCGCGCTCAACGGTAATTCCGTGGGGAGGACCTTGGAAAGTCTTCAGGTAAGCAACCGGAACCCGCAAGTCTTCCAGACGCAGGGCACGCAAAGCTTTGAAACCAAACACGTTCCCCACGATGGAGGTGAGCATATTGGTGACAGAGCCTTCTTCAAACAAATCTATGGGATAGGCAACATAGCAAATATACTGGTTGTCTTCTCCGGCGACTGGCTCGATGTTGTAGCAACGACCCTTGTAACGGTCTAGGTCGGTCAATAGGTCTGTCCACACGGTTGTCCAGGTACCTGTGGAAGATTCCGCAGCTACAGCAGCACCCGCTTCTTCAGGAGGAACTCCAGGCTGAGGCGTGACCCGGAAAGCCGCCAAAATATCGGTATCTTTGGGGGTGTAATCCGGGGTGTAGTAGGTCAGTTTGTAATCTTTAACTCCGGCTTGATAGCCAGATTTTGTCTGAGTTTTGGTTTGAGAGTAAGACATTTCTTCCTTCCTGAGGAAATCCTGAATGTTGTTCCGGGTTTAAGCGATCCCGTACTTTTTTCTTTATTAATTTTTAACTATACCAGCAAGCCAATAAGTTGAAATTACAATCTTCTATTTGTAAACATAAGCTTTACTTATTGCATATAAATCTAAATATTTTGTTACAAAGGAAGACTTGACTTTTGTAAGCAATTAGTAAGTGGATAAAAATACCCTGAAAATAGCGATCGCCCGCCGAATGTTATAGGGTCGTTGTTTTTCCTTGGCAATGCTTAAAAGAGTTTCTCTCCTAGCCGCATCCTTGATCCTGGCAGCTTGTAGTACGATTGCTGTATCCAACCATCTGCCGGTGAGTACGTTGACCGATTTGACGCCCTCTCGCCCTAACTCCGCTTCCAGCGGTACTAAAACCTTCTCACCCGTGGCAGCGCTACCAGAACCTCAGTGCCAAGGAGAAATACCCGCAGCGCTCAAAGCCAGCTTGGGTGAGTATCGGTTGGCGAAAGCATCTGACTTTGTGGCTTCAATTCGTGCCTACGAGCGGGAAAATCCCGGACAGCGAACCACCTGTAGCATTTTCAGCGCTGACTTCAACGAAGACAGGCAGAAAGATTACGCTCTGTTGTTAGTCAACCCTAAAAATAATAATTTCCGATTTTTGATCGCCATTAACCAGACTAGCGGACAGTTCGACCCAGCCGTGGTCAAGGATTTCATCCATCTCCCGGAGTCCTCAGAAGGCATTATTTACACAGCTATCAGCTTCAAACCATCCGGAGAGCTAGGATCAGCCGCCCGTGAATATTCTCCTTTGAAATATGGAACATCTGAACAGCAAATCTTTAAAGCAAAAGCAGCAATTGAACTATGGAAAGCACTGCCAACTGATTCAGCGGGTGTGCCTCAATATTTAGAAATCGGCACCCTTGCATACTGTTCCAATGCCTTCTACTTTGTCGATGGCAAACTGAAAACATTTGGCGTTTGTGATTAATTTTTTAAGTACATATACTCAAGTTAGGCGAATCCGCGATCGCTACTTCAGTTCTACTTTTTCAATCTGTCGCTAACACAGGCTTAAATGTAGTAGGAAAATCTTATATTTCAGCTAAATGAACAGAGGCGCGTTAGCAAAGCCTCTTCTAAGGAGATTAGCGATGGCATTCTTGAGTGCGCGTATCGGTTTGTTTATTAGTGCTACCCTGCTTTCTTTAAGCGTACCAGTCTGGGGAATCATCCAATCAGCTCCGCAGACCAGTGGTAGTGGCGTACTGGCTCAACAATCCACGGAGATAGACCGAGGAGATGACCTCCGCACCTATCCACCCTCGTCGCCGCCGCCTGGAGGTCGTCCCTTGCCCCCCGAACGCCGACGGCAAGAAGCCATCCCCCTACCCGCAGATTATCGCGTCACCGCCTTGCAACCGGGTTATACCGGCAGTCTCTGGGTCGGTTCCTGGCAGAGTTTAGCGCGGATCAACCCGAAGACAGGCAACGTTTTAGCTCGGATTGCTCTACCCAACTACACCATCGGCGCGTTAGCGCAAGACCGGGTGGGACGAGTTTGGGTGGGAACCTACGAAGGATTGCTGCGAGTAGATCCCCGCAGTAATGAAGTGACGGCGCAAAACTTTACCTTACCGTCTAACCGGGTGTTGTCGCTATTGATTGACGAGCGGGGTTATCTGTGGGTAGGGAGCGATCGCGGTCTTGCCATGATCAGCCCCGACCAGGGATTATTGATGACAACGGTGCAAAAGCTTCCCGGAGTCTCAGCGAATGCCCTCACCCTCGACCGAGAAGGTCAGCTATGGGTGGGAACGCTAGAAGGGTTAGTGCGAATTAATACCACCAATGCCTTTGTGATGAAGCGGCTGAAGAATGTCCCCGGCACCACAGTGCAAGCCCTGACCCTAGATCCACAGGGGAGGATTTGGGCGGGAACGCCCAGCAGTTTGCTAGTGATTGACCCTAAAACCGGGGACGTGCTGCGGTCGGTGACGCCACTCCGGGGGCGCAATGTTACCGCTGTGCGCTTTGCACAAGATCGGAGCGTTTGGGTGGGGACGGAGAATGGTTTATTGAGATTGAATCCGCAGACGGGTGCGGTGCTGGATCGAGTTGCTGACCTCCCTTCCAGTCGGATTCTCTCTTTATCCACGGATGTCGCCGATAAGTTGTGGGTGGGAACCAGTGAAGGACTCGCTTGGATCAGCTTGACCACGGGGCGCGTGACACCGCACTTAGCTTTCGTTCGGGCAGAAGAGTGAACAATTTGTCAAGCTCTAGTTTGACGGAATAAGTCAGCCGGAAGTTGAAGTCTGTTACAGGTTGTTTGAGTCATTAACAGATTGACGCTTCCATGCTGAAAAAAATTGCCAAAACCGTTGCGAGTACAGCGATCGCTGCTACTGCTTTGTGTGCGATCGCTCAAGCTGCTAGTCCAGCAGACATTCCGATCAATACCATCCGCCTAGAAAATACCCTCGATGCCAGTGCTAAAGTGCGACTGGGTTACTTTGAAGTACCCGATCGAAACACAACTGTTTCTGCTTTCGGGGGTGAGATGCGCCGCTACGATGTCCACATGGCGCGGATGATTGCCTTGAGTCATCGATTTTACTGTCAGCAACCCTATTCTGCTGGAATTGAAAAGGTAGTCGTTTGGGATTACCGAGCTAACAACGGCAGAATCGATATGGGTACGTTTAATATGCCTTGTACTCTGGTAGAACAGGTAGTGAGCGCCTATGGTCTTGGTAGAACAGTGCCAATGGAAGTGGAACTTACTGACAATTCTGTAGGGGTTTTTAACGTGCAGACCCTAGATATTGAAGATGGCTGGGAAACTGACGATTTTCTAAGATTTGTGCAAACGATTAAACCGGAGCGCTGAAATAGTTGTTAATTTTTACAAGTAGGGTGGGCGCTGCCTATCCCTACCAATCGCTAACAACCTTCTCTATCATCGCATCTAAAAATGGCAGTCACCACCCAGCAATTAATCCAGTGGAAACAACAGGGGCGTCCCATTGTAGTGTTGACGGCTTGGGATTATGCGATCGCGCAACTTTTAGACGCCGCCGGTGTGGATGTGATTCTGGTGGGGGATTCTCTGGGGATGGTAGCACTCGGTTATCAGACAACCCTGCCAGTGACGCTAGATGAAATCCTACACCATGCCTCATCGGTGCGTCGCGGTGTCAAACAGGCGTTAGTCGTGTGCGATTTACCATTCTTGAGTTATCAAGAAAGTCCCCAGCAAGCGATGCACTCAGCCGGGAGAGTATTAAAAGAAACCGGCGCTCAGGCGGTGAAAATGGAGGGAGGATATCCGGCAATGGTGGAAACGATTGCCAGAGTCGTGCAAGCAGGCATTCCGGTGATGGGTCATGTTGGTCTGACTCCCCAATCGGTACATCAGTTAGGCTACCGACAGCAGGGAAAAACACCAGAAGCGGCACAGAAAATTTTACTTGAAGCGATCGCGCTAGAACAAGCAGGTGCTTTTGCCGTGCTTTTGGAGCATATCCCGTCCGATTTAGGATTGCAGATTACCCAAAAATTATCGATTCCTACGATAGGAATTGGTGCTGGGGTGCATTGCGATGGACAGGTACTCGTCACTGCCGATTTGCTAGGACTATCCGAACAACAGCCGCCCTTTGCCAAATCTTACGCCAATCTGCGAGAAACGATTACCCAGGCAGTGCAGGATTATAGTAGCGAAGTGCGATCGCGTCAATTTCCTGATTCCCCACAAGCCTAAACAGCATTGCTAGATTCTTATTTAAACGCCAAGAACGCTAAGGATAGCGCCAAGGTACGCTAAGGGAATCCTTCTTGTGCGTACCTTGGCGTTCTTGGCGTTGAAAAACAGACTTGTGTGGCTAAGTTAGCGGATCGAAAGGTTCGCAAAAATTGTCCACACCCTGCTGCGCCACATACATCAAAACGGGCGTTACTAGAAGACTTGGGCAAAGTTTTGTTGCTGCCAAATGTCCCATCATGTGGGCAAATTTTCCCTTGACTAGCTCGTCGCGAAATTCTTCTTGGCAGATAACAGCGCGGCATTTTTTAGTTAAAATAGGCAACCATTCGGCGTTAGCTATCTCTGGTTGCTGCCCCACTCGAATTGCCAGCACCATCGCCGCATCTTCTAAATCTCCTTCACAATCCTCGATTACATCCAAAGCTGCCAGCGCGTCTGGATAATCTGCCAATTCGGAGCGAAAATTTTCAATTTCTGCCGATGTAACGATAGTCATGAGATTGTTGTTAAAGGTAGCCTATTTGGAATTCTGATAGACAATTACAACTATTGTGCCAAAGCATTGCCATTGTGGAGCGACAAAAAAAGGGCGGGCATTGCCCACCCCGGCTTGTTTGTAGAAACACCGATTTATCCCATCTTCTGGTAATCGGTGAAGCTTTTATCGCTTAGACACCCACCAGTTCTAAGGCTTCGGAACCGGCAAGCTGTCGAGCGATCGCCAGACGTGTTTCCAGCTTGGCAACGCTAAACTGGTTGCGGAGATACTCCAGGTGAGCCACCGCATTCGCTTTTTCAGCACTTAAGCGCATCATAGTATTCAGCGCCTGCTGATACTCCAAATTCACCATCAGTAATTCAAAGCGACGCGCCTTGCGTTGATTGTCATTTTTCAAATCTTGCTCAAATGCCACCGTTTTATCAGCATTGCCTTCCATGCGGTTAATCACCAGATGAGCGGCGGCAAGCTGAGCATCCACTTCATTTACAGTATGGGCAGCTTGAGCGATCGCAGATGGATATTGACTCAGTTTCATTTGCATCTTCTTCTTGAAGAATACTCGTTGTAGAAAAATCTGTACTAGCCCGCCAAAAGCGGACTTCGTTCCTGTCGTCGGTAAGGGCACGGCGCTGCCTTGTCCCTACAGTCGTCCGGAGATGAGAAGCTGTAGAAAAATCTGTACTAGCCTTGATCAAAGGAGGCGGCGTTCTTGTAGCCCCAGCCTCACCGGATACCAACTTCAAACCGGAGGGCGGGTTTACAACAACGATGGCTGGGATGCCAAATTAATTCGGTATTCCGCCCCTACGCGACTAATTCCTTTAGCTGTTTCGGCGTCACTGGCACATCCAGGTGGCGCTCTGGTTGCAGATTTGGTGCTTTTTCCAAAACTTGGACTTCAACATGGACAGCCACCAGGTAAGAACCGGCATCCGCTCCCACAGCTTCGGCAATCAAACTCGCCAAGTCTGGGCGTTCAGCAGTGATGGGGTTTCTGAGAGTGCAGCGATCCCAGTCATGCTGAGCGGTCGGATTCAGGCTGAGAATGTAGTGCTTGGTCATGGCTTGAATACTTGACTCCATCTGGGGTTAGAGCGAATGCAAGGACTGAATTTGCCTACCCTTTTATTATAGTACATTTGTACTGAATTGGCGAGTTGGATTCGTGTCCATCCAGATGAGATTTTGCAGGGAGAGAACGGTTAAACCAAATCTCCGGCTGGAGTAAAGTACATTTGCTTGTCCAAATAACCCGCACCCAGCCTAACAACCCCTTTCTCAACTAACTTCACGCCAAAGCTAGAAGTTAAGCAGCAACTTGGCAGGGTAAGGGTTCTGACTCGATTCCGGATTTCTCCCAGCCTCAAACTTTTGTCTAGCTGGTGGCGTGGGGCTAAAAAATGAGGCTACCGTTTTAGCGGTCTGGTCGAGTAACCTAGTAAAAACCTGCAAGTTAATATTTGTTGAGAAAGCAATCTCATGACTGCAACTTTTACACCGCCCAAACACGAAGTTAAAGACCTGTCCCTCGCGTCCCAAGGTAGACAACGGATTGAATGGGCTGGTCGAGAAATGCCCGTGTTGCGGCAAATTCGCGATCGCTTTGCCCAAGAAAAACCCCTCGCCGGTATCCGGTTAATCGCCTGCTGCCACGTAACGACAGAAACCGCGCACTTGGCGATCGCCCTCAAAGCTGCGGGTGCCGACGCCCTCCTCATTGCCAGCAACCCCCTCTCCACTCAAGATGACGTGGCTGCCAGCCTCGTCGCCGATCATGGCATCCCCGTATTTGCCATCAAAGGTGAAGACGCCGAGACTTACAGCCGCCACGTGCGAATCGCCCTCGACCACAAACCCAACATCATCATCGACGATGGTAGCGATGTGGTCGCTACCCTGATTCAGGAACGTCAACACCAGATTGCCGATTTGATTGGCACCACCGAAGAAACCACAACGGGCATTGTCCGCCTCCGCGCCATGTTCAGAGATGGTGTTTTGACTTTCCCCGCCATCAATGTCAACGACGCCGACACCAAGCACTTCTTTGATAACCGCTACGGCACCGGGCAATCAACCCTGGATGGCATTATTCGCGCCACCAACGTCTTGCTAGCTGGTAAAACGATTGTCGTTGCCGGTTATGGCTGGTGCGGCAAAGGCACGGCACTCCGGGCGCGGGGAATGGGTGCCAACGTGATTGTCACCGAAATTGACCCCACCAAAGCGATTGAAGCGGTGATGGATGGCTTCCGAGTGCTGCCAATGTCAGAAGCCGCCCCTGTAGGCGATTTGTTTATTACTGTCACCGGCAACAAGCACGTCATTCGCGCCGAACATTTCGATGTGATGAAAGACGGGGCAATGGTTTGCAACTCCGGTCACTTTGATATTGAAATTGACCTAAAGTCATTGGGTGCCAAAGCGACTGAAGTTAAGCAAGCGCGGAACTTCACCCAAGAATACCGCCTCCAGAATGGTAAATCTGTTATTGTGCTGGGCGAAGGACGTTTAATTAACCTGGCGGCTGCGGAAGGACATCCCAGCGCAGTGATGGATATGAGCTTTGCCAACCAAGCTTTAGCTTGCGAACACCTTGTTAAGAACAAAGGCAAGCTGGAACCCGGTTTGCACTCCATTCCAGTCGAGGTTGACAAAGAAATTGCACGGCTGAAGTTGCAAGCAATGGGCGTTCAAATTGATAGCTTGACACCCGACCAAATTGAGTACATCAATTCTTGGACTTCTGGAACCTAAATCGGCAAGGGTGGGCATTGCCCACCCTTCGTCATCATGCGGTAACAACTATTGCCGCTTATCCGGTTTGTTTGTGTTACCGAAAATTCTGCAAATAAAGCCTAATTTGTGGGAATTGACCAGGAGAAGCGGCAGGTTTACCTAACAGTTTTTATACCTGACAATATTCCTAATGCAGTCAAACTGAGCTTGCCGAAAACTGAAACCTATCTCTGGTGAAAATGGGCAAGTAAAAATGAGGATTGCTACTTCAAATTGCCAATAAAATTTTTACGGCAAAAATTGGACATTTGCAAATTTACGATGAAGATTCAGATAAATCAATTCTCAGAATCTCGAAAACCTGATAAAGTTAAGCAAACTTAGGTCGTTAACTAAACTTAACAGTTTAATTGTGATGTTAAGACAGCGCGATCGCTAGAAGTATTGGAATTTTGAATTAAAATAACTGACCCCTTAATACCCAACACTAACTTATGCAGGAATGGATAACGAACACCATGAATTCCCTCGGTCACTTGGGAATTGGACTGCTGATGTTTTTAGAAAACCTGTTTCCCCCCATCCCTTCCGAACTGATTATGCCCTTGGCAGGGTATGCATCAACGCTACCAAATAGCAAGATACAATTTTTTCCAGCGATCGCGGCGGGGGTGATCGGCACGATGCTGGGTGCATTGCCGTGGTACTACGTGGGTAAACTCGTAGGCGAGGAAAACTTAAAGCGATTAGCTAACAAGTATGGTATGTGGATTGGGCTATCAGGCAAGGATATCGAAAAAGCAGATAATTGGTTTGATAAACACGGCCCTAAAGCAGTGTTTTTCTGCCGTTTGGTGCCTGGAGTTCGCACTTTAATTTCGCTTCCGGCAGGCATCAGCGGTATGCACTTGGTGCCTTTTTTAGTCTACTCAACCCTTGGCACTATTTTATGGGTGGGTTTGCTGACTTATGCCGGATACGCACTGGGCGAAAACTATGAGCTTGTAGATGAGTATCTTGGGCCTGTTTCTAAAATTGTGTTTGTTGCTCTTATTGTCGCCTTTGTTTTCTGGTTAGTCAGAAAAAGGCAAAAAAACAAAGGCAACAAGCAAGCGTGAACAGGAAGAGCTTGATTATTTACAAAGAATGATTGATGGGAGCATCCCGATGCCAGCAAATATACGCCCACAGGCTAGAAGCCTGGGGCTAGAAGAACGAAGCCTGACGAGAGCAGGCTTTGTTTGTTTAGCCGCGAATGCGAGTCGTCGGACATTTTTACTTGCTCAGCGGGTTTCGTTGCACGCAGCATTTTTTTATAAAAATTAGGACTTACGCAACTTGCGCGACATCTGAGGGCAACCACAGGGGGATTGAACCCGAAAAAACGCTATATGTATAAGCTTTGCGTAAGTCCTGAAAATGTTAAAAACCCCCTAATACCAATTCACTTTTTTGATGCTACACATCCGATCCCCCCAACCCTTTTAACAAGGGGGCAGCAGACCGATCTGTTGCAGACATAAAGTGAAATGGTATAAGCAATAAAGGAGTTGTGCTGGCTCATTTTTCACGAAGTTTTCGCACTTTTGCGCCGAGATTGCCGTATCGGTGCTATGCAATGGCGATCGCTTGTGGCTTACAACTGGAGTCGGCATTATTGAAACTTTAGAAACATTGATCGGGGAATCGCTGGCAACAATTCTTGAAAAAACCTCAATCAGCCTCAAGCTGTGCTAAAACCGGGGAGAGCAGCGAAGAGAGCGCATACGCTACGCGACCCGTGCGGAGTTTACTCTTGAGCGAAGCCTAGCGCGTTGCGGTAGAACATACCCTACGCGAAAACAAGGAGAAAAGAGAATGATGTCGGGACAACATCAGCGAATCATTGGCTACTTTATTGAAGAGGCAATTGACCACCTCAATACACTTGAGCAAGGTCTCCTGGATCTACAAAGCACCATTGAAGACCCAGAAAAGATTAATGAGGTTTTTCGGGCTGCTCATTGTATCAAAGGCGGTGCAGCAATGCTGGGATTCCTCAGCATTCAGAAAACCGCTTACCGCATAGAAAAATGTTTCCAAGTCTTCAACGCTTGTCCTATTAGGGTCGATCAAAAGCTAGAGTCACTCTTACAACAGGTTTTTGATACCCTAAAAGCTCTGATGCAGCAGCTTTCTTGGTCTTCTGGGCTGAATGATGAGCTGACTCACAAGATTATGTCGAAAGTTGAGCCAGTTTTTGAGGAACTCAACAATCACCTCAATCACTTGTTTATTGAGGGAACGAAAGAATATATCCAGACAATTGAGCAAGGTTTGCTGTCTGGAACAAGCACTATCAAAGACCCAGAAGAAATTAATCAGCTCTTTTTCGCCGCTCATTCCATCAAAAGCGGAGCAGCGATGTTGGGACTAACAACTATTCAAGAAACCGCCCACCATTTAGAAAATGGATTCCAGGTAATAAAAGAGTATCCAATTCAGGTTGACCAAAAGCTAGAGTCCCTATTATTACGGCTTTTGAAGACGCTACAGGCACTTTGGCAGCAGTTACAAAGAGCGCTTGGTCTAACTGAGGAAATAACTAGCAAAATTATGTCGGAGGTTGAGCCGGTTTTTCAAGAACTCGACCATCACTTGAGATTGCTGGTTATTCAAGCAGGATTTATTCGCACCAGTCTGACTCTCGTAGCCACGGCGGGAACGCAACGTATTGATATCTGCGGTTACTTTACGGTTGAAGCTAAGTGTACTCTTAAGGTCATTCGTCAGGCTATCAGTCGAGTCGGAGGTAGAATCACGGCTTGCCAATGCGTACCGGGTGCTATCAACGACAATTTTTTTGGGGAACCGGAGGGAATCAACGACCAACTCTCGATTGGCGTGTGGCTACCAACCCTTTCCTGTCAGCAAGAACTTCGAGACACGATCCCCTCGGTGGGTGGAGTCATTGAAACCGTCCATATAGAAGCTCTCCAAACCTGTCGGAGATGCCGTTTCTATTACGGACAGTGCGAAATTATCTGCGCTGTTCATCCTTCTGGCCCCAAAGAAGAACCTTGTCGGGATTGGGAAGCGGGGGATGATTGGATAGGGGAATTATGGGCTTAGGTCGCTTTTCTCCGATTTCATCCCAGATTCCCAGATATAGATAGCGATCGCACCATCATCAATTCTAAAACGCCTCTGGATCGATCCCCGCCGCTCTTAGCCGTTCTGCAAGCCTTGCTGCACGTTGCTCAGCTTGTTCCGCACGTTGTTCAGCTTGTTCTGCCCTTTGCCGTTCTTGCTCTAGCCGTTGAGAAATCTCTACATAAGTAGCAAATCGCTCTCCATCAGGACGATAAATCTGCAACTCTTCTCCAGACACATCAAAGCGGATTCCTAGCCTGGGACTCGTCCAATTATCGATTGAGTCAATCACATCCAAGCGATGCGCCCAAGGCGCTACTGTTTCGCTACCGCCAGAACGTAACCAGCCACTTAGATCGTTTTTATCGGGGTCGTACAGGTAATATTCTTCTACGCCGTAGCGGTCGTAAAAGACCTGTTTTTTGTTCATTTCGGTCAGAGTGTTGCCAGGAGAAAGAATTTCAAATACAACCTGCGGCGCAATATTTTCCTCTTTCCATTGCTGGTAAGAACCCCGATCTTCTTTAGGTCTACCAAAAGCAACCATAACATCAGGAGCATTCCGAATCTTATTATTTCCTTCAACTGGATACCAAAGTAAGTCTCCAGCCACAAACACATTTGGCTCCTTGGCAAAAAGCCATTCTAAATTCTGCTGGATGACGACAATCCAGCGAAACTGCTTGGTATTGTCTGACATAGGTTTGCCGTCGCTGTCCGGGTAGATGACCTCTGGCTGAGCAGGAGATTGTACCTGATACATAACTCTTATCAAGCGTGAGGGACTATTTAAACTTAATGTATCGCTTTTGGGGAGGTAGAAAGAGAGCCGCTAAGAAGATGTTTGAGAAGAAAAGTCGGTTATGACACCATCGCTATTTACGAGCGAAGCATAGCCTTCGGCAAGGCTTACGCCTACGGGCGACATTTTCTATTTTGTGCAATAGCTTGTTTACCGAATGCGAAATCCCCTACTTTTCAAACATACTCTAAGAGCGGCTCCTCTGTCTATTGAAACACAGTCATTTTCAGTGAACCCCTGTCACCTCCGAGAGGCGAAGACCCCCTATATTCTGGCAGTAAAAAGTTGCGTTATTTTCAGGGCTACGACCAATCAGCTCGATAATTTGTCCTGCCGAGTTTTGCCAAAACCATTGGCATAGGGAATCACCCTTCAGCGGTTCGCTAGACAATGGATGAAACCCTTTTTTCTGCCAAACTAAACCAGCACTATGCACATCGTCAACGCGAATCGCAACATGGTGGACGCCAGCGTTTCCCCGCTCATGTAGGAAGCGGTCAAGTTGATCGTCTGGTGCGTGGGGCGCAGCCAGAACCACCAACCCACCCGATGGCATCAATATTGTCAACAAATGCAACCATAAATCGTTGGTAAGCACATAGGTTTTGGGACAAAATTCGAGAGGAAAGAGTCCTGGTCCTTCCACAATCCGACCGCCCAATTGACACAAAGCTTCAGCATAATTTTCGAGACGTGGAAAATCAGGAAGGGTCAGGACACAGTGATCCACTTGCACTCGTTCACCATACACATTTGTAACAAATGACCAGCGTTTAAAAAACTCAGGAGCGGTTAATTCTGCCTTGAACTCCAGCAAGCCATCTTTTTCGCAAAAAGGTGAGTCTAGGTTGGAGTTCAAAGTCTTATTGAACTTTCCTTTCGGCAGCTCTAATTTCGTCATATATCTACCCTCATTTTTCTTTAAATACAATCGGTAGACGCTGGTTTTTAACTCCAGCCCTTGTTAGAAGCTTCCTCACCTTTCCACACTTTTGAAAACACTTACTCCAGCAGATCGGGTTGTTGATGCACAATCATGTCGTAGAGTGGTTGAAAGCTAAACCACCCCATGTGGTGCGACCCCACTTGGCGATATGTCAAACGAGCCATATCGGAGTCGATCAGGACAGGCTTACCCGCTGCCTCTGCCATTAGCTGTGCCTGACAGGAGCGATCCATTGTGATAAACCACCAGGCAGCTTCATCGACTGAGTGACCCACTGTAAGCAGCCCGTGGTTGCGGAGGATGAGGGCTTTTTTGTCGCCTAAAGCTTCGGCAATCCGCTTGCCCTCCTCTAGCTTGAGAACGACGCCCGTGTAGTCATCGAACAGCCCGTGGTCTTCGTAGAAGCTACAGGCATCTTGCGTGAGGGGGTCGAGAAGGCGACCCAGGCTTGACCAGCTTTTGCCGTAGGTTGAATGGGAGTGTGCGGCTGCTACAACGTCGGGACAGGCGGCGTGGATGCGGGAGTGGATGGCAAAGGCTGCCTGATTGACAGGCTTGTTCCCCTCAACGACCTCACCTTGGTCATTGACTAGAAGCAGATCGCTGACTCGGATGAGACTGAAGTGCATCCCGAAGGGATTGACCCAAAAGCGATCTGGGTGTTCGGGGTCGCGGGCGGTGATGTGACCGGCGATACCTTCAGCAAAGCCGAAGCGGGCAAATAGGCGAAATGCAGCGGCTAGGCGTTGCTTGCGATCGCGGCGTTCATCTTCGATAGAAGCAAAGGTCGGTGGTTGGGGAATGTTGATCGGAATGTTTAATGTCTGCATAGATTCAGCGTGTATAAATCGGTTGTTGCAAAGATGTTTGGTTTGTGAGTGTATTGTATTTTGCCAGGAAGACACTAGAAGATAGTTAGCGATCGCTACCGATGGGCGGCGATTGGGCGCAGGAGTTGCTCAGGCGGAAAAAAGGCTTTCTCTCAAGCTGCTGCCCGAATTTTGAGTTCTGGAATTTATTTTTCCCTGCTGAGGGAGTCAATGCAGTCTGAGCAATGACTAAAAGTATTTATTTCTTTAGCTTTATTCCTAGCTAAGTTGAAACTAATTGGGGAGAGGTTCTTGAATGCAAGGAGAAAATTTATCGGTGAATTCTTTTTTTATTCTAAACGCCTTTCTTTTAAAATGCCATCATTGATTCACTCATGAATTTACATTTACATTTTTTAGTAAAAAAGAATAAAGCGAAAACTTCAATTATTCTTAATTGTTAGATAAAGTAGCGCTCGCTCTAACTCATTTGATTGTTCGCCTTAGATGAGCGGATCGCTCTTAAGTAGACCGACTTAATTATTTGTAGGATAGGTAAGCGGAAGCGAAACCCATCAAACCTTATGTCAAGATTGGGTAACGTTGCCTCAACCCAACCTACAAGATGACAGGGTTTAATTCAGCTGTCCTACTTAGTTCTGGAAGTAGCCTCAGCATCAAGTTACAAGCAGAAGGGAAGACGCTTGTGATTGTTTCCCTAAAAAGTGTTAATTATTCTCTGTTCATATAAAATAGTGAGGTTGTAGTAGAAACGAACAGCTACTTAGAGCAGCATCCGCCTATGTATAGGAATGACTGTCGCCAGAGAAGCGAGACGCTTGCTCAAAACGCCAGCTTAGCGATACCACCCCGTTTGCTCAATGCTATTCACAACTAGAACCCAGCTTTTACACCTTCTGTTGTCAAGTAGATAATTTTTCGGAAAGTTCGAGTAACACCCTTTTATCAACTACCTCAGAACAGAATTCTGCTGAATTGAACTTAATTCCAAGTTATTTTCACCCCCAAGGATATCGTCATGAAAACCGAAACACAATCTGCACAAACGCCCAAACTCATCACCCTCAACTGCTCTGGTGGCATTTCATTGGGTGCTTATATGGCAGGAGTTTTTTATGAATTGACGAAAGAATCCGTCAAGGCTGAACCTAAAGTTATTATTGATATCATTACTGGCTCTTCAGCAGGGGCAATGTCTGGAGTCATCGCCGCCTACTGTTTACTTCAAGGAAAGGTAGATCCACCTTTTCAATCTAATCAACTGCTTAAATTTGCGGAAGAAGAGCATAAAAGCCCTTTATATCAAGCATGGGTTCAACAAGCCGATATTCAAAAAATAGATAGCTTTTCAGTAATGCTCTCTAGCTTCAGAGATGGATTTCAAGGAACCATAGAAAGTTTTGCTGATAGCTTTGAAGCAACAATAGAGAGATACAAAAAGAGTTCTAATCCACTGAGAAAAGGTATTTATAAGTTTTTCCATCGTTCTACTTCCTCCGAGTCTACCCCCGAAGCCAAACGCCAAAGAACAAACCTGAGCGTTCTTTCTGGTGAGGCAATCCAGAAAATTGCCGAACTTGTCATAAAGCCTCCCCAGATTACAGAAAGTACGAAACCTCTGGCGCTTTTAATGACACTTACCAACTTGCAAGGGATTCTTGAAGAAATAAATCTCACAGATTCACAAGGGCATTTGGAACAAGAAATTGAAACAATTACTAATTCAGAAAGTCGTCAATTTTTGTTTCATTCAGGGATTCCTCAAGAAACCATGAATAAGATGTGGGACAAGGCAGTAATGGGGGGTCGCGCTTCCGGCGCTTTCCCGGTTGCTTTTCCACCCATTTGGGATCATTCTGATGTTAGTAGTATCAATCTTAAAGACCTGAGTGGTGACTACTTTAAAACTCCCAAGAAAGAAGAACTGAAGGAAGAAGGACTAGGCGCTGTACGTGAAAGCAAGGCAGATAATACACATTTAGTATTTCTGTATACGGATGGAAGCATACTAGATGGTTTACCCATCTTAAAAGGAATTGAACTGGAAAATGATTTGCGCTCTAATCAAATACAGAACAACGAGCGTTCAAGTCAGTTTCAGGAGGAATTTACGGCACAACAGCCATCAATTAATACAGAACGATTGCACGTTTATATCCGTCCAGTTCCCGTAGAAAATTTGAATAGTGCAAAACAACTAACGCAAGGCGAATTTTCTACACTAGAAGTTGGATTTAGTGGCTTGACGCTGCCAAAAGCAGAACATGACTCGCTCCGGTTAAGAGAAATTCAAAAACGAAATCAATTAGTCTTAGCCAAGGAAAAATTAATAGAAGCAATTGAGAAGAAAAATCTTGGAGATATCAGTCAAATTGAGGAAATTATAGAAGAAGCGATACCTTATCGGCACATAAAGCTTCGTCCAATTACTCCAGCAATTATCGGTGAAATTGCTAATTCTGGAAGTAATGCACTAAGCAGACTGAAACCCATCTACGATAATCTACCCAAAAATATTAAAGCTTCTCTGCAAGAAGGAAGCGCCGCAGAACTACTCGCGTCAGATTTTCTGGGTGCGTTTGGTGGCTTTTTTGATAAACGATATCGAGATCATGATTTCCTATTAGGGCGAATTTGTGGGATTACTTGGTTACACCAATACTGCAATGTAGAAATTACGGAGGCAGAAGTTGATACGATAGTAAGACAAAGTAAGAAATATCTGCTAGAACAAGATCCGCAACCCTCAAGCTTGAAGCTAAGTCAAAAGATTAGGATTGCTAGGATAGTCTTACGCGCTCTGAGAATTGTGTTAATTGAGTCAAAAATTATTGGACTAGTTTGGCTATTAGTTTTTGGAATCCTGAAATTATTAGTAATTTTAGGATTGGCAATTCTTGAAATTTTGGCAACTTTATTGATTGTGGTTTCCGATTTGATGGAGAAAGCACAAAAAAGGATGTTTGGCGAACAGTTATAAAAAATTGTATCTGAGTGATGACATTGAGCGATCGCTACTTCCAACAAGCCCGTCAGTACACTCAGGCTGGAAGAAACCCTCCCTGCTAGCAGACAGAAAGCTGGATTTCTCTTATTTTCCCTGCGAACGGGGGAAGCGATCGCTGACTACCCCTAAAATAGATTCAAGAATCATGGCTCAGAAACAACCGAAAACTGGTAGCGTCAGACAAAGGAGAAGATTATTACAGGACGTTAAGGCTTGAAAACGCGCTCTAGTTACTGGCATCTACTGCCATACATCCGCCCTCAGTGGAAAACCATCGCTCAAGCTTTTGCTTGCACGTTAGGGGTTACAGTATTCTGGCCCATACAGGCGGCACTTGCAGGCAAAATCGCCAATTTCATTGGACAGGGCGATATGGCAGCACTTGCCCAGTTAGCAGGAGTGCTGGCAGTCGTTTTTCTAGCCCAGAAAATCCTGATGTATGGACAGGATTCCCTGATGGCGAAAGCCGCCCTTTTCGTTGCCTTTAACTTACGCAAACAAGTTTATACTCACCTACATCGTCTCAACTTTGGCTATTTTGAAACTGCACAAACAGGCGATTTAACTTACCGTCTCACCGAAGATATTGACCGAGTTGGGGAAGTGGTGAATAAAGTTTTCCATGACTTTGTTCCCTGCGTGTTGCAGCTAATCGTCGTGCTGGGCTACATGATTTATCTCAACTGGCAGCTGACACTGGCAACATTTTTAGTCGCACCGCTGATGGGCGTTTTAATTGGCTGGTTTGGCGAACAGATGCTGAAGTTTTCTCGCCGCAGCCAAAATCGCGTATCTAATTTATCGGCGTTGTTGACGGAGGTATTTAGCGGAATTCGTCTGGTGCAGGCTTTCGCCGCCCAAGATTATGAAATTGCCCGTTTTGCCCAGGAAGCTGAAGAAAACCGGAAAGCTAAGTATGCAACTGAACGGCTAAAGGCGATTCAGAACCCGGTGGTTGGATTCCTGTACGCGATGAGCGTTTTACTGCTGTTTTTCCTCGGCGGCTGGCAAATTTCTACCGGCAATTTGACTGGGGCAGAATTTGTTAGCTATATCGCAGCTGTGGCGTTACTCATTGACCCTATCGCCCATCTCACCAGCAATTACAACGAGTTTAAACAGGGTCAGGCATCGGTCGATCGGATTTTTGAGCTGATGGCTATTCAGCCAACCGTGGTGGAAAAGCCGGGTGCAGTTGACCTTCCTCCTGTTACGGGTAAGGTGGAATATCGTAACGTTACCTTTGCCTATCCTGCAATAAATTCCCCAACCCCCGCCTTCCAAGAGGATGCCAAAGAAGTGGTGCAACCTCTTTCTAAGCAAGGGCAAGGAGGAAGTCCGGTGCTGCGAAACTTGAATTTGCTGGCACACTCCGGAGAAATGATTGCCTTGGTGGGTGCGTCGGGTGCGGGTAAAACTACTTTGGTGAATCTTCTTCCCCGCTTTTATGACACCCAAGCGGGTGAAATTCTCATTGACGGCATTAATATTCAGGATGTGACGCTGCGGAGTCTGCGGCGGCAAATTGGGATTGTGCCGCAGGAAACGATTCTATTTTCTGGGACGATTGCTCAAAATATTGCTTTTGGACAAGCGCAGTTTGACCTCAAGGACGTGCAGGTGGCAGCAGAGATTGCCAACGCCCACCAGTTCATTACCCAATTTACACAGGGCTATCATACCTGGGTGGGAGAGAGAGGCGTAAACTTATCGGGGGGGCAGAAGCAGAGAATTGCGATCGCGCGTGCTGTTTTGTTGAATCCTAGAATCCTCATCCTAGATGAAGCAACCTCCGCCCTGGATTCGGAATCAGAAGCCTTGGTGCAGGAAGCCCTAGAACGGATCATGCAAGACCGGACTGTTTTTATCATCGCTCACCGCCTCGCCACAGTGCGCCGCGCCGACCGAATTCTGGTTGTGGAACAGGGGCAGATTATGGAATCGGGAACCCATGAAGAATTGCTGCAAAAGGGCGATCGCTATGCCCGGTTTTATGCACAACAGTTCAGTTAGGTCTAGGCTAATAACTAATGACCCATTACCCATCCCCATCCCCATCTACAATTTCTCTAAATAACGCAGTAAATCCGCCATTTCTTGGGCACTGGGCTGGAACTGGGGCATGGGCGGTGTATCCCCACTGATGACTTGGTGAATGATTCTCACACGAGACTTGCGCTTGGAGATGGCTTCCAGACTGGGTCCCACCCGACCGTGCGCTTCCAATCCATGACACCCAGCACAGTTCATTTGAAAGATAGCGTGTCCCTTCACAGGGTCGCCGGTTCGGGTCAAAACTGTCTTGACATAAGGATCGGAGACGCGAAACAGGTTAACCCCCACAAGTGCCAAGAGGATGACCAGGAAAGCAGCTAATGCCATCAAGCTGAGGCGCTGCATCAGGATTTCAGGTTTAGGTAGCTGGTTATCCAAAGGTTTCTGAAAGTGAGAGGTAAAGGCAGTTTTTGATCTGGGCACGGGCGATCGCTATGCAATGAACGAGTATAGCGATATGTGTGCTTGTGTATCGATAAAGATTTCGATTCATATACATAGCTTAAATTTTCTAGAGGGTCGAGGCAAGCGTAGTTTCGTCTAGCCTGCCACCAGGATAGGAAATGCCTTGAAATTGTGTCGCTACAGGCTCACCCGTTCTTCCTCTCTAGCTTGTAGGATGAGAAACAGGCAAAAAACGTTAACAAAGGAGTACTGACGTGGTAGAACCCCTGCTTTCTGGTATCGTGCTTGGTTTGATCTTAGTCACCCTCGCGGGGCTATTTGTCGCTGCCTATATGCAGAAAAAGCGCGACAATCAACTGGGAGTATAAAAATGCTGTAGGGGCGAGGTTCTCCCGCCCTCCTGAGTCAGCTGAGTGAGGTGGGCACTGCCCACCTTTTTAAATTGTTGTAAACTTTCAGATGCTTACCGGGCAATAGAAGGTAAGGGCAGTGTTGCCGTAAACCTTCTGGCGACAGATTTCCAGTGCAGGAACGGGTTCAACCGTCCAGTTGTTGGGACTGTGTTCTACTGCCAATTCACCGCCTTCAGCCAGCAGTTGATGTTGCGCGATCGCTTCCACCACCGGCTGATATAATTCACTCGCATAGGGCGGGTCAAAATATATCCGGTCGAACTGCTGACTGGCAAGGGTTTTCAATCGTTGAACGACATCCCCCCGCAACACCTGAAATTTTTGCTCGTCTTGAGCGACTTGCTGCCAGTTTTGCTGGATAATGGCGCAGGCGCGACTCCACTGTTCAATTCCGACGACGTAGCTAGCACCCCGACACAAAGCTTCTGCGCCCATTGAACCACTACCGGCACACAAATCCAGCCAGCGACAGCCGCTGATGCTGCCCTGCCAAATGTTAAATACTGCTTCCCGCACTCGCCCTAGTGTGGGTCGGGTTTCCAGACCTGGTAAGGTTTTGAGTAGGCGATTGCCGTAGATTCTTAGGGTCATTGTTAAGAAAAACGAACCGTGTTAGCGCTTTAGAGGCTAAGGACACGTTGGCGTAGCCTGCGCTTAGGGAAGACAAGAAGGAGAGGACAGGACTTACGCAAAGCTTATCGCAAAGCTTATACATATAGCGTTTTGTAGGGGCAATCCCCTTGTGGTTGCCCTCAGATGTGGTGATGTTGCGTAAGTCCTGAGGAGTCTACCCAAAAATATTTTATGCCGCCACTTTCGCCTGAATTTGGGCGACAAAGTTGGATAATATTTGCAGTCCGCTGGTGGAAGATTTTTCTGGGTGGAACTGCACAGCCATCAAGTTGTCACGCGCGATCGCCGCCGTCACAGTTTGACTTCCGTGGGTGATAGTGGCGGCGCGGATTTGGGGATCAACGGGATCGACGTAGTAGGAATGGACAAAATAAACCCAAGGCTGAGACGGTAAATGCTGCCAAATTGGGGCATCAGGTTGGGCAATTTCCAGTTGGTTCCAACCCATGTGGGGAATCGTCAAATCGGGTTCTGGTCGAAATCGTCGCACCACACCAGGGATAATGCCTAAACCGGGTTCTTTGCCTTCTTCGCTGGAATCAAACAGAATTTGCAATCCCAGACAGATACCTAAGAAAGGTTTGCCAGACGCGATCGCTTCTTTGATGGGTTCTACCAGGTGGCGCGATCGCAAGTGTTGCACCGCCGGATCGAAAGATCCCACACCAGGCAGAACTACAGCATCCGCCCGTGCAATGTCTGCCGGTGAATCAGTTATCTTTGTCGTTGCACCCGCTTTTTCCAATCCCTTACAGGCAGAGTGCAGATTTCCCATGTCGTAGTCTATGACTGCAATGACTGACATTAAACCTGCTCCCCCTTACTATTGATATTGGTCATCAAGACTCTTTCCATTTTAAAGTAATTAATGACACTTTGAATGTATCAAAAAATCCTGTTAACCTCTTTTCAAACCTGGCTACCTCATCAAAAGTCTAATTCATCCGATGATTTATTGATAGAAGTTGCTAAACTTGACTCTTTACCGCTATCCTTAAATTTTTTAAGACAGCTACCCGTTAATGTTGCCCAAGCAAGCGATCGCGTCTTTGCCAAAATTAACCAACTACAGCCCGATGCGATTATCTGCTGCGGCATGGCAGAGGGACGCACTCAATTAAGTGTAGAATCCTGTGCGGCTTGTGGAACCACGGTGCTGAAAACATCGGTGAATCTAGAAAAACTATTAACAGGCTCAGCAGCAACTGAAATTAGCCATAATGCTGGTAAATTTGTCTGCGAAGGGCTGTATTACTCAGTATTAGACTACTTGCAAGAACGCCAACTCAACAGCCGCTGTATTTTTGTCCACGTCCCAATCCTAACTCCAGAAAATTTTTCAGAAATTAGGGCAGATTTTTTATATATTATTAAGAACCTGGCACTTTCTTAAACTCCTTTATGTCTTAGCACCCATCCGGAAAATATTTTGATGCCCTTCTGAGCGAAAGTACAAGGACGACTAAAGTAAAGTTGCGGCTTCACGAACGAAGTCCGCCTACGCTGACTAAGAGTGGATTTAGCCTGCGGAGGCAGGCTTTGTTTGTGTAGCCCCAGACTTTAGTCTGAGGGCACACTATTTTTTTCGGATAGAGTCGTTATAGTTTTTTAAAATCAATCTTCCCATGCTGCCGTTCTTGCCCATTTTACCGCTTGCTCAGACACCACCGCCGCTACCGAAGCCAGCCCCTCAAGAGATTGTACAACCCCAGCCAGTTTTGCCTTTACCCGGACAACTGGATAAAGTGCCGATGTTTAACAGTAACAGTCCAGAATGGGTGAAAAGTGAAGGGATTTTACTTTCTACTTTTCCCCCAGATGGTAAAAAGGTGCCAGCGGCTCATCTTAATTTTCCTTTCCAGGGAAGATTTGATTTATTTGCCCACCACTTTAGCCACACTCCCAAGGATTTGCAGACGCTTTATCTGGGGGTAATTTTGCATAATCCGGGTAAAAAACCCGTCAAAGTGGAAGTATTGCAAGCGGCAAGTCAGCTAATGCAGAATGCGCCCTATGTCACACTGCCGCCTTATGTCGAAAATCCCAACGGAGACGTATACTCAGGTCATGGCGATCGCGCAGTCAACGATGTCATCCGAGGCAAGCGACAAGCTGATTTTCCCGCCCAGCTAGTAATACCACCGGGACAAAGCCGTTTGTTGATGAATCATCCGATTCCGGTGCGGAATTTAGAAAAGCCCATCAATGGTCGGTCTACGCTGGTGCGGTTGCAGAGTAATGGCAAGGTTTATGCAGCCAGTTTAGCCATGTATGCCAAGAAAAATGCAGATGGCACCGAACGGAAACCTACCCAAGCAGAATGGCAGACTTTACTAGAGACAGGCACTTTAGCAGGACCACGAGATAAAACTCCCTCCCCTCCAGGGCAAACCACGGGGCAATTTATCTATAGTCGCGTGGCAGGAGTCTCTGAAGGTTCTGCCTGGAAAGGGCAACTGGTGGATAAACCCAATGCCCAGAATCTTACCATTCCCCAACCCGGCAACGCCATCTCCTATCCCATCAGTACCCTCAAGCTAGGCACCCTCGGTACAGGTCAAGTACAAACTGCAAAGATGCTGGTGCGCTATCCTGATACCGCTTACGAAGCGCATGGGAACTACGGAGTTGAATACAACCTCAGCTTGCCGTTAATTAACTCTAAGAACCAACCCCAAACTGTCACCCTGACGCTAGAAACGCCTTTGAAAGAAGACAAGCTACCAAAAGGAGGATTGCGTTTCCGGCAACCCCCGCAAGATTTTCCATTTTTCCGAGGTACGGTACGGTTGCGCTACAACGATGACCAAGGGAAACCCCAGACGCGCTACGTACATTTGTGGCACCGAACGGGTCAGGTATTGGAACCACTGCTAACGCTAAAAATGCCATCGGCAAGTCGCCGACAGGTGCAAGTCGATTTGATTTATCCTCCAGATTCGACGCCGCCGCAGGTACTGACTGTGCGAACTTTAGAAAATACCTCAGCGAATGCAGGTGACAAGTCATTGTTGGAATTGATGCGTGTCCTGTATGGAATTCGGTTTGTACTTTAGGTAAAGAATTTCCTGATGTATTGGGTGCGGGGTTTGCCTCGCTTCTTCATTTCCAGCCGTAGGGACACGGCATTGCTGTGTCCTTACTTTAGACAGAAGAGAAAACTAGAGAGTAATTGTTAACTTATGTAACATACGCTGCAAGGGTATTTGTCCGAAATGCCTAAAGTAGTGCGTTCTGTCTCAAAAAATTGAAGGGTAATTCAGTGAAAAGCAAACTCATCAAAAAGCAAGTTGATGTGGATAACTGTTATATTTCCTATTATGAAGGAGGAGTCGCCTCAAATTTAGATCCGATACTTTTTATACACGGATGGGGAGTATTAGTTGAACCTTATCAAGACAGTTTAGATATTTTATCCGAGCGTTATCAGGTGATAGCACCTGTTTTACCAGGTTTAGGAAGCTCAACCGCACCAGAAAAAGTTCTTCAAAATTATAATGACTATGCAAAGATTATTGGAGATTTTGTAAAGAAGTTAAATTTAAAAAAAGTTCATATAATTGGACATTCGCTAGGGGGCGCAATTGGCATGGCATTGGCAGCTTTGATGCCGTCGATTGTCCGCAGCCTCGTCGTCGTAGATAGTACGGGAATTCCTCTAGGTTCCATACCAGAAGTTTTATTAAGAAGGGCAATTGAAATGCCTGCCCAATCTTGGCAAATGAAGCTTCAGCCTGTCAGTGCTATTTTTCAATGCTTGCTTTACAACAGCTTGTTTAACCTTGAAAATACGATAAAAATGGGATTTATCGCTTTAGAACAAGATATTAGACCAATTTTGCCAAACATTGAATCCCCTTGTTTAATTGTGTGGGGAGAAAACGATATCCTAACTCCGGTAAAATTTGCCCAAGAGTTATCACAAGGAATAAAAGGTTCTAAGGTGAAAATAGTAGAGGAGGGATACCACGAATGGAATCTCTTTTTTCCGGATAAATTTACAGCGATTATCTTTGATTTTATTGCAGAAATTGAGGAAATGTTATTGACAAGGGCATGATTTTCTCTGCCAATTTAGAGGATGTCTGAGAAGTCGGTTATAACACCATCCAGATGTAGGGGCTTACGCCTACGGGCGACGATTTTTCGTTCCGATAGCTTGTTTACCGAATGCGAAAGCCCTTACTGACTGCGTTAATCGGTTTAGTTGGAAGAATAGGGGTGCGATCGCATCCGACTACGGAGAAAATGGTGAGTGCTAACCGCGAGACTCCAAAATCGCTTCATGCTGACTTTTTTGCCGATTTTTCTTTTCGCCCAAACAAATCCAATCCCGACACCTGCACCACCACTTGAAATCGTGCAACCTCAGGAAGTCCGCCCTTTACCGGGAAAACTGGATGATGTGCCAGTTTTTAACAGCAACAGTCCAGAATTAGTACAGACAGAGGGAATTTTACTTTCAACCTTTCCCCCCAGCAACAAAAGCGTCTCGGCAGCTCATTTAAATTTTCCCTTCCAAGGGCGTTTTGATGTGTTTGCCCATCATATTGCCAAGCCGCCGACTCCGGAAGACTTACGCACTCTCTACTTGGGAATCATCGTGCATAATCCCGGTAAGCAACCCGTCACGGTGGATATCTTGCAAGCAGCCAGTTATCTCAGTCAACCAGATGCGCCATTTATGCCAATGGCGTCCTACATTGAGAATCCCTTGGGTACAGTGTATGCTGGCCCTGGCGATCGCGTCACTAATGATATTTTGCGAGAACAGCGTCAAGCCGATTTTCCCCCTCAGTTGATGATTCCGCCAGGGGAAAGCCGGATGTTGCTGAATCATCCAATTCCTGTAAAGACGCTGACGCCGCCGCTAAATGGTCGCTCGACATTGATGCGGTTGCGGAGCGATGCCAGAGTCTACATGGCTAGTTTAGCGATGTATGCCAAGAAAAATCCGGATGGCAGCGAACGCGCACCGACGCTGGAAGAATGGCAGACACTTCTGGATTCTGGTAATTTAGCAGAGCCGCGCGATCGCCTTCCTACCCCTCCTGAGGCAAGCAACGGGCAATTGATCTACGGTCGTGTTGCCGGTGTCGCTCAAGGTTCGCAGTGGAAAGCGAGACTGGTGGAAAGACCGGGTGCAGTGAATCTGAGCGTTCCCCAACCAGGAAAAGCGTTTTCCTATACCCTCAGCACGGTTTCTCGCGGCACTCTCGGCACCGAACGAGTGCAAAGTGCCCCCATGTTGGTGCGCTACCCAGATACCGCTATATTTGGCTCACGGCAACTATGGAGTGCATTACAGCCTCACCTTGCCGCTGATTAACGATACGAACGACAGCCAAACTGTAACCTTGGCGATACAGACGCCGATCAAACAGGATCGCTTGCAGGGAGGGCTGCGTTTTCTAGAACCACCGCCTCAGCAAGTATTTTTCCGGGGCACCGTCCAGATCCAGTACACTGATGACCGAGGTTTACCCCAAATTCGTTACGTGCATTTAGTTCAACGGCGCGGTCAGCAAGGCGAACCTTTGATAACCTTGAAGATGCTACCGGGCGATCGCCGACTGGTAAAAGTCGATTTTATTTATCCCCCAGACGCCACGCCGCCACAAGTTTTAACCGTTAGAACCTTGGAAAAGACTTTCTGACACGTTGTAATTTAGCCCTTCTCTAAGCCTTAGTGTAGAGACGCGATTAATCGCGTCTCTACAGGGAGAGTGCGAATCATTTAGGATTGCTATATATTCCTAGAATCCCACTTATTTTTTCTTGCTACCTCTGCCAGAAGTCAGGGTAAATCTTGCATCTGTTTGCTCTATTTCCAAGCAATTCGCACAAACTTCAATTGAGTCTCATCAACTCAAAAATAGGGTTGATGGTTAGCACTAACCGCAAATCTATAGAAATCCTATTTAAGTCGTAAGATGCCAGCCCAGATCCCCGATTTCTTAGAGAAATCGGGGATCTCGCCTTCACGAATCATTTAGGACTGCTATATTTACAATAAATGAGTGATTTATCGGAGTCAATTAACTTTTTTTATAAAGATTCGATGAAGATTAAGTAAAGATACGTAAAAATAGTCGGCATTAAAAAAAAACAATATTTATAATATAGTTGAAATTACCGAGAAAGTAAAAAATAAATAGCTGCAAGCAAAATCAAGTTAATCTTTGACTAAATGTTAAGCGTTATTCTGGCGGTCAAAAAATTTTAAGTTCTGAAAATTGAATAATCTTGAGCGAGAATCCTATGAACTCTGCTGTGAGAAGCATTCGTCGGTTTCTGATACTTTTCCCTTTAGTAGGCGCTATTAATACCCAAACGGTACGGGCGCAATCCATCGTTCCGGCAACTGACGGCACTGGTACCGATGTTGTCCTTGAGGGCGATGTCCTCAAAGGACAACCTTCGGTTCGCTTCGACATTAGCGGCGGACAGCAATCTGGAGCGAATCTTTTCCACAGCTTTGAGAAATTTGGACTGAACTCAAACCAAATTGCCAACTTTCTCTCCCAACCAGAGATTAAAAATATTCTGGGGCGCGTTGTCGGTGGAGACGCCTCGATTATTAATGGACTGATTCAGGTAACAGGCGGAAACTCTAACCTCTTTTTGATGAATCCCGCAGGCATTATATTTGGCGCAGGAGCCAGCCTCAATGTGCCTGCTTCCTTCACAGCGACTACAGCAACCGGAATTGGTATCGGCTCAAACTGGTTCAATGCCGCAGGTTCTAACGACTACGCCGCGCTGACAGGAAACCCCAACGCTTTTGCTTTCGCCGTCAGTCAGCCAGGAGCAATTATTAATGCTGGCAACCTCAGCTTACAGCCGGGACAAAACTTCTTAACTTTGTTGGGCGGCACAGTCGTCAGTACCGGGAAACTTTCAGCACCAGAGGGTAACATTACCGTAGCTGCTGTACCCGGTGAAAGTGTAGTCCGCATCACTCAGCAAGGACTGCTGCTAAGTTTGGATATTCAACCCCTGGCAACGGCAGATACTCAACCTAAAAACTGGAATTTGCCGATTCCCACATTACCGAAATTGCTGACGGGCGGAAGTGGAGGCAATGCTACCGGAGTGACAGTTAAAAACGGACAGGTAGTATTAACTGGCTCAGGCATTCAGGTGGAAAATGGGGATGTAGTCGCCAAGAAAGTGACCGCCGAGACAGCAAAGCTATCTGCCAATAACAATCTCACCTTAGTAGAAAGCCAGCTAGAGACGACAGGAAATCTGCAATTGCTGGCTGCTGATACGGTACGAGTCCGAGATACCCAAGCGAATCCTGTTTTACTTCAGGCAGGAGGAGATTTACTTATTCAGGGGAATTTAGGAGTTTATATTTTTGCCTTAAATCATCCTGCCAGTGGTGTAGTTTCTGGTAAGAATACACTGTTGCGCTCTCCTAACCCAGTCATCGGTGATGCTCATTTCACAACAGGTGGCAGCTTCAAAATTGAGCAATTGGATGGAAGCGCGGGAAATCTATTAAGTCCTAACGACCCGATTATTCTGGCAGTTGGAGATGTGAGTTTAGGAGATTATGAGGGAGCCTCACTCCATATTTTGGCTGGAGGTAGTGTCACGCTCGGCAGTGTCAAGATTACTGGTACAGACTCAACAGAAAATACGATTAATCCTAATAACCCCAATCCTTTCCTTGCCAGTTTGGCGAATGTCACCTTGTCTAATGGGAAGACGGTAACAATTAATGGCAACGCTAAACCTACGTTAGATATACGAGCTGGAATCAATTGGGAGTTGTTAGGTGGGGCACCGACAAATAGCGTTATTCCAACTTCCGCATTCGATCTATCCCCTAATTCTCAACCTGTTTTTGCTGGAACAACAACAAATGCGAGTATTGTAATCACTGGAGATGTTAATATAACTGCGCCAGACGGAGTTATTCTTTTAACAAATCGCTATTCTCCTAACACTTCATCCAGCGGAGAAATCCGAGTTGACGGTTTTATTAATAATAACAATTCAAATTCTTCGGATAATGTCGGTGCAGTTTTACTTGATTCACGAACAAGCATCTTAACAAAAGACATTAATACTGATGGTGATTCTGTAAATTTGTCTGCTATAGGCAACATTACATCAGGACATATCTTCACGGGTGGGCTTGGTGGCTCTGCTGACAGTGCTGTAGTTTTGTCTTCTACAGCAGGCAATATTGTGGTCAATAGCATTGATGCGGGGGGTGGAGGAATTGATATTACAGCCGCTGGTCTTTTCCAAGCTAAGGGTTCTACTGTTCCTGAACCTTTTTTGGAGGCGGAAGTTAAACTCAAAGACGATCCAGAATTATTGAGTTTTCTTCAAAGCAAAAATACTGCGGTTGATCCTGAAAAAGTAGTAACAGTATATACACAAAATTTTCCATCTAGTCTGCATGCTAGACCGAATAGCGGTAAACAGGATGGGGAAATCAATGCCCCGATTAGTATTCGGTATGGAGGTGGAGGTGCAACTACACCACTTGTATCAAAGCAGTTTAATATTAATAGTACCAAAGGTAGCCTTCTGATCCAAGGTGGAGACGGAGCTTTTAATTTGGGACCAGCGATCGCTATTAATGGCGAACCCTTTAAACCAAACTCCAGCGGTGATAGTTTTGATAATTTCGATCCCCAAAATCCATTTGACTTGATTAAAAACGAAATCTACACACCGCTTGTTTTTGGTTCAGATAAGTTTCCCAACAATGTTAGCGGTACTGTGGGATCTATCACCGTAGGAGCTGGAAATAACAATCTGTTTTATGGGTCTACTCAAAATAGCTCTTTTCCTCCAATTGCCCAAAACCCCAACCCCACTACGAATCCTGGGACTAACACCAACACTAATACGAATACTGGCACTGGCATTAACACGAGTGGTGGGATTGGCAACAACACGAATACTGGCAATAATATCGGTACCAACACGAATACTGGCACGAACACTAATACGAATACTAGCAACGGCACCAACACGAATACTGGGAGCGATACTGCTACTGATGGATCTGACAAACTTACAACAGATATACAACTAATTGCGCTGAGGGATAGTGCTTCTGTTTCGGGTGCATCTGACTCAGGCGATCGCATTGTTGTCTTCGATAACAGCCTCAAAAACAGCTCAGATGCCCGTCATGCTAACCGAGTGACGCGCAACAGCGATGGAACGCTGAAATTGTCAACTGCTGAGTCAACTGCCGCTGTGTGCGCTGCACGAGTGCAAAATTTGCGACTGCGAAACCTGCAACTGCAAGATCCGCGTTGCTTGCAAGAACAACCCGCCGCATCAGTGGCATCAGCGTCAGCTCAAGATAGCCGCAAAGTGGCGGCAGATCAACTGTTACAGCAAGGCTTTGAACAGTATCAGCCGAATAAGGTTGAATCTGCTGTCCAGTCTTGGCAACAAGCATTAAGAATCTACCAGGAACTCAAAGACGTTCCGGGGGAAGTTGCTGCCAGAGGTGTTCTGGGTGCGGCTTCCCTGGTTCAGGAAAACTATAGGGATGCGATCGCGCTCTTAGAGCCATTCTTGACGATGCAACCGGGAAATGGCAATCCCACGGGTAAAGCGCAAGCACTTTCAAATCTGGGAATTGCTTACAAAGCCGTGGGTAACTATGCAAGCGCGATCGCATCCCATCAGCAAGCTTTGACTATTATGCAAGAAACCAAAGACCGTCAGGGAGAGGGTCAGGTTTTAGTAAATTTAGGCAATACTTACGAAGCTTTGGGTGAATATGACCAAGCAATTAAGTCTTATCAGCAAAGTTTAACGATGGCGCGGGAAATTAAAGATCGCTCAGGGGAAGGGAGAGCATTAGGAAATCTGGGAACGATTTACGCTAATTTGGGTAAGTCTAAGGAAGCAGTTCAGTCTTACGAACAGAGTTTAGCGATCGCGCGACAAATTAGCGACAAGGAAGGACAAGGAAGCACCCTAACCAATCTCGGATCTGCTTATCATGTTCAGGGCGAATTTACCCAAGCCCTCAATTATTATCAGCAGAGTTTAGCGATCGCCAAAGAAATTAGCAATCGTGAGTTACAGCACAAAGCACTAGGAAATTTAGGAATTGCGTATGAAGATTTAGGCGACTACCCCAAAGCGATTGAACATCACGAGAAGAGTTTAGAAATTGCGCGATCGCTTGGTGACAGACGAGGAGAGGGAGCGGCTCTCAATAACCTAGGACATACTCTATTTGCCTCTGGCAAACTTCCAGAAGCCGAGAAAAAACTCCGCGATGCCGTTGAGGTTATGGAATCTCTGCGACCAGGATTAAATGATATCCACAATGTCTCAGTTTTTGATACGCAAGTTCTTACTTACAACCTGCTGCAACAAATCCTCATTGCCCAGAAGAAAGAAGATTCGGCTCTAGAAATTTCCGAACGAGGACGCGCCCGTGCGTTTGTGGAGTTACTGCAACAGCGATTATCTCCTGAAGCATCGGCTCGATCTAAAACTAATTTAAACCCTCCCACAATCGCCCAAATTAAAAAAATTGCCAAAGAACAAAATGCCACGCTGGTTGAATATTCAATTGTTCCTGAAGAAGAATTCAAAGTTCAAGGTAAACTCAGAGGTAAGGCATCAGAACTGTTTATTTGGGTAGTTCAGCCTACAGGTAAAGTGGCGTTTCGTCGAGTTGACCTGAAACCGCTACGGCAGCAAAATAATTCTTTTGAAGATTTGCTAGCTAACAGTCGTATTTTATACGGGCCTAATATTAATAAAGGAGAAGCGGCTAGATCGCAACTTCATCAAGTGCTGATTCAGCCAATTGCTGATTTCCTGCCCAAAGACGCAAATTCCCACGTAATATTTATTCCGCAAGGTGGGTTGTTTCTGCTGCCTTTCCCGGCGCTAAAAGCTCCCAATGGCAAATACTTAATCGAGCAACACACAATCGTAACAGCTCCAGCAATTGAGGTGTTAGACCTAACTCACCAACAACAGCAACGTGTAGAAAGGTTGCATACAACATCTCTAGATAGCAAAAACGTGCTAGTGGTAGGCAATCCGACGATGCCCACAATGCCCACAAAAGAGGCTGGACAAACGCCTCAGCCACTAGCACCGTTACCGGGTGCCGAACGGGAAGCGCTGACGATTGCTAAACTCTTGAACACTAAAGCGATCGTTGGTGACAAAGCAACCAAAGTTGAGATTGTGCAACAGATGCCCCAGGCGCGGCTGATTCATCTAGCGACGCACGGCTTACTTGATGATATTCAAGAATTAGGCATTCCCGGCGCGATCGCTCTGGCTCCATCCAAGAACGATAATGGATTCCTCACCTCTGGAGAAATCTTTGATCTGAAGCTAAATGCTGAACTTGTGGTATTGAGTGCTTGTAACACGGGACGCGGCAAAATCACCGGCGATGGTGTCATCGGTTTGTCGCGATCGCTCATTTCATCTGGAGTACCCAGTGTGCTCGTGTCCCTGTGGGCGGTTCCTGACGAACCGACTACCCTTCTCATGACAGAGTTTTATCGAACTGTGCAAAAAAAACCTGATAAAGCCCAGGCATTGCGAAGCGCCATGTTAGTGACGATGAAACAACATCCAGATCCCCTCAACTGGGCGGCTTTTACCCTGATTGGGGAAGCGCAGTGATAGGTAATGGGGAATGGGGTAATTGCTTCTTCCCCATTCCCAAACCGCATTAAGCGGACAATATTGCCTACTGAGCGATCGTGAGGGCAAGGCTAAACTTTGCATTACCTTTACGTAATTTGTGCTGTCTTCATCAACTTCATACGAAAAATTACTGAGCTGAGGATTAATCTTTTTAAAGAACCAATCAGTCTACCTCAGCCACAACTATGGGTGTACCTAGACTTATAAAGTTTTGGCGATCGACCATACTGCATCCTGAATTTATTTTTTCCTCAGTAATTAAACGGGGGAAGTCCTGCCATGAATTTGCTCAAGTCCCAGAAAACACAAAAGCCAGCCACCGGATTGTCATTCAGCCTCAAGGGGTTCTGAACCGCTGCAATGGCGCTACCTTACAACAATGGATTGTGAACAACGTCGTACTGGATGCCCCGGCTCTATGCGTGCTAGATATGACCCATATCAATGGGGTAGATAGTTCGGGGCTATTTTCTTTGGTAGCAGGACTCAAAGCCGCCCGCAAGCAGCAGTGCCGTATCGTAATTTGTAACTTGCAATTTTCAGTCAAAACACTTTTTGAAGCGGCTCAGCTTGAGGAAATATTTGATATTGAGGAAACTTATGAATCTGCCCTTGCTAAACTGGCAAGGGCGACTTCCGCAAGGGTGCCAGCAGCCGAATGATTGCGGGATACCAGGGCACTCTAGCCTGAAGGCAGCTAGGAATTTAATCTACATTCAGCGTTGGGAATCAGCGTTGGGAAGTCAATGCTCAGTCTTCAGCCCTCCGGAAATTGAGCGACACTGATAGGATCGAGATGGATGAATATCGTCTTATCAATCTCGCCATGACTTTGGGCAATCTACGCGACCTTTATCAACAGGTCATTTTAGAACACTACAAGAAGCCCCGGCACAAGGGTCAAACCAATCCCGTGCATCGGTCTCAGAGGGGGCACAATCCTTCTTGTGGCGATACCATTGAGCTGACATTGCAGATGAATGCAGCAGGCGACGCCATAGAAGATGTGAAATTTGAAGGAGAAGGCTGCGCGATCGCAATGGCTTCTGCTGACTTGATGGCGGAGGCTTTGCGGGGAAAGAAAGTAGATGTAGCCCTGGAAATGGTGGAACGCTTCCAAAGCATGATGAAAGGGGAAGCCGAATTCCCCAAAGAACAACGCAAGCTGAACGTGATGCAAGGCGTTTCTCAGTTTCCAGTGCGGATCAAATGTGCTAACCTCACCTGGCATACTTTAAAAGCTGCCTTGGAATCACCCAATGGCAATCAGCCAAATGGCTTCGTCAGTAATGAAAAGGAAGACGCTTAAGTTGCCATGTTAACGACTACTGATTTTCTAGAACTAGCCAAATGGTCAGCGGTTCTTACCATCGCCAGTGCGGTTGTAACAGCGCTGGGGTTTATTTTCAAATGGGACATCCGGTTTCGGCTGGTGGGTAGCACTGGGTTTATGGGTGTGCTAACAGCAGGTTTATTTTCTTTGAGTTTGGTACCGCTTACCCACACAGCAGTTCCAGGTTCGGTGCATTATAAGTTGGTTTATGACACGGGCGCGGCGCAAACGGTGATTTCCGTACCGCCGACGATTTCCAACTCCCAATTAGATGCAACGCTGCGTCAAGCTGCCAGCGACTTGTACTCTTATGGTCGTTTAGGTCGGGCAAAAGACAATTTACTGACCATTCGAGTCCGTACCGTTATTCATCCCTCTCCTGGCGTTTCTAAACCGCTTTATTTGGGTCAGGTGACGCGATCGCTAGCTGTCCGCAACGATCGGCAGCTTGACATCCAAATCTTCCCAGAAAACCTGGCACAATTGCCAAAGTCTACCGCGTAATCGCGGAGCCTTCTCTGTGCATTTGGATTCCCATCGAAGCGAGGCGGAGCCTAGGAACGAGTGTTGGATAGGCTGCTGCCTCCCCAAATTACTACCGGGAAGTTATTAGAGAAATTTGCTATAAATTCTTTCATAAGCAGTATTGAGAAATCCCCTTATTTAGACTAAAATGGTTGATTCTATGCCCAATCAATCCTTGCCAGAGTTGTCTACTCAAACCGCTCCTTCGTTATTTTGGCTGACAGTGGCTCCGGGTCGGGTGCTGCGCGGTCAGAGGGCGCTGGAACAAGCGGGAGAAGCGATCGCGACTTTTGGGCGGCGTCCCTTGGTTGTAGGGGGCGATCGCACGCTGTCCGTCACGCTACCCCGATTGCAACTTGCCCTAAAACAGCAAAAGACAGACGTTGCCCAGGCATCTTACAGCCCCGATTGCAGTATGCGATCGCTCGAATCTCTGCGGAAAGCTCTCACCGACCATCAAGCCGACGCGATTATCGGCATCGGCGGTGGGAAAGCATTAGACACCGCAAAACTACTGGCTCATCAATGCCAGTTGCCAGTAGTCACAATTCCCACCTCAGGGGCGACCTGCGCTGCTTGGACAGCCCTTTCCAACGTCTATTCCGACGAAGGGGCATTTCTATATGATGTCAGTCTCGATCGGTGCCCAGATTTGCTAGTGCTGGATTACGAGTTAATTCAGACTGCACCGCAACGCACCTTAATTGCCGGGATTGGCGACGCCTTGGCGAAGTGGTACGAAGCTTCTGTCAGCAGCGGTCACTCCGACCAAACTTTGATGATTGCCGCCGTGCAACAAGCGCGAGTACTGCGGGATATTCTCTTCCAAAAAGCCGCAGCAGCACTCAAAGAACCGGGCAGTGAAGTTTGGAGAGAAGTCGTAGATGCCACAGTTTTACTTGCCGGTGTCATCGGTGGTTTAGGAGGTGCCCAGTGCCGTACCGTCGCCGCCCACGCCGTCCACAATGGTTTGACGCATATCCCCGCTGCCCACGGTGCCATACATGGTGAGAAAGTCGCCTATGGCATTCTCGTGCAGTTGCGGTTAGAAGAAATGCTGCAAGGCAACCAACTAGCAGCAACTGCAAGACAACAGTTATTGAAGTTTTACGCCGAAATTGGACTGCCTCAAACTTTGGATGATTTGGGTTTGGGAAATATTACACTAGGAGAATTTCAGCAAGCAGCTGAAATTGCCTGTGCCCCTAATTCCGATATCTACCGGCTACCCTTCCGGGTGGTGCCCGAACAGCTGATGGCGGCAATGGTTTCCACGACCGCACCCGTTGAGGTAGGGCGTCCAAATTTGGGGCTGACCTCAGCGGCAAATAATGATGTTTGAATTTCAAAAGTTGAAGGTTGTAAAGAGTTGAAGGTTGAAGAATCTCAAAAGTTGAAGGTTTTAATCAACCTGCCAACCTCCAACCTGCAACTTTCCTGCCTTGCCAACAAGCCAACAAGCCAACTTTCCTGCCTTAACCAATGACGTTAGATTGGATTAGCCCAGCGGAACGCCTGCAATCACTGCCCCCTTATGTATTTGCCCGTCTGGATGAACTGAAAGCCAGGGCGCGCGAACAAGGGCTGGATTTAATTGACTTGGGAATGGGGAATCCCGATGGCCCAGCGCCTCAGCCAGTGATAGACGCAGCGATCGCAGCGTTGCAAAATCCGGCAAATCACGGCTATCCCCCCTTTGAAGGAACTCTCAGCTTCCGCCGCGCCATCACTAACTGGTACGGGCGTCGCTATGATGTTGACCTCGATCCAGATAGCGAAGCTTTGCCGCTACTAGGTTCTAAGGAAGGGCTGACTCACCTCGCCTTTGCCTACATCAACCCAGGGGATGTGATTCTGGTACCCAGTCCATCTTATCCGCCCCATTTTCGCGGACCAGCGATCGCTGGGGGCAAAATTCACCCGCTGATTCTGAAACCCGAAAATGACTGGGTGATCGATCTCGGTGACATTCCAGATGAAGTAGCCCAACAAGCCAAAATTCTCTATTTCAACTATCCCAGCAATCCCACTGGCGCAACAGCACCTCGCGAGTTCTTCAAAGATATTGTTGCCTTTGCCAAGAAGCACGAAATCTTACTTGTGCATGATTTGTGCTATGCAGAATTAGCTTTTGATGGTTATCAACCAACCAGCTTGTTAGAAATTCCAGGGGCGAAGGAAATCGGCGTCGAGTTTCATACCCTGTCTAAAACTTACAACATGGCAGGCTGGCGCGTCGGCTTTGTCGTAGGCAACCAACATATTATTCAAGGGTTGCGGACACTCAAAACTAATCTGGATTATGGCATTTTTGCCGCCTTGCAATCTGCCGCCGAAACCGCCTTACAACTTCCAGATGTTTATGTAAATCAGGTATGCGATCGCTATCGTCGTCGCCGCGATTTTTTAATCGAGGGATTTGCTGAGTTGGGTTGGACAGTTCCCAAACCAAAAGCCACCATGTACCTGTGGGTTCCTTGTCCGGAGGGGATGGGTTCAACAGATTTTGCCCTGTCTGTCTTGCAGCAGACAGGTGTGGTATTGACTCCCGGAAATGCCTTTGGATCTGCCGGTGAGGGGTATGTGCGGGTAAGTTTGATTGCTGAATGCGATCGCTTAGCTGAAGCTTTGCGGCGTTTTAAAGAAGCTAATATCCGCTATTCATCCGAAAATGAGGGCGTGTTTATCAAGCAGGGATAAAACATCGAAGCTTTAATTTTTGGGTTTGATCTCAAATTTGGGAAATCAGCTATTTCAAAAATAGTCAGCCTTATCGCATAAACGGATTTGTTTGTATAACCGCAAACTTTAATCAGAGATACAGCGCTTCCTGCTGTTATGAAGTACAGTTTATCCCCTCCCCGCTACCTCCTGTAACCTTTCACGACTAAGAACGTACCTCACAATAGCGGGAACTGCTGTAAAATCCGTTTGATTTCCCGCCATTCCCCCTAACCCCTCCCTGCCATTTTCTGCGGCTCCGGCTCCCCTCCCTGCCTGCGGGGAGGGGCTAGGGGTGGGGTGCAATGTCAAAGGGAATTACGAGTCATCAACCGAACATAATATCATAGATTATTTTTGTTCGCGTCGCCCTTATTTCAAAGTAAAAGGTTTGGTTTCCGTTACCCTACCACCACCCACTTTGTCATAAATAGTCAGCGTAATTTGGTAAGTTCCCGGTTGAATTTTAGGAGTTGTATTAACAGTGCCATTGGGAGATACTGCCACGTCATCTTTTAAAGCCGTATGTCCTTTTTCTCCAATTAGGCTCTTTTTTACCAAAATGACTTCACCCTTGGCATTTTTAACTTCCATATCCATATCTAGCCAGTTTTTCCCATCCTGACCTTTCTTGAATTTGCCAACATTGAGCAAGACTAGCTGAACATCTTCCCCTCTTTTATAAACTCCATCATTAACCGGCACAACTTTTTTATCGGGAGTTTTTCTGACCAAGAAAGATTTTTCAAACTTCAGTTGAGAAGAAGTCGGTGTAGAGGTAGTTGCAGTTTTAGATGTAGGAGATTTTGGGGAAGGAGAAGCCTGAGTAGATTTGTCGCCTCCACCACAACCACTGACTAGCGCGAGTGAAGACAATAAAATACCTGTCAGCAATAAATTATTTGATAGTTTTTTCATTATATTTAACCTCTTTTTAATTTTTCTTGAGCCTGGTTAATTGATAAACCATCCGCTTGAAGCACTTAACACGGTTTAGCTAACTACAACCATAAAATATCATAATTCATTCAACTTTACCTCTCACAAAAAATTGGTTCGCGGTTACTGCCCGAAATGCTTTTGCCGGTGGTATGGCGAGTATTTGCGCTCAAGCAGAAGGCGGTCTGTGCAAGTTAGAGATACTTAGCTTGCTTAGTTAAGCGAGTTCAAAGCCTGCATCTGAATGAACTAAACTGGTTTACCCACTAAGGGAAACCACACGTTCCCGTCGGTACAGTGGTTGCAGACCAATTGCTGAGGTCGCTTACAGAGATATTATTTGTAGACAGCGTTCCTGTTTCTATCTGGATTGCTCCTCCAAAACTGTCACTTAAGAAAAAGTTGCCAATCGTATTATTGTGGGGTTGCAGACAAATTGTATCGCCAGAACCGCTGGTTATTGCTTCGAGATCGCCGATTGCGCCGCCTGTTAAGGTGTTAAGCCGGACTCCGGCAAAGATTTTGGCAGTATCGAAGCTGTTGAGGGAAAGTCCGGTAAAAGCATTATCAATAATTTGATTCGATTCGCTGAGAAACCGAAGCTGGGCATTTCCATTGATGCTGGTAAAAATCCCGTAAAATCCATTTTTAGAAATCTGCTGGTTGTTGGAAATATTGACTGTTCCTGTCGCCGTATCGGAAAGTGCGATATTCACCCCGTTATCTTGGTTTTCAGAAATCGTGCTGTTGGTAATGTTAAATGTTCCAGAGGTATTATTTGAGAGAAGTATGCCAATTCCATAAAACCCACTTTTAGAAATTTGAGTATTGGCGATATTAAAGTTTCCGGTCGCACTATCGTTTAGTTTGAGAGAAATTCCGTCAAATTGATTGTCTGAGATTATGCTATTGGTAATATTAAATGTTCCCGAAGTATTGGCTTCAAGTTCAATATTAATTCCGCTAAATTGATTTTCGGTTATTTGGTTATTAGTAAGATTAAAGGTTCCGGAAGCACTCTCGAACAGTTTGACTTCGACTCCGTCGGCGATGCTACCGAAGCTGTTACTGTTAGCAATTATGTTGTTGGAAATGTTGAAGGTTCCAGTCGCAGTATTGCGAAGTTCAATATTAATGCCGTCCCCTTCGCTAGCTAAAACGCCATTGTTGGTAATCGTATTTTTGGCAAGAATTAAGTTAACTTGCCCCTGATTATTGTTGAGGGAAAAGCCTTCCAAACCAGAATTAGCGATCGCATTGTCTTGAATCGTCACGTCTCCGGTCACGTTCTCAAGTAAAATGCCCTCACTGGCAGAATTTGCGATCGCGTTGTCTCGAATAATTACATTGCTGATGTTGCTTCCAGCGATGCCAGAACCAGTGGTTGTGGTGATAGCAAAACCCGAAAGGGTTGTCGTGTTCCCCATCGTGACCGTTCCTGTCACGTCTGGCAGTACTCCCGCATTAGACAAGGGTAATTGTACATTGCCGAGTTCCACCGTATCTATACGCTGCACGGGACCCGTCGAAAGCACCTGCACTTGGTCAGGAATCTTGAAAGCAGGAACCCCAAGATTTGTCCCCGGTTGCACGTAGACAATATCATTGGGTTGCGCCACAGCCAAGGCTTCAGAAACTGTTGCCGTCGGATTCTCAAACGTACCGTTTCCGGTTCCAATTCCTAAATTGACGTGCCGAAATCTCCACGGTTGTCCCGTCGCGGGATTCGTAACAAACACCGTATCTTGCACGCTGAAAGATTCAGATTCCGATTGTTCATCGACTACAATATTTGCGTTTCGGGTCACAGATTCCCCCAGCCGCGCCAGAACCCGATCTTCAGTTCGTATCCCTCTCGGACGAGTTCCGGGAAAATTCGTCCCCACACTCAGCACCAAATTCGTGCCAAAAGTGGCATCATTTGAGAGCAATAGTCCCAGCCTGAAAGTGTCAGTAGGACGGGCTTCTAACCGAGTCCGCCAGCCCAAAATCTCCGTACTGCCTGGGGCATCATAATAATAAAGTCCGGCATAGCCTCGGAGGTCGCCGGTTCGACCTATCTGGGCAATTTTCACGCCAGCTTCAACATCAAACCCTGTCATCGCAGCTTCAAAATTGCGATCGCGCCGAAGTTGTTGATTTCTAGTTTGACCCAAAAAATTACCCTGAAAGAAAGGGTCTGAAAACGAGAAACCTGTAGAAAAAACTGTCTCTTGGGTCAGTTGGCGGGTATCTCCAACCGGAATATAAGCATTAGCGCGAATATCCCAGCTTTCTCCTAAACTTTCAAATCCAGCACCGAGTTGATTAAAGTTGCTATTACCCGTGTCGCGGGTGTCGAAGGCGACATAGCCGCCAAAAATACGATTATCTTTAGAACTGTAAAATCGATGTCCTAAAACAATATTGCTGCTTATATGAGATTCTACCGTTGACAACAGCAACCGACCTTCTAAGAAAGTGAGGTTGTCTGAATTTTGCCATAAAGGAACAAAGCCTTCAATGCTACCAAAAGAGCTTTCATAACCTACCCCAGAGCCAGTAGTAAATTCAGCACCAATGCGAGGCATAAATCGCTGGAAACGGACTCGATCTGATTGTGCTATCTGTTTGGTATCGGCGCTAATCTCTGCTGTAGGAGATGCAATTTCTGGAGTCAGTATTTCTTGGATAAAACCTGCTTCGCGCAAAGTGCGGGGAGGTGTTATTACTGCTGCTAAAGGTTGAGGAGATTGGACTTCGCCTGTCTCTGGATAAGGTGCGTTTTCGGGACTAAATTCTGGTTGAGGAAGCGCATCTAGGTTAGTTGTTTGGGCGATAAAAGCCGCTTCCTTTAGCGTGTAAAAAGATGGGTTGAGAGAATTACCCTGAGAGAAGCCTACAGTTTCAACTTCTGATACCAATTCACTCTTTTGAGACAATACATTTGATATTCTCTTGCCCCCCTTATTAAGGGGGGTTGGGGGGATCTGCTGCAATTGATTGGTGAAACGATTTGAGTCTATTACTGGGTGAGAAAAATTTGACTCGGCAGAAGCGATGGAATTAGGGAAGCGTTGCTGATTTTTAGAACGATATGGGGACGCTTTCTGTGGGTGTTCTGCTACATCAAGGGCATCCACAAGGGATGCCCCTACAGTATTGTTATTTAATTGAGCTACATCAAGGGCATCCACAAGGGATGCCCCTACAGTATTGTTATTTAATTGAGCAACGCCATCAGGAAAGTGGACGATTGTAACACCTGTAAAGTCGGTTGTCGCGCTTGAAGAATTAGGTTGAAACTCAGTTGTTTGGGCGGCGTTTGAGGTTAGCGTTCCTAATAGCAGCAAAATTGTGTAGATGCACGGTGTTGATGTTCTTAGAAGCATTTTTTCCCAGCTAAATTGTGTTTTAGTTTCAAACCCATATCCACAGCGGTACTAAATACTCACAAAAGTGGAAGCAGCACTACTGAGAAAAGTACCAGCATTCACCCCAGCCAATATAGCCAGGGTTTGGTTAGTGGAACTGTCAATAATGCTGGTATTGCTACCTTGCTGAATAATTGAAACCTGATTCAATTTCAAACCCCCGACTAACCCAATGTAGTCTTGACCAATTTGGAAGTCGCGGATGGTGTCAGTGCCTTCCCCTTTGGCAACTGCGAAGATATCTCGCCCCAAACCTCCGGTGAGGATATCATTCCCCAAGCCTCCGTAGAGTCGGTCATCGCCCCCATCTCCCCAAATTTGGTCGCTGCCTGCCTCGCCGTACAGGGTATCATTGCCGCCACAACCATTGATGCGATCGCTACCCGTCCCACCGTAGATTAGGTCATCCATGCCCATCGAACCTCCGGCTAACACGTTACTGTTGAGATCGCCAATCAGAGTATCGTTGCCGTCGTCGCCGTAAATCCGGTCTTTTCCCAGTCCCCCCACAATCGTGTCATGACCGCCGAAACCAATGATGCGATCGTCTAAAGAGGTTCCTACCAAGGTTTCAGAAAGCGAAGTACCGTTAATGACATTGAGGGGCGCAGTGTCATTGTCAATGTTGGCAACAACGACATCTTGAGGGTTGAGTCCGTTGTATTTGGCGTCAGTGCTAATAGCAGGGGCAGTAACGATGCTGTAGGCGATATTCCCATCGACAAGTACATCGTCAACTCCTTTTACCGTAATGGTTTGAGCCAGATTCCAGTTATTCGGAGTAAAGGTCAGCGATGGCGTGGAGACGCTGCCTTCTGTCGTATCGGAACTCGCTAAACCAAGGGTGACGATAGCCGTGGGTTGGCTATTGAGTTTAACCGTAAATGTCGCAGTACCTCCCACTTCGGTGGTGTTATTGCTGATGGGGGAAATCGTGAAGCCAGCAGTGTCATCATCTAGGATGGTACCGACTGCTTGAGAATCGGCAATCTTGGCGTTGATGGGGTTGGAGAGATTAACAAAAAAGGTTTCATTCGCCTCATCCACATTGTCACCAATGATAGGAACAGTAATGATTTGGCTGGTGACACCGGGGGCAAAATTTAGAGTGCCTGCCTTGTTGGTATAGTCGTTGAGAGCGATCGCGCTACCGTTAGCAGTGGCATAATTGACTGCGATCGCTAGAGCGCTAGCATTAGAAAGACTAACGGTAAAGTTAGCTAATTTAGTGCCGCTATTGCCTTCGGTAACGATGGCATCGCTAATGGTGAGGCTGGGGATAGCATCATTGTTGTTAATGGTGCCAACTCCGGTGCCTTTGGCAATAGTGGCGTTAGTTGCAGCAGTCAGATTAATGTTGAAAGTCTCGTTGGCTTCAAATTTGGTATCGCCGTTAACTGCAACAGTGATAATTTTGCTAGTTTCACCCGGTGCGAAAGTGATTGGGGTAGGAGAAGCGATCGCATAATCCCCATCCGCTGTCGTAGCAGTCCCATCACTGGTGTTGTAGTTTACCGTCACAGTTTTACTAGAAGCAGCAGAAAGAGTGACAGTGAAAGTCGCGTTGGTACTACCACCATCGCCTTCATTAATAGGGATATCGTTGATAGCAAGACTGGGAACTGGATCGTTATTGATAATGATACCTAAAGCTTGGTTGTCAGCGACTGTGGCGTTGCTGCTGGCATTTTTTAGATTAACAAACAAGCCTTCGTTATCTTCATTGAGGGTGTCACCCTTCACTTGGACTGTAATCGTTTTCTCCGTCTCACCGGGGTTAAAAGTTACAGTGCCACTGGTATCAATGTAGTCACTGCCAACTGTGGTTTTGTCGTCAGCGGTGGCGTAATCTACAGTAACGACTTGACCAGAAGCAGCAGACAGTTTAACGATAAAGGTGAGGTTGCTAGTGCCGCTGTCGCCCTCAAGGATACTGGTGTCGCCGATAGTAATACTGGGCGGGTTGTCGTCGTTAATAATCGTTCCAGTGCCTTGGTTATTAACGATTGTGGCTTTGCTGGGATTGGACAGATTGACTAGAAAAGTTTCGTTGAGTTCATTAAGGGCATCGCCGACGATTGGCACACTGATAGTTTGTTTTGTTTCACCAGGGGCAAAAGTGAGAGTGCCATTGACACTGGTGTAGTCGTTATTAGTCGTAGTAGCAGTACCGTCAGATGTGCCGTAATTTACTGCAACAGTTTGACCAGAAATAGCGGACAAATTGACGTTGAAGATGGCGTAGTTAGTGCCGCCGTTAACGCCCTCAATGACCAAGACATTATCAATGGAAATACTGGGTGGGGCATCATCATTGTTGATAGTGCCAATGCCCTGGTTATCAGCAATTGTGGCATTACTGGGATTTTTTAGGTTAACGAAGAAGTTTTCGTTAATTTCATTGAGAGTATCGCCTTGAACTGCTACCTTGATAGTTTTTGTGGTTTCACCAGGGGAAAAAGTAAGGGTGCCGTTAATCCCGGTAAAGTCAGATAAGTTCTTGGCAGTACCATCGGCGGTTTCGTAATCTACAGTAACGGGTAGACTGGAAGCTGCTGAAAGGGTAACGGTAAAGGTGGCATCGGTAGTGCCCAGGTTGCCTTCCATTAAGCTAAAATCACCGATAGTAAGACTGGGTATCGGATCGTTATCGGCAATAGTGACAGTAGCAGCGTTATTGCTACCAATAATGTAATTTCCATTTGTCAACTTTAGCTGGAGTGTTTCTGACCCTTCGTAGAGAGTGTCATCATTAGGTGTAAGAGTGATATCTACGAAGTCACTACCATTAGGAATGACAATTTTGACATTTGTACCGCTACTCGCAAGGGTGCTGTTACCACTGAGGTTATAGTCACTGGCACTAGCACTGCTACTGCCATCAATGGTCATATATACAATCAAGTCGCCGAAAGTACCAGTGCGACTGATGCGGAAAGTACCAGTATTTGCGCCGGTTTCCCCCGCATTGGCATCTATGGAGGTGAGATTAACAATTGGCGTGTCGTTGTCATTGTTAACTACAGCCACATCCGCTGGGTTGATGTTGTTGTATTTGATGTCAGTGCTAACTGTTGCAGCGGTGATGATGGAATAAGCGATGTTGCCATCAACAATCGTGTCATCTACGCCAGTAATGGTGACAGTTTGGGGAGTATTCCAGTTATTAGGAGTAAAAATTAGGGATGAAGTGGAGAGAGTCCCCTCAGTTGTATCGGAACTGGTTAAACCGATAGTGACATTAGCGATGGGAATTGTATTCAGTTTTACGGTAAAAGTCGCAGTAACTCCAGCTTCTGTAGTCGTCAAATCTGTAATTGGAGTCACTGTGACACCAGGAGGAACGGGAACCGAATTAGCAGCTTTGGGTGTTCCATAGATGGGATTTCCGCCAACGTCGGTGCCGTTACGAGTCACGCCATCATTTCTGTGCCAATTGCTATCAGTATCGGCGGCGAGGGGATTCGTTCGTTCCATTGTTAAACGGACGGTGGGAGTACCTGTGACATTCGCGCCAGCAGGCCACGCGCCGCCGTTTCCATTGGCAGTGTCAATCACAACGCCATCTGGTGTTTTGAGTGTCAGTGTCTCCCCACTAGCATTGCCAAGGGAACCTGTATAAATTAAGTCAGATGGGATGCTGTTGACGGTTGTATTATCCGTGCGCTCTAACAGAAAGTATCCACCAGCGGGAATAATTTTCCCCGCTTGGAAAGTGATACTGGGAGTGCCATCGCCAGATGTTAGCGTCCAGCCACTCAAATCGATTGCATTAGCAGTGGGATTGTAAAGTTCAATCCATTCATCATTGAAGTCAGCATTAGTTCCCATCCAGGCAACTTCGTTAATGACTACGTTTAATGGTGCAATGTTGGGATTGACGGTGATATCGAAAAACTTAATTACTGAAGTGTCTGCACCGCCGTTAGCAGTGCCGCCATTGTCCTGAACGGTGACACCAATCGTTGCAGTGGCGCTGCTGCCAAGGCTAGGAGAGGGAGTGTAGGTCAATTGACCCGTAGCATTAATGGTGGGCGCAACTTTGAAGATGCCGGGGGCGCTGTTGCTGACAATCTGGTAGCCGAGAAGCGTTTGGCTGGATTCGTTAGCTGGCCCCGGATTGAACCCGGTTGCCCATCCGGTGACGCTTTGCGCCCCTGTGCCTGCGGTGACAACTTGATTCGTTCCTGGCGTAAAGGTGGGAGCGTCGTTGACGGGATTAATGGTGATGCTAGCCGTCTCAATCGCGGTGCTGAAGGAAGATAACCCGCCAGTACCGTTAGTGGTGATATTTGCAGTGCCGCCGTTAGTTCCAGTAGTTTGATCCCAGGCGCGGAAGGTGATGCCTGCGGTTACGGTGCCGTTATAGTCGGCACTGGGGACAAAACGGATTCGGGTGTCAGCGTCTGCTGCCAGCAATTGTGCTGCGCTTTCTGATGGTGTGAAGGCTGTCCAAGTGCCGCCGTTGGTTGAGAACTGCCAAGTGCCATTGGTATTATCCGCTGCCGTTACGGCGATTCCTTTGGCATCTCCAGTGTCTAAATCTGTGACAGAAGTGGTAATAAGCGAGGAAATTAAAGTGCCTGGGTTGCTGGTAGGATCTTCGTTAATCGTTGTTATGATAGGCGACCCGCTGTTATCTAGTACGGGGGCACTATTAATTTCAAAAGAGACGAACTGGGTGGGAATGCCAAAACCTGCACCGAAATTATTGTCGCTGACAAGCACTAAAGAGCGTTTCCCATTTGGTAAAGTGGGACCAAGCGTCATGCCTTCAAAATTACCCAGAGGCAAGTTTGAAGCTTGGAAATCAGCAATCAGAGTTTTCTTGACAGGTGTGATGCCACTGCCCGGAAGGGTGGGAAAACTACTAATATCAGTGGCTCCTTGCAGAGATACCTGATATAGTCTTAAGCTGCCTCCACTAAAGGGGTTTACAAAACGGTCTATCGCCAGGAAGGTATTATTATCGAGTGCTAATAGTTCCGAAATACCGTTTCCAGCGTCAGTATTGTAGAGAAATTCTGCTCCTGGGTTGCTTGTCAACAAGTCATATCTCAAAATGCGGGAAGGACTGCCAGCACTGCCTGTTGGCGCAAGACCATCTTGTTCTAAAGCAACTTCCGTCGCTGTAAATAAAACCTGTTGGTCAGGCGTAATAGTCAGGCTTTCAAAAGCTTTATTACTGCGGACACCTTGAGTTGTGTCTGCTGATACGTCAAATTTAGGACTAGGAATAGACAGCGATAAATTTTGATTTCCTGTTGTTAGGTTAAATTGGTTAATAAAGGGCTGTGCGTTTGTAGAAGAAAATATTCCTTCTGAAGAAATGAAGGCATTCCCACCGCTGGTAAGGGCGATGCCTTCTGTATCAGAAATGTTCGCTGCAAAGGGGGTACCGCCGGAGTCTTTCAAGGTTGTAACACCTGTGAAATTAATCGTTCCTAAGGAACCCGAACTCAGATCGATGTTGAGGGTGTAGAAGCGAACCGCGCCGTTAACATCGTTTTTGGCATCGGAGATAGCGTAGTAAGTATTAGTAGCGGCATCGTAAGTAATGCCTGATAAGCCGCCGACTGTGGTTCCTGAGTAGTTGTAAGCTGAATCAAATGTTGATCCCCCGATAAACTTGAAAATTTCTAAAACTGAGGTGTATTCCTGCATGACTGAGGAATCAAATGCTAGGGGTGTTTCAATTGACCCTGTTTTGACTTCCAGATTCCAGTCACCGCCTAACGCTACACTGCCAGTAAGGTTATTGGAAGCGGCAATATTTGCCCCCATCAGCTGACTTAAATTTTCTACAAAGGCAACACCAGGTGCGCCAGATGCCACATTGCATCCATACAGGAGAATATCGGCGTCAGGTATTAGCGCAGATTTCCACTGCTGCAAAAAGTGGGTGTAAGTTTCTAGAGTATCTGCACTTAGCTGGCTTGACCCTAGTTGCAAAGTGCCTTCTTTGCCGTGGGAGACAATATGAATTGCCTTGATGTTGGTGCAATCCTTCAGCACCTCTGTAATCTGCGTTACTCCATCTTGTCTTGGGTTGAGGATAACAACCTGAGTTCCTGGTTTGACTCCTGCTGCAAGACTCTGGTAATTTTCAACTGTCTCATCAATGAAGACAATCTCTTTGTTGGGGGAAGCTTGAATAGGAGAAATCGCTGCTGTGTAGAAGTCTCCATTCTTGAGGCTGTAAACAGAGTTGTTTAGTTGTTGATTTAGGTCAGAGGAATGATTGCAGAGGTCTTGCATGATTAAATTTCCTTATGAATTAAGCTGAATTAGACATCAAAACTGGGGTGCAACGCGATCGCGCACCAAATATCATGAAAAAATTTGACAAATATTGCTAAATATGCTTTTTCTGCCGCTCATCTATGAAAATTCCCATCGCCATTCCTTCACTCATGTATCTGTTACCGCTTCTCTCGGCTTCACTTAGGCATTGGTGGTAATTCTCAGTTCTGGAACTTATAGCCGTTAAATTGAAGCGTGTCGATTTGTTTAATCTGTAGTGTAGTCTTCAGCACATTTCAATCCTTTCTGCACTCACCTGACACTCTAATTGTTTCCTACTTCAGAAAGATGACAAAAAGTTCATGATAAATTTATGAAAAATTCACTGTAACTTTATTTCCGCTTTATATAGTTTTTTGTTATAGGGATTTATCAATACTTCTCAGATAAGAACCTAACCCCTAACCTTTTCCCTATTAGGGAAGGGGAGAAAGCAAAGAAGTCTTGGCTATATCCGTCAACCCTAACCAGAACGATGTCCAATTAGGGTCAACAGACGATTACCGATTGATTTTCACTTAGCTAGATTGTGGTGAAATCATCGCTGGTAAGGGTGTTCGCTTGCACTCCAGTGAGTGTCGCTAATAGTTCCCCGGTGTTGGCAATACCAATCAAAGTATCGTTTGCATTCGCACCCGTACCTTGGGTAATTGTTAGATACTCCAACTTCAAACCGTCGGACAATACGATTAGGTCTTGAGCATTGGTGAAGTCAAGAATTGTGTTTGCGCCGCTGCTATTGGATAAAACAAAGCGATCGCAACCACTACCACCTAATAGTGTATTCTGACCAATACCACCATTCAGCCAATCATCACCGTCGCCACCTGCAAGGTAATCATTTCCTTGTCCACCCAACAGAGTGTCGTTACCAATCCCGCCACGCAGCAAGTCATCGCCACCCAATCCTTCTAGCGTGTCATTGCCACCTTGACCGTTAATGACATCGTTAGAAGCAGCAAAACCTTGGGTGTTGTTATCCAAATCGTTAAGGAAAGTGACGGTATTTTTGTTGAAAATCTGTTTGAGATCCTCGTTAGCGTTAGCAATGTCAAAGCTTTGCTGAATCTGTGTTTGTCCGTCAAAGAGAATATTGCCGATGTCTACCGACGCGCCTGTAGATTGTTGGAGGTTATTCAGGTTTTCGAGGCTAAAGTTTTTCAGGACGACATTCGTGTTTTCAACGCCGTCGAATGCGATCGCTAAATCATTACCCGTTTGAGTTAAAAGTAGATTACTGGCAGTTAAACCAACACCTTCAAATTTGAGCGTATCGACTTCGGCAATAATATCTGCGGATGGATTATTTCCCCTTCCTATACCGCCAAAATCTGTAATAGTGTCGGTGCCATCACTGCTACGAATCACAAAAATATCTTGGTTGCCACCGCCGGTCAGGATATCATTTCCTTGCAGACCGATCAGAGTATCATTCCCCGCTTTCCCGTCAATGCGGTTATTACTATCGTTACCAACCAAAGTATTAGAACTTGCGTTGCCATTAATTGGTAAGGTAAAACGGGCGACTAGCGGATCGTGGTCGCTGTCTTGAGTTGCAAACTCGGCATTGAGATGCACCACATCAATTTCTGCCGTCGTGTTGAGATTTTTACTGACCAAAATGTGGTCAAGTGCCTGAGAATTACCCTCAAAAACGTAGGTATATTGTTCATTTAGCGGCAAAGTATCAATCAGGTTCGTGAGGTCGTTCCCTTTCAATACTTCTAACGGCTTCGAGAACTGAAAATCATTGAAATCGCCCATCACTACGACATTGGCATTGGGGTCAACCGCCAGCAGGCTATCTACAAAGTTATTAACTGTAGCGGCTTGCTGTAGACGTTGTGCTTCTGAGGTGAGTGTCGGCGGTTGAGAACTTCCGAAAAGAGGTTGATCGCCACCTTTTGAGTTAAAGTGGTTGCCGATGACAAATACTTGATTGCCGTTGAAGAGAAACTCACCGACCAAAGGCTTGCGACTGTCGGCAAAAGCATCACCATCGGAGAGGTTGGTGTCAATGATGCGACCCGGACTAGCGGAAAGTTCTGCACCCTCTGTTCCGCTATTTGCGGTGGTATTGGTCGTGGAAGTGCCGCCAGGACGGTCTACAAACTGAACGCGATTTGACTTAAAAAGGAAACCGACGCGGATATTGCCTCCCGGTTGACCGCCATCTTGGTCGTCTACCGGGTTAATTTGACGGTATTCGTAAGTCGGGCCACCCAAAGATGCGATCGCATTTATCAGCGTTTGGTAAGTTTGGTTGGCATCAACGACACTATCATTGGTGGCACCATTGTTGTCTTGTATTTCCTCTAAGCTAATAATGTCTGGTGACTTGAGGTTGTTGACGACAATATTGCCAAGGCTGGTAAATTTAGCTTCGCCATCACTGGGGTCGAGATTCTCGACGTTAAAACTAGCCACCGTTAGCTGGTCGGCACTTCCAGTTAATGCAGTCGTTTCCCGCGTTAAATTTCCAGAAATAACATTAGGTAAAGGTGCTGTGTTGAGAAGCTTATAATTGCCAAAGCTGTAGTCGATGACGCCAGTGATGGAACCATTGAAAGTGTCGCCGACATTCACCTGAGGTTCACCGTTAATAATGGCATTGTCGATAATAATTCGTTCCGGGTTAAAATCCCCAGGCTGAACTACAATACCGCCCCTCTCCGTTCGGGTGCCAGCATTCACACCACTGTCAGCCAGGACGGGAATTTCCCCAAAATCATTGGTAGGTCCTACCGCTACCGCGTTGTTCACCTGCACCCGCATTCCTTCCAGGCTTTCGTAGAAGTCAATGCCGTCTTGCGTCGGGTCGAATATACCTAATCCATCATCATCAATAACTTGAGTTGGAATCGTGCGTCCACCCTCACCCAAAATAGTGCTACCAGGTAAAGGATTGCCCTTAGAAATCGTTGCAATCCCTGCATTTCCCACCATAATTTGAGTCGTGGAGAGATTGCTGCTATCAGAACCGCCAGGAATGGATTCATCAACAATACCGCTAACCAGAATAGAGTCGCCAACGCTGACTTTGGGTGTTATCCAAGTAAGGACGAAAATCCCTTCCGAGGTAGCATCATTCGCGTCCGGATTCGGGTCTTGGAGATAGAATCCATTCGACCGGACTGCGGTGACGATACCAGGTACTTTATAGACCAGCTGACCGACCAGTGGCGATGTATGGCTTGCACCTTGAATATCGTGGATACGAATATTACCAGCTTCTAGTTCGTCGTCAGTCACCGTAACGCTAATTGTACCGCTGGTATATTGGGTTGCAGAAGCTGTTAATGTCACCGTTTGAGAACCCTCCACAAACGGATCGTTGACTGCATCAATTGCGAAGGTTGCTGATGCCTGATTTGCCGGAATGGTTACAGTTGTCGCAACAGTGGCTTCGCTGGTGTCGCTGCTGAGTAAGTTAATCGTGACCGAATTTGATAAGTCTCCCGTGCGGGTAACAGTTGCAGTGGCAGCACCTGTACCCGCCGCTTCTGAAAATGTGGCGGAGTTAACAGTTAAACTGAGGGATTCTGTTATTCCACTGCCAATATTCGTCACTGTAAATGCACTACTGGGCATCGTCAATCGAGTAGTGTCATTTCCCGTCCAGTTAGCTGGGTTGCTGATTTTTGCAAGTAACTCTGCCTTAGTTCCAGAAGTGCCGTTAGTAATGTTATAAGTTGCGTTATCAATTTCTGGGATAGATACCGCTGTCAATCCGTTTGTTAATCCTGGCGGTAATGCAGAGTTATTGTTACTGGTCGCATTCTCTGCCCATTCTGAATCGTTACTATTTATTGCATAAATAAAAGTGGGATTGCTTGCCAATCCCTGGTAGGCAAGGATTTGATCTCCACCGCTCGAAAGTTTCATTGAACCAACGCCCGGATTGACAATTTCGCCAACCGAGTAATTTTTATTTGCTGTCCAAGTCAGGGTACCTTCACCCTTTCTAAATTCATTGCTGCTTTGCCAACCTTTATTTGTAAAGTGAATTGTAGTTCCAGAATCAATATCTTTTAGCAAAACAAAGGCAAATTGATCGGGATCGTCAAAGTTGAAACCGATAATGGCGATGTCACCAGCAGCAAGCGTTGTCGGAGCCATAGAAGTCTCTTTTCATTTTCAATTGTTGTCTGGAACTGTGAAGTCAACTAGGAGCAGTAGGAGCGATCGCTCTCATCCCATTTTTTAGGAGCGATCGCTTTCTCCTACTGCTTCTTCACAAATTTTGCCCTTTGCATTAGGCGGGGCAAATTGAGCGAACCTATCTGTGGTAAAACAGATACTTTGGCAAAATCTATCTCTCCAGGAAATTGCTTGTTTGCAGCTAACATCATCAGCACTCAGCTCAGTGCTAACGGCAGGATTTCAAACTTTCCTAAGCCTAAACAGCGCCACCCTGACCATATTCAGTTAATGTTAAGAAACCCTGATACTTACCACAAGTATAAATTAAGCTAGGATGAACTTGTAGTAGATTCACGCAATCTTCATAAACTATCCCGGTACCAAGAAATCATCATCTCTGTAGATATACTGAGAGTGGCAAGAAGCGGGCTAATACTTGTCGGCATCCACCCTCTATCTTGGCTACCGTGTATACACAAGTGACTCCTGTGTGCAAGGGAGCGCTCCCAGACCTAACCCCCCGCCCCTTACAAGGGAAGGGGAGCTATCTTCAAAGCCCCTCTCCGTGTCGGAGAGGGGTTTGGGGAGAGGTCTGCCGACTTGTGTATACACAGTTAAAAATAATTGTAGGTTGGGTTGAGGAACGAAACCCAACCAATGCTTATGTTTTGTTGGGTTTCGTTCCTCAACCCAACCTACGCGAACTAAGCCCCTCCCCATCCACAGGGAGGGGAGAAATAGCCTTTGTCCATTCACGGAAACGGGTAGCTTTGTGTGCAATGCAAGATGCACATCAGCTTCGCACTTGAAATCATACTAAATCTGAGGCTGAAGATCCGATAAACTGTAATAAACCGACTTGTTGCATCCGCTCTTTGAGCCAGTTATTAAACATTTCGTCAATCAAGCGACGGCGCATTTGTTCATCTAGCTGCGCGGGCAAGAACTTTTCGAGTCGAACGATTGCATACCATTCTTCCAGACGAGTGGGAGGCCATAGCTGCCCCGGCTGACTAATTGATAGCATTTTTGCGATCGCTGGATGCATTGCACTCAACGTCACCGGGCCAATGACTCCCCCGGTGTGAGCCTCTGTTCCTTGGGAATATTCTCTCGCTAACTCTGCGAAAGATTGCTCTTTTTCCTGAATTCTAAAGTAGGCTTCCTGGGCAATTCCTACATCTTTGGTACGAATTAAAGAACACACTACCTGGTCGAGACTTGCTTTGCGAGCGATAAAATAAGACTCGACCTTTGAACTCCAAGTAGCCATCTTAAACTTCTCTAGCAACACGGGTCGTACAGCTAAGTCTTCCAGTTGTTCTAAAGTCATGCCTTGGGATGCCGCCCAAGCTTTTAGCGCTTCCGGGGAGGTGAGTTGGTGCGACGCGGCAAACTGCTCTACAGCCAATTTGCGCTCTGCATCTGTGCAAGAATAGAGCGCGATCGCTTCGTCAATAATTATCCCTTGCAAAAACTGGGGCAGCAACTGATAACGACTTAACAAAGACGGAATCTCATCTGCCTGAATTACCTTGCTGCCAACTTTAAAAATTTCCGCCATCTCAAACGCAGCTACCCGTTTAAGTTTTCCCCGATTGCATGGGTAGCAAAGGATTGGTTCTCAAACCTTTGCTACTGACCAAATCCTATAGCAAATTCAGTCGTTATCTTTAAAAAAGTGCCGATTGAACCAGATAATTGCCGGATGACGCTACTACTATCTTTGCTGAAATCTACAGATAGAGCGGATGATTTAACAGCGTGTAAAGATGAAATAATTTCCTAAGTTAAGCGATCGCGTAACACCATCCTCCGCGACTGGCACTTCAAATAGACCAAATTTGCAAGCAAAGTGGGTATTATCTATCAGGATGCAAGGCACATCTTGATTGAACATTTTGGTGTGAAGGAAGACGCGATCTTCCTCAACATGGATAGTCAGCGTATCCAAATCTGACGTGTAGCTGCCCGCATAAGACGCCCAAGCCGAGAAATCGGGCACAAACGAAGCATCAAGTTCGATGCGTTCGCAGGGCGAAGAGTTGACCATAATATACCGCGTCGGCGCAGCTGCTTCGAGGATAAAACCGACAGAAATTTTTTCTTCGCTATCTGGCTTTTGTGCAAAATAAAGGTCTTTTTTGAGCGCCTGTAAAGGCATCACCTGTTGGTTTAACTCAAGATTGAGCTGGTCATCCACCACCTGAATCTGGAGCAACCCCGTCTGAGGTCCCAAATATAATCCTGTATACTGCGACCATAAAGCGGTATCGGGCGCGATCGCTTGCGGCTTCGGTGTCTGCTTTGGCAGATTCAGGAGTTGGTCAAAGATGCGGTTGACGATTTTGTAAGCAGCGAAGTCAGGCGCACGACGGTTGAACACCAGCGAAACTGCAACATCAGCCTCCGGAACCATCAAAAACCAGCTACCAAAGCTGCTAATCGCACCATTGTGTCCTATCCGGCGTATCCCCTTGTAGGGGTCAACCATGAAAGTCAGTCCATATCCCGCACCTTCTGCCGTATACCAGTCTGCATGAAGTGTTTGCATTTGGGCAACCGATTGGGGCGAGAGGATCTGGCGATCGCCAAAACAACCCTGGTTCATGTGCATCATCGCAAAGTTTGCCAAATCTAGCACCGTGGACATGATAAATCCCGCCGGATAACCAGCCGTATTGTCAGCAAAGCGGCGATCCACACTTAACGTCCCATCCTGATTCTGGTTGTGCGATTGGGCAATTGGATAAGTCATCGCCACCGTCGGATCAAATGTAGTGCGTTGCATCTCCAAAGGGTCGAAAACCAACTCTTGCATCAGTTGTGTAAATGGCTTACCGCTGACCAGCTCAGCGATATAACCAACCACCATAATGCCGGGGTTGCTATAGGAATACAGCTTGCCGGGAGGTGCAATAATCGGGTACTTCGGTATCTGGTCTCGGACGTAAGCCTCAAGTCCCTCTGGATCGCGCCGACCAAAGTTTTGGGCATCTGTAGGGAGTCCAGAAGTATGAGTCATCAGCATCCGTAGGGTGATGCGCTCAGCGGCTCCCTCCTCGCTGAGCGCGAACCAATCAATGTAATCTTTAATCGGTCGATCTAGGTCAAGGTTGCCCGTCTCAACCAGCCGCATCACCGCAGTCCCAGTCAGCGGCTTGGTGACAGAACCAATGCGAAACAGAGTTTGCGGGGTCACGGGGATTGAACCATCTTCCAGGCTGGTGACACCAAAACCCCTGGCATAGATGACTTCCCGATTTTGCACAACCGAAAGCGCCAAACCTGGGATAGCAGAGGCTTTCATCTGTTCTTCAATTTGCTGTTCTAATTGATAAAAGTTAAGCATTTGTCTCTACATCCAGAATTTTTGTCCTTAACGGATTTCATCGGATATTTTGCATCCGGGTAACAGTGAGGGCACTTCTGCGTCCCTAACTAACGGTTACGCAGACTAAACCCGCCTTGTATGCCGTAATGATTCGGTTCGTTCCCCCAAATCCATTACAGTTTAAAGAGATAACTAAAATCCGATCCTTAAGCTTATAGGGAAATCTGGAATGCATTTGAGTGAAATTACTCATCCCAACCAGTTGCACGGTCTATCAATTCGTCAACTTCAGCAAATTGCCCGTCAAATTCGGGAAAAGCATCTCCAAACTGTAGCCACCAGCGGCGGTCATTTGGGACCGGGATTGGGGGTCGTGGAACTAACATTAGCTTTGTATCAAACGCTAGACTTAGACCGCGATAAAGTGACCTGGGATGTCGGGCACCAAGCCTATCCGCACAAGCTGCTCACGGGGCGGTATCACCGCTTCCACACGCTGCGCCAAAAAGACGGCATCGCCGGTTATCTCAAGCGGTGTGAAAGTAAATTCGATCACTTCGGTGCCGGTCATGCTTCCACCAGTATTTCATCTGCCTTGGGTATGGCGATGGCGCGAGACCTCAAAGGCGATAACTTCAAAGTAGTGGCGGTGATTGGCGATGGGGCACTTACTGGCGGTATGGCGTTGGAAGCAATTAACCATGCCGGACACTTGCCCAAAACGAACCTGCTGGTGGTGCTGAACGATAACGAAATGTCGATTTCTCCCAACGTCGGCGCGATTCCTCGCTACCTGAACAAAATGCGTCTCAGTCCGCCGATGCAGTTTATTACAGATAATCTGGAGGAGCAATTTAAGCATATTCCCTTTGTGGGTGAATCCCTGACCCCAGAACTGGAAAGGGTGAAAGAAGGGATGAAGCGTCTGGCAGTTCCTAAGGTAGGGGCGGTATTTGAGGAACTCGGCTTTACTTATATGGGGCCGGTGGATGGTCATAATTTAGAGGAACTGATTGCCACCTTCAAGCAAGCACACAAGATGCAGGGGCCAGTCCTGGTTCACGTAGCAACTGTGAAAGGGAAAGGCTATGAGATAGCTGAGAAAGACCAAGTCGGCTACCACGCGCAATCCCCCTTTAACCTAGCCACGGGTAAAGCGGTTCCCTCCAGCAAACCCAAGCCTCCCGCTTATTCCAAAGTTTTTTCCCACACGCTGGTTAAACTTGCCGAGAATAATCCCAAAATTGTTGGCATCACAGCAGCAATGGCGACTGGCACGGGTTTAGACAAACTCGCCAGCAAACTGCCCAAGCAATACATTGATGTCGGCATTGCCGAACAACACGCTGTCACTTTAGCCGCCGGTTTGGCTTGTGAAGGGATGCGACCCGTTGCCGCGATTTACTCGACTTTTCTGCAACGCGGCTACGACCAAATCGTTCACGATGTCTGCATTCAAAAATTACCCGTCTTCTTCTGTCTTGACCGCGCCGGAATTGTCGGTGCTGACGGTCCGACGCACCAAGGGATGTACGATATCGCCTATCTGCGCTGTCTCCCGAACATGGTGTTGATGGCACCCAAAGATGAAGCTGAATTGCAGCAGATGATCGTGACTGGGGTTAACTACACCGATGGCCCGATTGCTATGCGCTATCCTCGCGGCAATGGCTACGGGGTGCCCCTGATGGAAGAAGGCTGGGAAGAACTACCCATCGGCAAAGCAGAAATTTTGCGCCAAGGCGATGATGTTTTGATACTGGGTTATGGTTCGATGGTATATCCCGCCATGCAGGCAGCGGAGATTTTGAGCGAACATGGAATTGAAGCGACTGTCGTCAATGCTCGTTTTGCTAAGCCGCTGGATACTGAGTTAATTTTGCCTCTGGCTCAGCAAATTGGTCGGGTGGTGACGCTGGAAGAAGGCTGCGTCATTGGCGGCTTTGGTTCGGCTGTGGCAGAAAGCTTGCTGGATAATCATCTGATGGTGCCGATCATGCGGATTGGCGTGCCTGATGTATTGGTGGATCATGCTACGCCAGAACAGTCGATGGCGGAACTGGGTCTGACACCGGCTCAAATTGCTGAGCGAGTGCGGAAATCTTTTAGTCCTCAGCTGTCAGCAGTTATGGGTTAAAGGTAGGTTTTTTTAACGCAAAGGTACGCAGAGGTTAACGCAGAGGTACGCAAAGATATCGGTTGCGCTTTGGGCGTTCTTTTGCGTTAATCCAAAATTACCCTAAGTATTTTTGGGAGAAGGCAGAAGGTAAAAAAGCAGTTTGTCGGGTAAATATCGGCTAAGTTGTTAGAAACTATCATATTGATGACTAACAACTCACAGCCGATATGTCTACCAAAACTCAAGTTTATCCGGTTATTTGGAACCAAGACCGCGTTTTGCTCATCGACCAAAACCGGCTGCCCACTGAGTACACGTTTGTTGAAATCAGCTGCTGCGAGGATATGGCGCAGGCGATTAAAACGATGATTGTCCGGGGGGCACCGGCTATCGGTGTTGCTGCTGCCTACGGGATGTACCTGGGGGCAAGGGAGATTCAGACAGACAAGCATGAGGAATTTTTGACCAAGTTGGAGCAAATTGCCGAGATGTTGCGGCAAACTCGTCCAACTGCGGTTAATTTGTTTTGGGCGATCGCGCGGATGTTGAGAACTGCTTATGAGTCTCTCGGCACCGTGGAACAAATCAAATCTATTCTACTCACTACTGCTAAAACGATTAATGCAGAAGACTTGCAAACTTGTCAGGCAATCGGCGATCATGGTTTAAAAGCTTTACCCTCTAAGCCCCATAAACTGGTTATTTTGACTCACTGCAACGCTGGAGCTTTGGCAACTGCTGGCTATGGCACTGCCTTGGGCGTTGTTCGTTCTGCGTGGCGAGATGGGCGTCTGGAGCGAGTCTATGCCGATGAAACTCGTCCTCGCTTGCAAGGTGCGAAGCTGACTTCTTGGGAATGCGTCCAAGAGGGCATTCCCGTTACGGTGATTACCGATAGCATGGCTGCTCACTGCATGAAACAGGGTTTAATTGATGCAGTCGTTGTCGGTGCTGACAGAATTGCCGCCAATGGTGACACTGCTAATAAAATTGGCACTTACAGTCTGGCACTGGTTGCCAAGGCTCACAATGTTCCTTTCTTCGTTGCTGCACCCCTCTCTACGATTGATTTTGAGTTATCTTCTGGCAACAAAATTCCGATTGAAGAGCGCCACGCTTCGGAAATCTACCAAGTTGGCGATACGCTTCTCACCCCTGCTGGCGTGGAGTTTTACAACCCAGCGTTTGATGTCACTCCCGCTGAATTAATTTCAGCAATTATTACAGAGTATGGCGCGATCGCGCCCAGTGAGTTAAAACAGTTTCAGACCAAACAAATGGTTTAGAAGGGTGCAACAATACAACTGAAAAAGAAAAAGGAACGAACCTTGGTAAAAACTACAGCCAAAACCAAACGACATCTTTTGGAAAACGCACCAATCTGTAAATTTGCGGCGTCTACAAAACCAAATTCATCGCATCTTTACAATTGGCAAGCTTCCCTCAAAGATCGGAAAAAAATACTCTTTTTCGCAACGGGTCTACTAACGATAGGGGGTTTGGTATTAGTAAGTAATCCCATTGCTTTGGCACTTGGGTTTCCTCCCATGTTGAACTGCGGCCCAGTCAAGCAATCAGCAGTGGAAGAAAATATTGAGGCAATCAACTTAGCTCAAGAAGCCCATTTTTCTGATAAAAAATCCTTTGCCAACGACTTTAATAAGTTGGGAATCCGCCTTCAAAAGCAGGGAGATGACTACGAATATTCAACTCGTGCCACTGCTTCGGCTGCCTTTAGTTACGGAATATCCCGAAGTAAAGGACGTAACAGTTACGTTGGGGCTGTGTTTGTAGTCCCTGCTACTGAGGTAAAATCCAAAGCGGCTGCTACCCGTGAAATGACAACAGTAACTATTCTGTGTCAAGCGAATGCTCCCGGTGCAATCAAACTAGAGCCAGCTTATCAAAATGGCGAAGTCGCTTGCGGTTCTAACACCACAGAAATCTACCGTTACTCGCCTTAATGATAGATAACTCGGAAGAAAGTTTAGATTTTGAATTGGCATCTAAGCAATCCAAAATCTAAACTTTTCAGGAATTTCTCATCTTGCCAGTGAATACTTCTTAAAGCATTTTGTACTTTGCACGCACGCCAAGCACAAAATACTATATCGGCTTTATTTACTGAAAAAGACTGAAGATGAGCATCTACCTCCGAGCTAAGTGGTTACAATATTTATTTAACAAAAACAAAAATGAAGGTTTTGCCTTCATTGAAATTTTGGTTATTATGATAATTGTTGGTGTTTTGGCAGCTATGGCTTTGCCTAATTTTTTGGGTTGTGCCAATAAAGCCAAACAATCGGAAGGAAAACAATATATCAGCTCTATAAACAGAGGACAACAAGCTTACTATTTAGAAAATGGTACTTTTGTTGCTTCTCTTCCGAAACTGGATCAAGGTATTCCAACTAGAACAATCAATTATGAATATTCTCTTCGGGCAACAAAAACAACAGTATTTAACTACGCGATCGCTCAAAAAACTGCCTCAAAACCGCTGAAGAGCTATGTTGGGGCTGTCTTCATAGTACCTACATCTAATGTAGACAAGAAGGCAGCTAAAAATCACAAGGCAACGTTAGCAATATTATGCGAGACAGATACCCCTAGTAGCAAACCTCCCGCCGATCCAACTTACCAAAAGGGTGTCCTGACTTGCGGTTCTAATACTCATCCGCTACCCTAGTACCACACCTAAAAAATATAGCGATCGCCTGAAACAGCAATTTTACAAATCAAGCAATTTACCGGAGGCAATCATGCAACTTAAGAAGAAAAAAGAACAAAAATTAGTAACAACACTATCCCAATTTAATTCACCAACTCCCTCTAACAAAAAACTGGAAAATGTCACAATAAATCCAGATTTAAGCAATCAATTAAAAGCAAATATTTTTCCTAAAAAACTGAATAATTTATTAGTTTTTTTAGGGATTAGGATACTGGGTGTTATGGGTCTGGGAGCCTTATTAACTGTCGGCGTATTTTACGCTATTAATACAGTTTCTATGGATTTTTGTGGTGGAAAAATGCAATCAGAAGACACTACCCAGCCTCGCTAAATCCAAAAAAGGCGTATGGTGGAGATTGCCCACCATAATTGATCAATAATGCTTAAAAGTTATGCTTCCTGATGTTGTCAAAGGCTTTTTGTTACTGCTGTTTATATTAGTCCCTATAGAAAAAATATTCTTTTTACACAAACAGAAGATATTTCGTAAAGGATGGGGAACAGATGCCATCCATTATTTTATCGGTTACTTTGTTGGCAGAACGGCAGGAATAGCAATTAGTGGAATATTAATAGGGCATCTTCTCAGAAGCTTAATCAATTCAGAATTACAAACAAAAGTTGCCTCTCAACCTGTATGGTTGCAGTTTATAGAAGCACTTTTAATCGCTGATACTGGATATTACATTGCTCATAAACTCACTCACAAGATTCCTTGGCTGTGGAAATTCCATGCGATTCACCATAGCGTAGAAAATATGGACTGGTTGGCTGCGGTGCGTCTGCATCCCATTGACCAAATATTTACAAAAATTTTTCAGATAGTCCCTCTATACATATTAGGCTTCACTAAAGAAACATTCACTGTATTTTTTCTTTTTGGTGCTTTTGAAGCCTTCTTTATCCATGCCAATATCAAGATTGGATTTGGATGGCTCAGGTGGATAATTGCTACACCAGAATTTCATCATTGGCATCATACTGCCGATCGAAAGTTATATGACAAAAACTTTGCGGCTCAGCTTCCAATTTTAGATTTAGTATTCGGCACCCTTTATATGCCTGCGGGTAAAATGCCGGAGAAGTATGGTATATCTGAGCCTGTGCCTTCTGGGTATCTTGGACAAATACTCTACCCGTTTTTTAAACGAAAAAAGTTTATGAATCATGCTAAAAAAATAGAGAGTATATAAAAAAATTTGATATTTTAAAGTTTTTATTTCTAATTGTGAATAATGACATCTCAGTATTACGGTTGCTATGGTAGTGAGATCGAGATGCCACTCATCGGAAAGTTTTATGCAAATAATGACTAAAATAACCAGTCGTTTACGCCCTTTACCTGTAATTTTAGGGATTGTCGCTTTCAGTGTAGGTGCTTTAGGTGCCGCGATCGCGATCGCAGACATCGACATCCAAGCGATCGCGACTGGCAAATATGCAAACAAAGTGACGGTAGCACAGTTGCAGCAAGGAAAACTAAAGCCAGTGTTCCTAATTGATGTGCGATCGCCAGAAGAGTACGCTAAAGATCATATTGCCCAAACTCCACTGGTACCCCTGACTCAGATTGAAACAGGGATAGGAGTTGAGCGCGTTAAGGCATTGGTGAAAAAGAGCGTTCAACCCAATCAACCCGAACCAACGGTAGTGTTATATTGCACCAAAGGAGCGCGTTCAACTAAAGCCTACTGGATGTTAGAGGGGACGGGGTTAAAGATGGCAGTCTTATCTGGCGGCATCACTGCATGGCGGAAAGCCGTGCCTGCGGGACAAGACAAAGCGGTATTATCTCCAATTATTTTACAGGCTAAGAAGTTGAATTTTGACCAACTTCCTGCAAAAACTGATTGAATGCAAATCAAACCCAGATTACTTTTTGCTCAAGAGTTGGTTAATTTGACTTTGCAGCTTTTCTTGTAATAGTTGTGCGTGTCGGTAAGCAGTGGTTCGCTCTTGCCGCGCCGAAGTTTTTGGTTCGGGAAGTTGCTCGTCTTCAACAGCTTCTGTTGACCAAGTTTGATAGAGAGGCTGAATAAAATAACGCAGCCGACTTCGCATCGCCCAAACACCCATTGATGGGAAGAGAATAAAGGCGAACATCAAAAAAGATAGAGGCAAGAAAGGCAAGTAGATGGCTCTTGCAAATTTTTTGAGATTGATTGCCCAAGGATGCAAAGATTCATTGCCGATGCAAGCAACTGGCAGAATGGGAATGCGATAGCGATCGCTTAACTGGATAAAACTTGGATGAAAAGTGTCTAACTGATAACGTTTTCTCCAACCTTTCCCCGGCCCGCGTATGCCCTCCGGGGCGTATAGTAAGATTGTTTTTTGAGCCACCGCCGCTTCAAATTCATCAGCTTCTGCCCTAACACCACCCAAAACTTGCGACCATCCCGGAGGTAGCCACCAAATCACCCAGGGATGTTCAAACAAAGAAACACCCGCCAGCGGTTGCACAATCCATTCCCGTGTCTGACTTAAGAGAGTTCCTAATCCCAAAATATCCCAAGGAAAAGACATTCCCGCATGGTTCATTGATACAATCAATGGCCCGGTTTGAGGTAAATTTTCGAGTTGTTGTAGTTCTCCCTGGAAATAATATTTCACAATTGGAGCTAGCACTTCATCTCGGAAAGCTTGCTGATAATTTGGATCGAACTGCCCTTCTCCCTGGTGGGGGGAACGAAAACCGAGACGTATCCAGCGAATCAGCAACGCCAGATAAAATCCCCCAGGAATTAGAAACAATCCATACTCCAGCCAATTCCAACCATCGGGATCGGCGTGATAGTGTTGCCAGTGGCGGTTGAATAAAATCAGCCAGCCTGGAGGATACCAAAGACAAAACCAATCAAACCAATTCCAGCAATAATCGTGAATACGCCCAGCCATGCCATCCTCAATCTCGCCCTTCTCGCCAAACCGCAACAATCGCACTTTAATCTCCTAATCGTGTTCGGCGCTATATTACCCGATATTCCAATTTTTGTTTTCTACCTTGTGGCGAAATATATTCAACACCTACCGAAACGCCAAATCTGGTCAACCGCTTACTACCAACCTTTTTGGCAAAATATTATCCACCTATTTCATTCAATTCCACTCGCTTTAATTGGGGTAGCGATCGCTCACTACTACGGGTGGAAACCCATTGAAATCGTCTTTCTGAGCATGATGCTACATTCCCTCGGAGACTTACCCGTCCACAGCGATGACGCGCACAGGCATTTTTTACCCTTCAGCGATTATCGTTTTATCAGCCCTATCTCCTATTGGGATACTAACAAATACGGCACGATTGTTTCTTTCGTTGAGCGGTTGCTGGTGCTGGTAGCGACAGTTTACGTCTTCGGGATGGTTCACTCCTACATCGGCAAAGCACTACTCATAGCCGTTAACTTGATTTACTGGCTCGGTTATCTCTACTTCTCTGTTTTCTAAGTAGGGACACAACGCAATGACCGATTTCTACGATAATACTAACTTTTTTGAAAGTGCCGAAAGATATAAGCGTTTTCGGAACACGTCGCCTGTCCTGGCGGCAATGCGCCTGTCCATTGGGCTATTTTAAATGGTTTTGCGATCTCTCCCACCATTCCAACTGGGCTGAGAATACTGGCTAATCAAGTCAAGCGTGTATTTCAGGACTTACGCAAAGCTTATACATATAGCGTTTTTTCGGGTTCAATCCCCCTGTGGTTGCCCTTACTATGTGGTGATATTTGCGTAAGTCCTGTATTTGATCTTACCGTGGGTTTTTCTCCACCTCAATGAAACCATCCTGCCCTCCTGAAGTCGAAGAGAGGTTGGGGGCGAGGTTCCTCCACTGTCCTACTTAAAACTGGTAGCCCCCTGCGACTCCTCAATCGCTTTAATTGCTTTGGGTTCGGAGGATTCTATACTTGAACCGTATAGGTCTACGAATCTTTGAAAAAGCCACATTGTTTCATGATTTGAAACCCTATTTAAGCTAACTAACCGCTGTATATTTCTTTGGGCTAGTTTCTGTAGGTAGGGCAAATCTTCAAACAGTGTCAAACAAGAGGCAAAATGCAAGATAATTTGCAATAAAGGTCTGGGCCACTCCAAGTCACTGTAAATGTCTACCAAGAATTTATGTTCGGTGTTACTGAGCGGAATGGCATTGAAGATTACAACGATCCTTTTGCCATTGTAAACCGGAATGCTGAGTTCAACCGTATAGGGACTATGCAATGTTAAGTCCACTTCAACGATAGGTTGTCTCCAAATTCTTAAAGGATTGATTGGAGAATTTAAAACGGTTTGGAATTTCACCATTCCACCGATGGCTGTAGGCTGGAAATAACTCACATTAATAATTTTTAAGTTATTCAGGCTAAAGTTGTGAATGCTTTCCAAATGTTTTAAATTCAATAAATGATAGATTTGGCAGAGATAGGGAAAAGGTAAAATATATTCCTGCCCTATCATGTGCTGCTCTTGCAATTCAAGCATTCTGGCTTGAATTGATAGATATCCTTCATACTGGTAAGAATTTGCATCGGCTCGGTAGTTTTGGATTATGCCTAAAGTATCGCTCGTTAAGCTTTGATCTGGCTTTAAATACAGCCAACTTAGAAAGAAGAAAGAAGCTGTAAATAAGTGTATAACTTCTATCGCTGATAAATAGCCATCAGCAAAGGATGCAACTGTTCTATCGGTGATTCCGAATAGCCAAGATGGAATCCCAAATACCCAAATTCCATTCTTGAAGTTGGTGATAAAAAGAGAAATTTCTAGGTACTGATTGTTTATGACTTTAAAGTCATTTTTTTGAAGAATATTGCTAGACATAATAATTCAAAAGATTGAAATTTTTTCTACTGATTCATGCTTGACTCTGCACTACCAATGGTGCTTCGCCGCCTGTGCTAGATGCGATCGCTCGTCTTTTGCTGGCGACTTGATGCCCCTAGAAAAACCCTCCGAGTGCCACCTGTCTTAAACCTGCTTTTGCCTTGAGGTTGGCTTTAAAAGGAGCCAGCTCACAAAGAAAAACGTCGCCGTAGCTAGTTGCGCGATGTCTGTGGCAGAAAGATATCCATCTGAAAATGAAGCGATACTTCTATCGGTAATCCCAAATAGCCAAAAGGAAATACCGAAGAACCATAGACCGATTTTGAAGTTTGCCAAGAACTTAGCAGCTTCTGTTGGTTGCTGGTTATTCATTTTTTTAGCCTTTTTTCTGAGGAGACTTAATCGTTATTTAGCAATTAAAAGGCTTGAGGACTTTTAATAACTCCTGACATTTCCATTGACACTTCCATGTTAAAAAATGTTTCATTTACTTGCCATGCGTCCAAAGAGGGAGTTGCCAAAGTACCAGAGAAATCAACAAAAGGCAAGGAAAATGTATATTAAACTACTAAAAAAGCGATAAGCTCGACAGCATAGAGGTTTAGCAGCCTTCAAGTCAGACAAAAAAAGCGGGAAAACTGAGTTTGAAGGGAAACAGGGATATTCGTTGATAAAATCCTTGAGGACGTGATGCCGGTTTGTCGGTGTGAAGCTGAATGGCGATCGCAATTGATTTTGGAACTAGCAATACGGTTATCGCTCGCTGGAATCCAGCCCTCCAGCAACCAGAAACCGTGAGCCTACCTGGGTTATCGGTCATCGCTGGGCAGAATCCCCCCCTGATTCCCAGTTTGCTCTATGTTGAGGATGCTGCACTCTCGACGGTAGTGGTGGGGCAAGCTGTACGCGATCGCGGTCTCGATCTCACCACCGATGCCCGCTTTTTCCGCAGCTTTAAACGAGGAATTGGTGCTGATATTCAAGGATTTCTCCCAGAACTGGATGGGCAGTTCGTTACTTTTGAGCAAGTCGGGCAATGGTTCCTCAACCAGCTGATTGAGAAACTCCATGCCGTTACCCCCGATGTAGGACAGTCTCTGGTATTAACGGTGCCAGTAGACAGTTTTGAAGCCTACCGCAAGTGGCTGGGGCAGGTATGCCAATCTCTTCCGGTGGAACAAGTGCGGATGTTGGATGAACCCACAGCGGCTGCCTTGGGCTATGGAATGAAAGATGGGGGTGTGGTGCTGGTGGTAGATTTTGGCGGCGGGACGCTGGATCTTTCCCTGGTGCGGCTGGATATGACAGAAACTCAGAAGCCACTTGGTTTTATTCTCAAATGGGGAAAAAAACAGCTAGCTGAAAAGTCAGGACAGAAGGCAAAAACGGCCAGGGTATTAGCGAAAGCTGGACAAAATTTAGGCGGTTCCGATCTGGACAACTGGGTTGTTGATTATTTTGCCAAAACTCAAGAATTGAAGCCGACACCTTTGACGACACGATTGGCAGAACGGTTAAAGATTCAGTTATCTGTGCAAACAGAGGCGAATGAGGTTTATTTTAATGATGAAACTTTTGAGAGTTACGAACTAGAACTAAATCGCGATCGCTTTGAAGCCATCCTCAAAGAACACCAATTTTTTGTTCGCTTAGATGAATCGATGACTCAAGTGTTGCAGCAAGCGCGTCGGCAAGGCATCGAAGTGTCAGATATTGATGCTGTTTTATTAGTGGGCGGTACTGTACAAATCCCCGCCGTACAGACGTGGGTGCAGCAATACTTTGACAAGAGCAAAATTCGTTGCGATCGCCCCTTTGAAGCGATCGCGCAAGGTGCCCTCCAGCTGAGTCAAGGCGTCGAACTGCAAGATTTTCTCTACCATAGCTACGGCATCCGCTACTGGGATCGCCGGAATACCCGCCACAACTGGCATAAGCTAATTAACTCAGGGCAAGCTTACCCGATGAGCCAACCTGTGGAATTAGTTCTGGGTGCTTCGGTGGAAAACCAACCCAGCATCGAATTAATTATCGGAGAGTTAGGCGCTGAAACCGGCAGCACAGAAGTGTATTTCGATGGCGATCGCTTAATCACCCGTCGTCTGGGCAGCGACCAGACATCGGTACAGCCCCTCAACGACCGCGAGGGTGCCCGTACCATTGCCAAGTTGACACCACCGGGGTATCCAGGAAGCGATCGCATTAAACTTATGTTTCGCGTCGATCGAGATCGCTTCCTGCGAATCACCGTTGAAGACCTGCTGACCAATCAAACACTATTGGACAATCAGCCTGTCGTTGAGCTGAGCTAGGTTTAAGTCATCAGTCCTTATATCAAATCCGGTTGATTACCGGCAATTAAGAAGAACCCCACCCCCAGAGCGATCGCCTCCGGCTCCCCTCCCTGCAAGCGGGGAGGGGTGGGGGTGGGGTTCTTTTATAATGGGTAAATAGATGGATTTGATATTACCCATTCCCCCTTAGCGACGTACAACCACTTTTGTGCCCGGTGAGGCGAAGCTGTACAACTTGCGGGCTTGACCGACCGGCATATTGACGCAGCCGTGGCTGACTGGGGTGCCAAAGCGGTTATGCCAGTATGCTCCATGAATGGCATAGCCGCCGGAGTAGTACATCGTGTAGGGCACATTGGCAACGTTGTAGCCCCTGCCTCGCATCCGGGTCGAGCGGTGCTTTGATTGAATGGTGAAAGTACCGACGCGAGTCGGGGTGGAGCGCTTACCACTGGAGATGGGGACAGAATAAACCCGTCTTCCACCTTCCCAGGCAATTAACCGTTGCTTTGAGAGGTTAACTTCAATCCAGCGTCGCTGCGATCGCCGAGCGCGAATACTGTTGCTGGCGACTCTTCTGCGAAGGCGAACCTTGTTGCTGGCGACTCTTCTGCGAAGGCGAACCTTATTGCTGGCGGCTGTTCTCCGAACCCGGATGCGCTTCCTCATGGCTCTGCGCGATCGCGCGGATCGTCTAGTAGATTGGTTGAGCTGTTGCGATGTCTCCCTTGCCCTTACTGACTTTGATGCTGACAGCGCCGGTGTTGACCAAGAAAACAAAGTCGCAAAGATTAGGGCGATACTTGCCCAGAAGGTTCCAGAACGACGTAACCAAGCAAAGCAAATTTGGCTTTTAATGACACACCTCACTTTCGAGTCTATGAAAGTAGCTAAGGTTAGGTTTCCCTATCTGATATTTAGCTAAAACTATCTTTAGGCAGATTTTTGCAATTGCTGCCCGATTTTTACATAATAAAAACGTTTCAGGGCGAAAGAAACTATGTTTTCCTTTTTTTTCTCACTTATGAACTACCACCGGCGTCCCTACCGCAGCCCAGTTAAATACCCATTTAGAATGATTAACGGCTACATTAATGCAACCGTGGCTAACGGGAGTCCCAAATCGGCGATGCCAATAAGCACCGTGAATGGCATAACCACCGTAGTAATACATCGTGTAAGGAACATTCGGAACATCATAATCAGCCCCACGCATCCGGGCGTACCGATGTTTGGATTTAATGGCAAAAGTGCCAGTGCGAGTGGGAGTTGAACCTTTGCCTGTGGAAACAACAACTGCATAGACGGGTTTTCCACCTTCCCAGGCAACCAGTCGTTGCTTAGACAGGTCAATCTGAATCCAGCGTTGCTCAGATTGTTGCAACTCCTGCATTTTTGCAGCGACGATCTGCTGCTTTGTTTGAGCCAGAGCGGGTGCTAAAGCAGCATCTAAAGCCGTAAGCGCCACCACTGCCCCGGCAAATAATGCAACTGGGCGACGCAGCAAAGTAGAAGAAATGATGCTTTTCATGGCCAATCATCTCACTCGGTGGATCGGTTAGAGAAATTCAGCGAAAAGCTCTTGGTAGCTGCTAGGAGCAACTAATGTCGGTTTTTTATTAGCTCAATCGTAACTCAGCTTGTGGAGTCATTTACCAATTGCATCAGAGTTTGAGCGCGTTTGGCGATCGCATCCCATCCAGAGTGTGACGCAATGGCTTCCCAGTTTTGGGGAAATAAACTGCCGGAAAGTCCGACAGCGATCGCTCCGGCTGCTAGAAATTCTTTGGCATTTTCCACCGTGACACCGCCACTCGGAATTAAGGGAATCTGTCCCAATGGTCCTTGCAAACTTTTGATGTAGCTGGCACCGCCTACCGCTTGGACGGGGAACACTTTGACACAACTGGCACCTGCTTGCCACGCAGTGACAATTTCCGTCGGAGACAGCGCCCCTGGCACCATCGGCACGCCGCTATCCATTGCTGTCTGAATCAAGATTGGGTCAACGTGGGGAGTAAAGACGAACTGGGCACCTGCGGCGATCGCGTCTTTAAGCTGTTCCCGATTTAATACAGTGCCCGTGCCAATCGTACACGCGGGTAATTCTGAACGCAAATCAGCAATCAATTCTGCTGGCGAGTCGCTATTCCAGGTAATTTCAATCAACTGCATTCCCCCAGACGCAACCGCATGAGCCATTTGGCGACCCAGCTTTATCTGTGGTGCGCGAATGACTGCGATCGCACGGTGCTTTTGCACCTGCTTGAACCACGACTGATTATACATTCTGATTTTCTACCGTTAGGCAGATTAATTTTTGAACTTATTAGATAATATTAAATATTTCCTATTTAACCCTTAATGACTTTTCACCCCTTAAAAATACGCATTTGTTTATCTTAACTTTCTGTTAATTAATATTCCTTAATATTTGTTGCTATCAGTTACTGCCAAGAAAACTCAAGCTCAACCACCAAGCTACATCCTCAATAACCCAAGTTTAAATTTTTATTTGATTTAATTTTTGCATGAGTTACTTAACGCGAGTTAATTCAGTCGCTAGGGAGATGGAGATAACTAAAGAAATTCATAAGATGGCAAATATAGGATAATGTTGAGGGAATAGAATCATGCCTCTTTTAAAACTCACTGACTTCGATCCAAACTACAGCGAGACTTTTGAAGGAGATGACCTTCATGGAATGGGGGTCTATTCAGAAAGTAGTACCGAAGATAAAATTGGAACTGTTAGCGATGTTCTGGTTGATGAAGAAGGTCATTTTCGGTATTTAGTTGTTGACCTAGGATTTTGGATTTTCGGCAAAAAAGTTCTACTACCAATTGGTCGTTCTCGAATCGATTACGACACCGATCGGGTCTATGCCATTGGGATGACCAGAGAGCAAGCAGAAGCTTTACCAGAGTTCAACGAGGCTACGACGACTGACTACGATTATGAAGAACGGGTAAGAGGCGTTTATCGCACTCCTTCTACTGGAGCGTCTGTTAGCTCTGCTACCGTTGATGCAGCACCTGTTGATACCTCCTACGCAGCGGCTATGCCTAACAATGACGCTTACGATCGGGGTACCTACAACTATCAGCAAGAGCCAGCTTTGTACGGACTGAACGATCGGGATCATCAAACTCTCAAACTGTACCAAGAGCGGTTGATTGCTAACAAAACTCGCGTTAAAACCGGGGAAGTAGCGGTTGGTAAGCGCATTGAAACCGAAACTGCACGAGTTTCAGTGCCAGTTGAAAAAGAGCGAGTGGTGATTGAGCGAGTCACTCCAGCAGACGCGGGAACAGCCGTTGCTCCTGGTCAAGCTAATTTCCAAGAAGGGGAAGTTGCCCGCATGGAAATCTACGAAGAAACTCCTGACATCCACAAGGAAGCTTTTGTGCGTGAAGAAGTCAGAGTGAAAAAAGTCGTAGACCGCGAAACGGTTGACGCGGAAGAAACGATTCGTCGGGAAGAGTTGGATGTGAATACGGACGGTCAACCCATGAGCGATCGCCCTACTAACTTACCTTCTGACCGGATTTAAGAAGCCCTCCAACGAGCGGTTAAATCAGCTGATTTGAGCGAATAAAAACCGTGCAGGCAGGCAGGGCAAATTATTAGCTCTGCCTGCGCCTTTAGAGGTAGCTTTGCACTACCACTGCCTTGCACTCGATCATCTATTTAGAAAGTCCTCATGTTTCTCAAAAACAAACAAACTGGCGATTTGATAGAAATCCTCAATATTGAGGAGCTGTTCAATCCTAATAAGGATGCTATTTCAGGACGAGATCAAGCAGGACAAGAGGAACAGGAGGAAGCTTCTTTTGATAAGAAAGACTTAATTTTTCCTTCTGGAGAAAGCCTACCTCGCTGTTGGATGGATGAAAATTATACAACCACCTAATTTTCAATAAAACGCTTAAGCATATCGGGTGTTTATTAGTCAATTCTTCCTAGATACTCTTTGAGTTTGGGGAAAGGAATGTAAATTTTGAAACACTGACACAGAGGGAACCATATTACCTTTGTATCTTGATAGGTTGGGTTGTTGTCCGCGCCAACATTCTGGTCTATTTGGTTGGGTAACGCTTAGTCGCTCAACCCATCTGAAGATTTGTTGCTTGCAAAACGGATATGCTCCCGGCGGCGATTCCCTTTCCCCATGCTAAATCCCAAATCTAAAATTCAAACTGGGATCGGGGCTGGCTTTTTATCTTTATAAACACCCGTTCATAAATGGAAGTAAAGACGATTGCTTCAAGATCATTTAGGAAGTTTGTAAAATGAACAATCAAACGTTGGCACAAGGGCAAGGAGCAAGGCGAAACGATATCCGGATTAATGTCTTGCTAAATAAATTGCAGAATAAACTAAAAGATTTTGCAGTCAGAGATCGGGAGAACTTGCTGTTAGGAAATGTGAAGGATGTAAATCTCGATCCAGAGCGTCAGCTAAACCTAGTTATATCTCAAGATGGGTTGACTAAAAATGCCCCTCTATTTCTCATCAGAAGCAAGCATATTCAGCAGGTTGACTCGCCCAGGAAAACGCTTTTTGTAGACGTTAGCAAAGCGGAAACCCAGTATTTGCCTGAATATGTACTATCAGAACAAACGACGGATGTGGAGCTTTTAGAAACTACACAAATGTCAAGGACAACTGCACGGGAAGTAACAGATGCCTCGACTGCCTCCGTCATACCAACGCCAGATGAATTAAATAGTCACCCCGAAGAATTGGAGCGAGATAGTATGCCAGAAGATGCTTCTAATACTTTTAGTACAGAGTCAGAAGTTGTCGAGGAAGAAATCTTTCGGTTGCTAGAAGAGCGATTAATCATTGACAGTAGCAAACATAAAGTCGGCGAAGTGATCGTTCGCAAAGAAATCGAAACCCGCATGGTAGAGGTGCCAGTCCGCCGAGAGATTCTAATTGTTGAACAAGTCAGCCCCGAACACAAAAAACTTGCAGAAATTGATTTAGGACAAGGAGAAATTCCTGGTCTTGAGCTGATTGAAACGGCTAGTTTCGACACTAAATCTACAATTGACACTCAGCCAACAGTCAGAGGTGAATTTGATTCACCAAGAACAGCAAGTCGAATTTTAGATGCGATCGCTCATCAGCGTCATCATGGGTGCGCCAAAGTGCGAGTGGAAATCATTCTAGAAGATGCAGAGCATCAGGCAACTTACCAAGAATGGTTCGATCGCTGTTCAATCAAGCAATCGCCAAATGGAAAGTAAGGCGGTTGGGATATAAAGTTTCATACAAGTGTCTAAAGAGTAGAAACGTGTTACTTGGGTGATAGGGAACTGGTCACTTCTCAATTTCCTATCACAAACTGATGGGAGCATCCCGTGAATTGCAAATACACGCCCACACCCTTCATCAGGGTGTGGGCGCAATTCATTGGGATGCTCCCCAAACTGATGACCTACCCTTTTTTATTGCTCTACAACAGCTCCTCCCTTGCCCCCCCGAACTTCACAAAGTTGGGGTAATTTTTTCATTGGGTCTGCTATTTTGTTGTGCGTGCAAGAAGATATAGAGGCTTTTATCGTTTTGCTTGTAGCTTGGCAAGGAATAATGAGCGCAATTCCAGCCTACCAGGACTTGGCTGGAAACGGAGAATAGGTTAATAAAACTGCAAAAAAGCCTGAAAAGAAAAGGGTGAAGTACACAAACTCTGTTTACCTTTAACCTCGATCCCTAAGTATTTACCCTGAATTCTTTAGGGTTTATCCCGACCAGTTACCGATCGCCTCTTTGCCAATTGGCAGCTTTAATCTCTGGAAATTATAACCAAAACCGGCTGACTTTGCAGCGATCCCAAAGAAATTACAAAATTAATGAAGAAGTGATCTAATTTACCCATTCTTAGCCTCGCCATCGCTAGACTAAAGCTACAAAAGGAGAAAAAGCTATGGTTACAGCGGCGACAGAAAGGTCATTGCACTTATCCAAAGAGCGATCGCTAATTCTCTGGTTCGATGAAGTTGGGATTATCGATGTCCCTTTGGTAGGCGGCAAAAATGCTTCCTTAGGGGAAATGATTCAGCAGCTAACGCGCCAGGGAGTCAATGTTCCCAACGGGTTTGCTACAACGGCGTATGCTTACCGCTATTTCATTCAGTCAGCGGGATTAGAAGACAAGCTGCGATCGCTATTTTCTGACTTGGATGTTGAAGACCTCAAAAACCTGCGGGAACGGGGGAAAAAGGCACGAGCATTGCTAATGCATACGCCTTTCCCTGAGGAACTACGGACAGCAATTACCGCAGCTTACCAACAGATGTGCAAGCTTTATGGCTCAGACATGGATGTAGCCGTTCGCTCCTCTGCCACCGCTGAAGATTTGCCCGATGCTAGTTTTGCCGGTCAACAAGAAACCTTCCTAAACGTTCAAACCGTTCCCGGAGTTTTGGCAGCTTGTCATCGATGCTTTGCCTCCCTATTTACCGACCGTGCGATTTCTTACCGCCACATCAAGAACTTCGACCATTTTGATGTTGCGCTCTCCGTCGGCGTGCAAAAAATGGTGCGTTCGGATTTAGCCTCCTCTGGTGTTATGTTCTCGATTGACACCGAAACTGGCTTTAAAAATGCCGCCTTAATTACAGCCGCCTATGGGTTAGGGGAAAATGTGGTTCAAGGGGCAGTCAACCCCGATGAATATCTAGTTTTCAAGCCCACTTTAAAAGATGGATTCCGCCCGATTATTGACAAACGGCTGGGCAGCAAAGAATTCAAATTAGTGTGTGATGTTGGGGGCTGCAAAATTACTAAAAATGAGCGAGTTCCCTTAAGCGATCAACAGAAATTTGCCCTCAACGATGACGAAATTTTGCAACTCGCTAAGTGGGCTTGTTTGATTGAAAATCACTACAGTGATGTCCACGGCAAGGATATGCCGATGGATATTGAGTGGGCAAAAGATGGCGTTACCAATGAACTTTTCATTGTACAAGCTCGTCCAGAAACGGTGCAATCTCAAAAGAGTAAAACAGTCCTGCGTAGCTATCATCTAGTAGGGGCGCAGCAGGTGCCTTTGCTAACAGGGCGTAGCGTTGGAGAGGCGATCGGGCAGGGCAAAGCCAGGGTAATTCTCAATGCTAACAAAATTGATTTGTTCCAAGCCGGGGAAGTTTTAGTAACTGATAAAACTGACCCCGACTGGGAACCGATCATGAAAAAAGCTAGCGCCATTATTACGAATAAAGGGGGGCGCACCTGCTTTGACGGCGACACTAGAATTTTAACCAACAAAGGCTTCATGACCTTGCAACAAATTCACGAGCAAGGTTATGAAGGATTATTAACCCTCGCCTTAAACACCCAGACACACAAAATCGAGTGGAAACCTATTATTGACTCGATGAAAAGGCGCTCAAAAATGATTGATATCAGTGTGTCTCAGACAGGAAAAGTTACTGACAACACCCTTCGCCTCACTCCCGATCATAAAATGATCAACATCCGTGGGGGTCAATATGTCAAAACTGAAATCCAAGAAATGCTAGCTCAAAAGGAAATGGTTGTCATCAGCCAACACATTCCAGAATTGAATCACAGCACCAAAGAACAACAAAACACGGCTTACCTATTAGGCGGACTGCTTACAGACGGTTCTATTTACCGAAGCCGCACTCATGGGGAAGTACAATTCATTCAGAAAGATATCCCGGAAAAACAAGCATTTATCGCTGCCATGAATGAGAGTATCAGCACTCTTTATGGTAAGTCTTTTACCCCTTCCCCCAAAAAAGAATCTGTCGGTTATATTCGGGGACAACAGGTTGTAGGACAAGCAACCGCTTACAGACTCTACTCTAAAGCGATCGCATACGAATTACATCAGCGAGAGCAAAACATCGTTAGTACCCTGCTCAACAGCAGTCCCGAAGTCTGCTATCAGTTCCTAGCGGGAGTCATCGACGGGGATGGGAGTTACTTCAACAATCGCATCAATATCTACGTCAGTGAAGAGCTTCTGCTGCAAGCCATTATTGTCGCTTGTTTGAAGATAAATACCGTTCCCCAAGTAACAAGAAACCGAAACATTTATAATGTCCAAATCGTAGAGAAGCTGAACGAAATCTTCCTTCATACCAAACGAGTCAAAGGAAATGTTGCCCCAAGAACAATCCAAACACGCTTCTTTGCCACTAACCAACTCTTTGGCGAAGATGCTTTAGGGCAAATTAAGATGAGAAAAGATAATAATTTACTCATCTCAGAGCGAGAAATTCGACCGTCTGGCAAGTTTGACGAACTCTTGGCGGGAGATATCCGGATGCTGCGAGTCGTGTCAACTGGTGAAGAAAGTTATGGTGATGTCTTCAATATTACCGTTGCGGAACATCATAATTATGTCGTATTCACTCGCAAATACACGCCTGTTATTGTTTGTAACTGTCATGCCGCAATTATTGCTCGCGAAATGGGTATTCCCGCAATTGTCGGATCTGGCGATGCTACTGATATCTTGAAAACAGGTCAAGAAGTAACAGTTTCTTGTGCGGAAGGTGAAGAAGGACGAGTTTATTCTGGGTTGCTACCTTTTGATGTCAAAGAAGTAGCGCTAGAAAATTTACCTCGCACCCGCACCAAAATAATGATGAATGTGGGGAATCCAGAAGAAGCGTTTGGTCTTTCCCATCTTCCCTGCGATGGTGTTGGTTTAGCGCGGTTAGAATTTATTATTGCCAATCACATCAAAGTGCATCCTTTAGCCTTGATTCACTTCGACAAGCTGCAAGATGAATCTGCACAAGTAAAGATTGCCCAAATGACCGCACTTTATGAAGAGAAACCGCAGTACTTTGTGGATAAATTAGCCCAAGGGGTAGCGAGAATTGCTGCGGCATTTTATCCCAAACCAGTGATAGTGCGGATGAGCGATTTCAAAAGTAATGAATATGCCAATCTTTTGGGCGGTCGGCAATTTGAACCCAAAGAAGAAAACCCGATGCTTGGTTGGCGCGGGGCGTCTCGTTATTATGATGAGAAATACAGGGACGCATTTGCTTTGGAATGTCACGCAATGAAAAAGGTGCGGGACGTGATGGGGTTGACCAATGTTATCCTGATGGGGCCTTTCTGCCGCACCCCTGCCGAAGGACGCAAGGTGTTAGCTGAAATGGCAGAAAATGGTCTGGAACAGGGCAAAAATGGGTTAGAAGTTTACGTAATGTGCGAGTTACCCAGTAATGTTATTTTGGCTGATGAGTTTAGCGAGGTATTTGATGGGTTCTCGATCGGTTCTAATGACCTAACTCAGCTAACCTTGGGATTAGACCGGGATTCGGCTTTGGTTTCTCATTTATTTGATGAACGTAACGAAGCCGTGAAACGGATGATCCAGATGGCTATTGCAGCTGCTAAAAGGAATGGTCGCAAAATTGGTATCTGCGGTCAAGCCCCCAGCGATTACCCTGAATTCGCCCGTTTCTTGGTTGAGCAAGGTATCGATTCAATCAGCCTCAATCCCGACACCGTGCTAAAGACACTCCTCATTGTGGCTGAAGCCGAGGGCATTAAATCGTAATCTAATCTACCAGTAAGTAGTAGGGTGGGCAATGTCCACCCTCTTTTATGGATAAGCGTCATAATAACCTATCCTGCGATAGCTACATAGCCCTATGACCCAAGAACGCATCAAAGCTTATCACCAACTCATCAGAGACTTACTTAGCAACTCCAGTCAGGGACAGGAGATTTTGATCGCCAACTCACACTTGCTTGATGAAGGCTTAGTGCAGACGATGGTAGAAGTGGCAGAAGAGTGGGCGCAAAGGAGTGAGTCTCCAGAGGTGAAACTTCTCTGTCGTCAAGTTGCTGATTTTTTAATTAAAATTGCCCGTCAAATGGCTGCTTCCTTGGGAATATCATTATCAACTTCTACTTTTTCGCCACCTACAACTCGCGACTCCCAACTTATTTTCCTTTTCCAGGCATTGCAGTTAGCCTCTGAGAGCGAAGACAACCCGCAAGCTTTGTACTCGCTGCTCCAAGATAACCTAAAATTACTTGATGATAACTTTGCTGAACTGTTGCGAACTAGAGCGACAGCTACCCTACCGAAAGCAGAGCTAAAGGAAGCGCAAAGCTTGGCAGGCAATATTCTCCTTTTCACGGCTATGATTAAGCAGTTCCCTTTGGAGAACCAGGCTAACAATTTAGAAATTGCCATTGCAGGTTATGAGGTAGCTGCGACAGTCTTCACTCCCCAAGTAATCCCTGAAATGTGGGCAATGATCCAGAACGGTTTGGGTGATGCCTATTGCGAGCGTAGTCGAGGAGAACGGGCGGAGAATTTAGAAATTGCCATTGGCTGTTTCTCAAACGCTTTGCAGGTATTCAATCGGGAAGGTTTCGCAAAGGAATGGGCAAATATCCAAAATAATATGGATATTGCCTACAGTCATCGCATTCTTGGAGAGCGGGCGAAGAATTTAGAAACCGCAATTGGCTGTTTTGTAGCTGCTTTGCAGGTAAATAGCCGCGAAGCCTTGCCCTTCGAGTGGGCTAGAACTCAAGCAAATCTGGGTAGTGCCTACTTTTATCGTATCCGGGGGGAGCAAACAAAGAACTTGGAAATAGGGATCAACTATCACTCAAATGCCTTGGGAGTATTTACCCGCCAAGACTTTCCCCAACAATGGACAGATATCCAAATCGCTTTGGGTGGTGCTTATGCGAGGCACACCGGGGAGCCACGGGTAGCTCATTCAAAAGCAGCAATCAAATGTCTCTCAGATGCTTTGGAGGTAGCCACTTATCAAACTTATCCCTACCAATGGGCTAAGCTCCAACATAATTTGGGTGCTGCCTATTGTAGTCTTAGCAGGGAAGAACGAGGAGATAATTTAGAAAAGGCTATCGATTGTTTCAAGGCTGCTTTGCAGGTATACACTCGTGACCCTTTCCAGAAAGAATGGGCGCAGATTCAACACAATATAGGTAATGTTTATTTTGAAATGGAAGAGATTACTAAGGCGATGGAGAGTTTCCAGTTAGCCCTAGAAATCTACACACCTGCTACTTTTCCCATAAATTGCCTCCAAACTGGGCGAAGCCTCGGTTTGGCAGCTTTTGAGATAGGAGACTGGGCAACAGCTATTCAGGGGTTAGACTATGCGATTCAAGGTGTAGAACAGAGCCAAGCTTGGGCAGTCTACCAAAAAAGCAAGCAAGAAATATTAGAAAATGCGATTAAAATTTATGAGCTAATCATCGCTGCCTGTCTGTTGATTGGTCAACCAGAGAAAGCAGTAGAATACGCTGAGCGCAGCAAAGCTCGGAACTTAGTCGAACTTTTGGTAAATCGAGATGTTTACCCACAAGGAGAAGTCCCATCAGAAATTTTGATTGAACTCGATCGCTTACGCCGCCAAATGCTAGCGATGCAGCCACAAGAGAACTCTGAAGAAATTGGAAATTTGGCTAGTGAGCAAGTTATAACTAATGATATTCAAGCAAGAAATCAACTCTTTACCAGTTTGTCAACAGAGCTAAATCCAACTCAAAGCTACCTCAACACATTACAGCAACAGTTAGCTGAAATTTTAGAGCAAATAAAACTCTACGATCCAGAGTTCAGCATTACTCAAAAGGTTAAACCTATCCAATTTTCTGAAATCCAAGATCTGTTAGATGACTACACGGCAATTGTAGAGTGGTACATCAGCGATCCATTCTTCCGTACCTTCATCATCACTCGCAACCACCCACAGCCCATTGTTTGCTATTCATCCGACACAGGCAGAAAAGAACTAGAAAGATGGGCAAATAACTATCGGCATAGCTACACAAAGAAAAAAGAGCAATGGCGTAGTGAATTGAACACTCAACTAGCAGAACTGTCAAAAATACTGCATATCGATGAGATTATTGAACTGATTCCACCACACATCACCCAATTAATTTTAATACCTCATCGTTGGTTGCACCTGTTTCCTCTCCATGCTTTGCCAGTTGGGGATGCTGTAGTGCGATCGCGCCGACTCATACCCGAAAACAGCGAACTAGGCGATCGCCCTCCAGATGGATATCGTCTTCTAGACTGCTTCCCCAATGGCGTGCGTTATGCCCCCAGTTGCCAACTCCTACAACTTGCCCAAAAACGCGATCGTCCTGAATTTTCTCACCTGTTCGCCATTGCCAATCCCACCAAAGACCGCTACTTACTTGAGCTTCAAGCCGCAAACATCCGTCACCGATTCAAGTCTGAGCATTCTTTGGCGAAAGATGATGCTAACAAAAAAGCAATTCAAAACCAACAACTCAGCCTTACTAACTGCGTCCATTTCGGCTGTCACGGTGAGTTTAACCCTGACTCGCCTCTAGAATCAGCCCTCATCTTGGCAAATAAGGAACGTTTGACACTGCTGGAAATTTTAGCTCTCAACCTCAGTCAATGCCGCCTTGTCACCCTCTCCGCCTGCGAAACTGGATTGACAGAATCTAGCACCACCGATGAATATATTGGTTTACCTTTCGGCTTCTTGTTGGCAGGTAGCCCCAGTATGGTCAGCACCCTCTGGAAAGTGGATCAACTCGCCAGCACTTTGTTACTGATCCGGTTCCATGAAAACCTGGAAACTCCGTCAACTATTACTGCTTTCAGCGAGGCACAGCAATGGCTGCGGAATCTGACATCAGAGAAGCTTGAAGCCGAATTGGAACGCCTCTAACCCCAAATCGATCAAATCTTTGACCAACTACCCCCAAAAGAACGCAGACGTTATATTGATGCTCCTTTGAATAGCCCACTTAGTCGTAAGCCGTTTCCCTTTGCTGAACCTCATTACTGGGCTGGCTTCACCGCGATCGGCGTTTAGCAATCCTTACAAAACTCGTCCAGATTTTTTCTACTTATGTAAATAACTACCAGTGTTACTGGTACTGCTGGGTACGCAGCGATAGCTATTAGCCAACCTACTGCACCAGCGAAACCTTGATTTAAGGCTTCTTTAAAGGCTTGCGTACAAATATGAGGACGCAATTTCTGGATCGACTTTTCTAACCAGCTAGGCTCATTCGGGTCTTTGTCACCCAGATCGTTCTGTAATTCTCCTGACTCTATTGCTATGGTTTCGGCTGCATATTCTAAATTACCTTCACACTCCTCAAGCACATCTAGAGCTTCCAGGGCTTCTGGGTTATCTGCCAGTTCAGTCCGAAACTTCGCAATTTCTTCGGGTGTAACAATAGTCATAGGCTTATGCTTGCAATTATGCCATCGGGGAAAGAATCAGGTGGGCACTTACAACTATTCTGCCAGAAGCTATAGGACTTTGTAGATAGCTTAAGCTTCTTGGAGAATGCGATCGCAAGCCACAATATCTTTATGCTTTATGCAAAAATACTCATTCACCAAACTCTGCGCTTGGTCGCTGTTTATTTTCCTCCTCTGCGTTTTGCCTGCTTATTCCCAAAAAATATCCAGCCCTCAAACGCAGCAAAGCTATACTACACCCGAAGTTTTGCAACAACTCGCAAGGGTAAACGTCATTTATTTAGGGGAAACCCACGATAGCCCTGAAGATCACCAAGCTCAACTGGAGATAATTCAGGAACTCTATCGGCGCAATCGGAAAGTAGCGATCGCTATGGAAATGTTCCAGCGTCCCTATCAAGGCGTACTCGATCGATATCTGGCGGGAAAGATAACAGAAACTCAGTTAATCGAACAAAGTGAATATGAAAAACGCTGGGGTTTTTCTTGGGAATATTACGCCCCAATTCTGGGTTTTGCCAAGGAAAAGAAACTGCCTGTCTTAGCTTTGAATACTCCCAGCGAAGTCACCCGCAAAGTTGCCCGAAAAGGATTAGAAAGCCTAACACCAGAGGAACGACGCTATATTCCACCAGATGCTGAAATTCGTACCGATAATACTGAATATCGCCAAATGGTACAACAGACTTTTCAACAACATCAAGTAGCGGGTCATAGCAGTGCCAACTTTGAACGATTTTTCACCGCGCAAGTGCTGTGGGATGAAACAATGGCAGATGCGATCGCGCAGTTTCTAAAAATCCATCCAGATTATCAAGTCGTCGTGCTGGCTGGACAAGCTCATATAGTCTACGGCTACGGAATTCCCAGTCGTGTTGCTCGACGCTTGGGCAATAAAATAGTCCAACGCTCGATTTTATTTAATCCTACTGTAGAAGATCCAGCACCAACTGATAAAGCGATCGCTGATTACTTTTGGATAACATCACCAGACAAGTGACTGAGCAATAAGTTATAAACGAATAAATTAAAGCTCTCCCTATGGATAGATTCCTAATCACAGCCATTCTAATAGCGATTCCCACATTTATTTACATCCGCATCGTTATTAGCATCGATCGGTTTGAAAAAGAACCGACACGCTACCTGATTGCAGCATTTTTGTGGGGGGCGCTGCCAGCAGTGATTGGTGGCATCATTGTGCAATTAATTTTAAACGTACCCATACAACTAATATTTGGTGCAGAAAGTCTTGGGGGTCAATTTATCACCACTGCTGTCAATGCACCAGTGACCGAAGAAATCCTCAAAGGCACTGCCGTAGCAATTATTTACCTGTGGTATCGCAGAGAATTTGATGGCTGGGTAGATGGTATCGTCTACGGGGCGATGGCGGGTTTCGGATTTGCCTATGTAGAAAATATCCTGTACTTGCTGGGCACAAAGACGTGGGAAGAATGGGGACAGCTGCTGCTGCTGCGTGTCATCGTTTTGGGCTTCATGCACGGCTTTTGGACAGCCCTCACCGGGATAGGTTTTGGTTTGGCACGCCATCGGCATAACCTGCTTACGAAAATATTGTTAATCTCTGGCGGGTTGATTGCGGCGATGAGTGCCCATTTAATCCACAATGGCGCACTGATTTTAGCAAAAGCCAGCGGTGGTGCGACCCTAGCGATCGCTTTGTGGAATTACGGGTTTCTGGCAGCCTTAATGATTGTTTTAGGGTTTGTTGCTGCCGAGAGCGATCGCAAAATGCTCAAAACTTACCTCAGCGACGAAGTGCCAACTGTAATTTCAGATGCTGACTACGAGGCACTGTGTAACCGGCTCTCCAACACCCTAGCGCGGTTGCGGGTAGCACCCAAACAAAAACGCGCTTTCATTCAAACCGCAGCCGAGTTGGCTCAAAAGAAATTTCAGTTATTTAAAATGGGCGAAGAAAACGGTAACAGTACCGAAATCGCCCTACTCCGCAAACAATTAAAGCAATTAAGAAATTAACGCCATCTGCAACTTTTTCTTAGCCCCCAATTTATCAGGAATTGGGAGCTAAGAAATGTCCTAGATATCAATCAACGCTGCATTAGCAAGAACGGTCTCCAGCCACTTATGTGTAGCAGGCATTTCTACACTTGGCATTGTTAATTTGCTTTGCATAATGGTTAGGTTTTATCAGCTTTGCTCTGAATTTATACAAGAAAATTCCTGTGCCTTTGCACTGGGAACCAAAGTCCAGCCTGTCCGGATTAGCTTTTGGTAAGTTGCCCAACCCTTAGAAATTCCTGGTTCGCGGTAGTCGGGTACAGCGTATTGCGGAAAGGCTGTGTAAGGTCGCCAGGGTTCATTCGGTTGGTTTTGCAAATACAAAATCTTCTCATCATCCGTCGCAGACTTAGGCAACCAAGACATTTGTTTAGGCATCAGAAAACTCCTTTCTCAAAACAAAGGGGATGAACCCTTGAGCAGATTTTCTTGGAGTAAATGCTTGCAGTAAGCTTCCCTTAACAATAGCTGTCTATACAGCTCAACCAAGAGTTGCTGAGACGGCTCAAGGTCGATCGGCTTGATTTGATCCTGAAAAGCTCTTAAGATGAACTGCTGCTCCAAGGAAAGTTAGATTTGTTGATCGTTTACAATAACATACCTTTAAAGAACTCACAAAATTCTTGCACCAATCAATCTTTGGCGATTTATTTATAAAAATTATCACTTGTTTCTTGACAAATTATGCAAAATGAATATAGAAATCGGTTATTCAGCCTAGTTGTATATAGTGCAAATTGTGGAATAAGTTGTCTAGTAGCATTCATTCTTAACTCGACATCAAAGCGATCGCTTTGACGCCGAACCGATTGAGAGGAATTCTTCGCCCCTCTCACCCAATACCTTTGACCTATCGCTATAATTACTTTTGCTCAAAGGTCGTTGCCAGTCGCTTTTTTTGGTGAAACATTATTTAGGTAGAGCAGTTGAGTCTCATCCAATCGGGTGAGTTACCTTTCACTTGGTAGCACCAGCGAATTGGAGCGACTTCCCTACTCGGAGGAAATATACAACAAGTAAGATGTATTCAATAAAACCCAAAGCCTAAGATCGGGATGAAATAATCAAATAATCCTGCATATTTATTGCGGAATTCGGAAAAGCTAGAATGTGCAGCTCTACTGAAGCTATACAGTATCTAATGAATCTAGGCACAAAACCAAGCTTACCGAAGGAGACGAAGTTACCGATTTAAGCTAGTTTGACGTGGTCTGTCCTTGTTTGACGCCAGGAATAGAGCATATCAACGTAGCTGGTATCTTGTGTGTATGCGATCGCCATTGCGTAGTCTATACCGCTATAGGCGGCTTCTCGCTGGCAGTTGGCTCGAAGAAGCAGGAAAATGGGGATCGTAAACAGCTTCTTAAAGCTCTTCTATCAAGAAAACTTGTGAGCGATCGCATTCGTACTGAACAAGAAGCTAATCAGTTGGCTAATCGTAGCACTGTACTTGGCAACGCGGCTAGTTATGATGAGCAGATTCAAGCGCAGAATGTCTAGAGAGTTTGAAATACGACTTAAAGCACAAACTCCAAAGCTTCTCAAAGCCAAAGAAGCGTTGCAAGCTGCATTAACCCAGTGCCAGCAAACAGAGGCGGCGTTGCACGAAGCTCATGAAGAGTTAGAAAAGCGGGTAAAAGACCGGACTGCGGAACTGGCGCAAGCCAACGAACAATTGCAACGTGAAATCAATCAGCGCCAACAAACGGAGGCAGTGCTGCGCCAAAACGAACAGATGTATCGCCGCATTGTGGATGCTACGGGTGAAGGCATTTGGATAATCGACGCTGAGGGAAAAACGACATACGTCAACCAGCGAACCGCCGAAATCCTCGGCTATCCGACTGAGGAAATTCTCGGTCGTTCTGCATTTGATTTCCTCTTTGAGGAAGACTTAGCTGAAGCACAGTCTTATTACCAGCGGATGCAGCAGGGGACCCAAGAACAGCATGACTGGCGTTGGCGTTGCAAAAACGATCGAGAACTGTGGGTATTCGCTAGAAACAATCCAATTCTCGACGAAGAAGGTCAATTTCAGGGATTAATCAGCATATTCACGGATATAACCAACCGCAGGCAAGCGCAAGAGGCACACATAAAAAGCGAAAGGTTATTCCAGGCTACATTCAACCAAGCTGCTGTCGGCATCGCTCACGTCAGCATCGACGGACAGTGGTTACTGGTTAACCAAAAACTCTGCGAGATTGTGGGTTATACGCCAGAGGAACTGCGAGAGCGGACTTTTCAGGATATAACCCACCCCGACGATTTGAATGCGGATCTTGAACACGTCCGCCAAATGTTGGCGTCAGAGATTCAGACCTACTCAATAGAGAAGCGCTACATCCGCAAAGATGGTTCTCAAGTTTGGATTAATTTGACTGTATCGCTGGTACGAGAACCAACGGGTGAGCCGAAGTATTTCATTTCGGTGCTTGAAAACATTGATGAACGCAAGCAAGCTGAAGAGGCATTAGAACAATCGTTGAAGGAATTATCAGACATCAAGTTTGCTTTAGATAAAGCTGCGATCGCAGTGGCAACTGACGAGAAAGGAATTATTAACTATGTTAATGATAAATTCTGTCAGATTTCTAAATACGCCAGGGAAGAATTGATAGGTAAAACTCATCGCTTGATCAATTCTGGATTTCATTCAAAAGAATTCTTCCAAAACCTTTGGACAACTATTTCTAGCGGAAAAGTTTGGCAAGGTGAAATTAAAAATAGAGCGAAAGATGGCACTGGTTACTGGGTCGATACCACCATTGTGCCATTTATAAACGACCAAGGAAAACCCTTCCAATATTTAGCAATTCGATTCGATATCACGAAACGCAAGCAAGCAGAAGAGGCACTGCGACAAAGTGAGGAGCGATTGAGACTAGCCCTGGAAGCTGCACAAATGGGCATTTGGGACTGGAACATCCTCACGAATCAAATGACCTGGACTGACAACAATGAAAAGCTATTTGGTCTAGCTCCAGGTAGCTTTGAGAAAACCTATGACGCCTTTCTCGGATACATTCATCCAGAAAACCGCCAATCCGTACAGCAAGCAGCGATTCGTGCCTTGGAAGAAAACCGGGGTTACGAACAGGAATTTCGCATTGTCTGCCCTGATGGCAGCATTCGTTGGATGATGACAAAAAGCCAGTTGCTGTGCGACGAAACGGGTAGAGCGGTGCGGATGATTGGAACTACGCTGGATATTACCAAACAGAAGCTAGCACAATTCGCCTTAACGCAACAGACTGAGCGACAGCGGTTGGTGGCAGCGATCGCTCAACACATTCGCCAATCTCTAGACTTAGACGAGATTCTGAATACGACCGTCACTGAAGTCCGGGAATTTCTCCAGATTGACCGGGTCATCATTTACCGTTTCGAGCCAGACTTGAGTGGAGTCGTGATGATGGAATCGGTCGGTTCTGGTTGGATGTCTCTCCAGGGAAGACTCATCTCTACCCCATTGGGGGAAACCTATGTCCAGCGCTACCAAAAAGGGCAAATCGCAGCTATAGAAGATATTTATACAGCAGATATAGATCGGACTTATCTTGACCTCATGGCTGAGATTCAAGTTAGGGCTAATTTGGTAGTCCCGATTTTGCAAAGAGGCAGGGAGGAAGTCTTCACAGTCGGGCAAAATACGGGAGCGAATGCCGTACTTTGCACCGCCACCCCCACGCCGGTATTGTGGGGGTTGCTGTGTGCCCATCATTGTTCGGAAACCCGACAGTGGCAGCAATTAGAAATTGACTTGCTCACTTCATTGGCGAATCAGTTAGCGATCGCCATTGAGCAATCGGCACTGTTTAAGCAGGTGCAACAGATGAACTCCAGTCTGGAACGCCAAGTACAACAACGAACCACCCAACTGCAAAAAGCGCTTGGCTTTGATGCGGTACTGAAACGCATCACAGACAAAGTCCGCGATAGTTTGGACGAAAGCCAAATTTTGCAAGCAGCGGTTCGGGAGTTAGGGCTATCTCTCAACATGAGCAGCTGCCATGCTTCGCTCTACAACCTAGAACAAGAAACTGCTACCATTTGCTACGAGTATGTCGCCTCAATGCCTTCCTCGAAGGGTCGCGTATTGCAAATGACTTCTTTCCCAGAGATTTACCAACCCCTCCGGCAAGGAAAACATTTTCAATTGTGTTCCTTCGCTGCCAACTCGATCCACGGTCAGGCGGCTATGTTAGCTTGTCCGATGTTCGACGATCAAGGAGTCCTGGGGGATTTGTGGTTATTCCATCGTCCAGACTATACCTTCAAAAAACTAGAGATCCGGCTAGTCAAGCAGGTCGCAACTCAATGCGCGATCGCCATTCGTCAAGCCCGACTTTATCAAGCATCGCTTGCCCAAGTGCAGGAACTGGAAAAACTCAATCAACTCAAAGATGACTTCCTCAGCACCGTTTCCCACGAATTGCGGACTCCCATCGCCAATATGAAAATGGCGATCCAAATGCTCAAAGTTTCTCCGACAGGCGATCGCACTCAGCGCTATCTACAAATATTGCAAGCAGAGTGCAACCGAGAAACTGAGCTAATCAATGACCTTCTAGACTTGCAACGGCTAGCAGCTGCGTCTTATCCCAGCTTTCTTGCCACGGCAATCGACCTACCAGAGTGGTTGCCTAATATTGTTGAGTCATTTCGCTCCCGCATCCAGGAACGCGAACAAATCTTACAGGTTGATATTCCCTCGGACTTGCCCAGCCTGGTCTCTGAATTAGCCAGTCTGGAGCGTATCTTGACAGAATTGCTCAATAATGCCTGCAAGTATACCCCACCGGGAGAACGCATTACGGTGACAGTTCGTGCTTCTTCGGCAATGATGCAAATCAAGGTGAGCAATTTTGGTGTAGAGATTCCGCCTGATGAGCTACCCCGCATTTTTGACAAGTTCTACCGCATTCCCCGTGCCGATCGCTGGAAGCAGGGCGGAACTGGTTTAGGATTAGCGCTGGTGCAGAAACTCACCCAACATTTAGGCGGCATTCTTCGAGTCAGGAGTGCTTCTGATGAGACAACGTTTACTCTGGAGTTACCTCTGACACATCCAATGTCTGGTGATGAGTAATGGGATACCAAGCACCAATTAACGCGGTGTGCAACTTTCTGTATTTCTCCCCCTTGTCAAGGGGGCTAAGAAAAGTCGCACATCGCGTCAATTAGCAATTATAGGACTTACGTTTACGCAGAGATACCCCTAAATCCCCCGATAAATTGGGGGAATTTTCCGGTTAGGGAGGATCTAGGTTTCAAGCTTTCAGTACATAAGTCCTGAAGTAGCAATTTGCCGAATTGTTGTTACTTGCTGGGCGTATTCTGCATCATCTAAAACAGGTTTTGCTTCCTCAATTGCGATCGCGATCGCAATATCGATCCACGACTTACAACCTCCGTATTCCGTGCGGTAAGCGATGATCTGCGCTTGGGGAAGTCTGTAAGTGCGTAGTAGCAGCACATAAATCGGCTGACGCGGCTTCCATTTGAGGCGATCGCTTACAAATTGCTCGTTCCAAATATGGTACGGTAGCAGCCCTCTCACCGCTGATTCTTCACTCACAGGCAAAATATCAGTAATTTCCGCCCAAGCACCGATTCGGATGGTTTCTGGATGCCAACCGGAGGGTACTGGTGTCACCAAATTGGAATATTCTGCTTTCAATAAATCTGGCTGTTGATGTTCATAAGTCGGATAAAGCAAAACTTCTTTTTCGGCAACTGTGAAGCGGTTGTTTTCCTCGCGGATGCCGCCTTTGCGTAGCAGCATAATCGTTTTGCCTTGTTCTAAGGCATCGACAGCAACCGCCCATTCTTTGAGGGCGTGGGTTGTGGTTGTAGTGGTCGTGGATTGCATAAGTATCGGGTATTCTAATTCCAGGGTAACGGCGATCGCCCCATAGGTCAGTTAACATCGTTACTTTGATGCTGGGAACCAAGGAAGCGATCGCATCCCTTCCCCCCAAGTGTTGCGTAATATGAAGGCAGAACCCTATCAACCAGGATTTACGCATGGAAAAGCGACACTTAGGTACTTCCGACATCCAAATCTCTCCGATTGTCATGGGTACATGGCAAGCTGGCAAAAAGATGTGGGTGGGAATTGAAGACACCGAGATAATCAAAGCAATCCGGGCGGCATTTGATGCCGGTATCACCACAGTTGACACAGCTGAAGTCTACGGTGAGGGGCACTCTGAGCAGATTGTCACACAAGCGCTATCAGATGTGCGCGACCAAGCGATTTATGCAACTAAAGTGTTTGCCAATCATCTCAAGTATGACCAAGTGATTGAAGCGTGCGATCGCTCTCTCAAAAACTTGAAAACCGACTATATCGACCTATACCAAATTCACTGGCCTTCTGGAGTGTTCAAGACTGAAATAGTCCCAATTGAAGAAACCATGAGCGCCCTCAACCATCTGAAAGAACAAGGTAAAATTCGGGCAATAGGCGTTTCTAATTTCTCCCGCGCCCAGTTAGAAGAAGCCGCCCAGTATGGACGCATTGATAGTTTGCAACCGCCTTATTCCCTATTTTGGCGTTGGGTGGAAAAAGATTTAACACCTTACTGCGTTGCAAACAATATTTCAATCATTGCCTATTCTTCTCTAGCTCAAGGTTTATTAACTGGCAAATTCGGTTCCGCTCATCAATTCGATCCAGCAGATAATCGCGCGAAAAATAAGCTCTTTCAAGGGGAGAACTACGAACGCGCCCAGCAAGCTTTAGACAAACTGCGTCCAATTGCCGAACGCCATCAGTGTAGCCTTGCTCAACTGGCATTGGCGTGGTTAATTGCCCAACCCCAAGCGAATGCGATCGCTGGTGCGAGAAATGCTCAACAAGCCGTAGACAACGCCAAGGCGGGTGATATTAAACTATCGGCTGATGAATTGCCGGAAATTGACGCAATTGGGCGGATTGTCACCGATTGTCTAGATGATAGTCCTATCATGTGGAATTGGTAATCAGAACGCAGAGAAATTATCGTTTCAGAATTTCAGGGAGTAAGCCGTGAAAGCGCTGTATCGGTAAAATACAACAATAGCGATCGCGGCAACTTTCTCCTATTTAATTAGCAGATTTAACAATAGCAAATTGCTAGTGGCGCACCATCAGCTTATTCGGGCGGCAATAATTCGTAACGGCTGGCGCGAATCGTGTATCCCTATTGAAGAGAAAGTGTTTCTGGTTGAGTTATGGCAAGTTACCGATCTGCTATTTGGGTCAATAGTTTATCTTTCCTAGTGGTTATTTCTTTGATTGTCTATACCAAATTGTTTGGTGCCTCAGCAGGAATATTATTCGAGCCGCCACTTGCCCCACCAGATCCGAATGCGGGTTTGTTAACTCATACGTTCCAATTATTATGTGCTGTACCGCCCATTGTTTGCACCTTTAGTTTTGCCTTGCTGAGAACGATTCAACCACAACAAAAAGGAAATTTATTTATCCTGTATTCAGCAATCATAACCGGAGGTTTTCTCGTCAATGAAATTTTTCGGATTCACATTATTCTTTTAAGAGCAGGGATTCCCAAGTTGATAACCATAGTCGTATATGCCATGACTACCTTGGGATACGGATTAGCCTTCAGGCGCAAAATAAAATCAACGCCCTACATTCTACTACTGAGTGGTATCGGTTTATTGTTCAGCGCGATCGCTGTAGATTCGCTAAAGTTAAGCGGTGATGGAGTTTCTGTCTTGCTAGAGGGTGTCCCAAAGTTGTTCAGCGAAATCAATATTGCACTTTATTTTTGGTCTGTCTGCTACGGAGAGATATTGCGATCGCGCAATTCTTCCCCTCATGATTAAATGAGTCAGCAAAACTCTCCTTCTCTTTGCCTTCTGTTGTCTCGCCGTTCAAATTCTTAACCCTGCGTCACTTCAACATAAATATGCTCTAACCGTACAGGTTGCCGAGAAATCGAATCGAGAGGAATCCCATCAAAACAGGAGATAATTTCCTTCAGTTCTAGATGTTCTGGTAGCCAAAAAGCTAAGTCATTACCATAACGCCGAGGAGTAAAATTATATTTTTTAGCACGAGCGATCGCTTGTTCCTCCTCCGGCGTCTCCACCACCACAACTTCCACTGCTGGCACTAATTTCCGCAGTTCTGTTAAACTTCCCTCCGCTAAAATACTACCCCCTTTAAGAATCCCGATTTTTTGACAAAGGCGTTCGGCTTCATCTAACAAATGAGTCGTGAGCAGAATCGTAATCCCCTGATTTTTCAGATGCCGAATTAACTCCCAAATTTCGTAACGCGCTTCAATATCCAACCCAGTCGTAGGTTCATCCAGAACGATCAACTTAGGCTGATGTACCAAAGCAACAGCAATATTTAACCGCCGCTGCATTCCACCACTCAACGTTTCCACCGGACTTTTCGCTCTATCTAATAAATTGACAGCCGCCAAACTTGCTTCTACCTGTTGACGCCGCTGCTGATTCGTTAAGCCATAAATCCGAGCAAAGAAATGGAGATTTTCCTCACAACTTAGGGTTTTATAAAGTAAATTTTCTTGTGGTGCCACACCAATCAGCTTTTTTGTCGCCTTCGAGACGGGTTGGTTATTAATCTTAATTTCTCCACTATCCGCCCGCAGTAAATTACAAATGATATTAATCGTTGTGGTTTTCCCCGCTCCATTTGGCCCTAGTAAACCGTAAATTTCTCCGGGTGGAATATGCAGCGTTAACTCCTGTAAAACAGGTCGCGTTCCGTAAGATTTATTTAGCTTCTCAATTCGCAGCACAATATTTCCTAATTGATTGCAGGCTGAACGATATTTTTAACCCACAGAGGTACGGCAAGAGAACCGCAAAGTATGCCAAGAATAAAATTAAACTTTGCTGACCTTTGCGTAAAACTTCGCGTAACTTTGCGTTAAAAAACTATATTGACATCCCCATTCTTAACCTATCAAAGCCTCCTTTCAACACTCAGCATCCGCTGGTAGGATAGCCATCCTCCTGCAACCATCAAAATTGCAAACACGCATAAAAACCAAAAGTGAGATGCAATTTCTCCCAGTCCGCTGCCGTCAGCAGAAACACCTATCAAGGCTTCATTCATGTGATAAATTGGATTAAACTTAGCAAGTTCTAGCAGCGTCTTGGAAAATAGCGAGGTCGGTAAAAATGCGCCTCCTAAAATTAATAATGGCACCCCAAATGCTGCCACTAAAGCATTGACATCCTCAGTGCGACGAGCAAACTGCGTACCGAGAATAAATCCTACCCCAACATAGGAAATAATACTTAGAAAAATAATCAGTATTCCTAGCACAATAGAACCCTGAAACTGAGCATTCCAAAAGGCAGCAATCGTGTAAACTAAAAGGGCTTGACCGACACCAATACAGCTGTGAGCTAGAAAAATTCCTAAGAAATAAGACGTTCCACTGAGCGGTGAGATAAAAAGACGTTTGAGCGTTTGCTGTTCTCGCTCCGCCACCACGGTTGCTACACTACCACCCAAGCAACTGAAAAATAGTGCAGCACCCACCAGTGTTGAGGGAGCAGCCTTTTCAAAAGCCTGAGCCATAGACAGCTTGGCATTTTCTGCCAGAATTACCCCATTAATCAGCAAAACAGAAACTGGAAAAATACACCAAAAAATCAGGCTGCGTCGCCGTCGTAACAATTCAATCAAAATTCGCTGGCAAACTGCTAGCGTTTCACGCCCGTATTTCATGGTGAGAATTTACCCCAATACCAGATAAATCAATGATTAAGGCACGCGCTTTCGCAACCTATCTGTAGACGCACGACTACTTAATATGTTCGTGTCGCTGCTGCTAGAATATTAAAATACTCTCGCTTTCCTAAGCCTCCGCCCACGGTTTTTCAACAAGATACGCTAGACTTGCTGCGACTGTTGAATCAATGATGAGTGTTGTAGTGGTAGGGGCTGGGTTGACTAGGTTAACTTGTGCCGATGCTTCTTTGATAACTTTGGCTAGAAAAAATCGACTCAAGTCTGAAAACCTTATGCTACCTGGGATTGGATAGCAGCAAGAATGTAAGTGGGCGATACTGGATTTGAACCAGTGACCCCTTCCGTGTGAAGGAAGTGCGCTACCACTGTGCTAATCGCCCTAGGTTTTTAAGTGTATCACAGGCATTCACAGCCAACAACCCTTTTAGAGAAAGGAAGTGCCGAGTAATCTGCAAGTAACCTGAAATCCAGGAATTCTGACTCAGTTGCAAATAGCGATCGCATCGCATCTGACGATACCTTGCAACCAGACGCTACTGAGGTTCAAAGCTGCAATCGATTTTTGAGCGGGATGAGCGCCGAACCCAAGATGACAACCTTAATTACATCATTCAATCAAGTGTTGCCTCAAATCGCCGACATATTTGCTGTCGAGGGAAGCCTACTTATCCTCGCCACCTGTAGAGATGGATGCTCATGCCTCTCTATATAAACGAAACTTTTTACTTCAGATTCCGCATCATCACCCTGTAAAACCCACCTATTTAGTAGTACTGGTTATTGGAGTTTCAGTACCTTGTAAGACCGATTTTGAAAAGCGACAGGAAACGTAGAAGGGTGATTCGCTGGAACAATCCAATAGTTAATTATAAAGCGGGATTGAAGCCGTTTAATATCCTCATCCCGAAGTTTTTTATACAGACTTTTGAGCTTATTTATAGCATTAGTGGACTCTTCTTTAGTAATATCAAAACCGAGCGCCTTCAGGCGTTCTGCCCAGGCTTGTACATACGGTCGATCCCAAAGTATCGCTGAACCATCTTTCCAAGTTACGAAAACCGGGCGCTTTGCCAGACCCCGAAACTCTTCCCAACCTGGCAAGCGCGGGTCGGAGAACAACTCTACTAGGAATTGTGCATCTAAAGGAGTATTGGCACTTGTCCAGTTAATAACTTCTTCCATAGAAGATGAAGGTCGTCTGATCAAAGCTGCATCAAAACTTCCAGTCTGTGATATGCGATATCGAAAGCTCTTAACTCCCATCACAAAAACCACCAGTGTTAGCAATAAAGCCACACGGTTAGTACTTCCCCGACCAAGAATGTAGTACCACACGGGTCGGAAAGTAAGGGCAATCAAACAAACTGCAATGATGTAGGTTCCAACAGGTTGATGCCAAATCAGAATGCTTGAGGCGAAGACTACTGCGGCGAGAATCCACCTTGCTTTGCCTCTACTTGCTTCCAGTTGAATCGCACATACTGAAATTAATGCTATTTCAGCAAAGCAATACCACAAGTCAGTAGCTCTTGCAGGGTGCATGATTATCATTGAAGGTGATTTAGCAATGTAAGCAGCCACAAATGCATAAAACACCCAAAGAATGCTCATTCCAGCCCAAATTACACCATGCTTGAAAAGCTTTTCTATCCTCTGTTTATTCTGATAGAGGATAACCAACAGTAATACAATCAATATTGCAAAGTGAGCAAAGCTTTGGCTGCTCCAAGTAAGCGGATAAAGATGATGGGGAAAACGAAATTTGCTTGCTGCCAGCCACAATTGTTTATCAACGGCTTCTCGACCAAAGGCAGCAGCAGTAAGATATATAGCTGGTGAAGCTAACAAGAGGAACAAACCGAAAAATAACATCCATTTTTTCCAGGCTCTCCGGTAAGTAGAGTCAAGTAGAAACACTGCTCCCAAGTATGTTAGGGCGTAAACTCCATACATACTATTCAGGTTAAATCCGATGGCTAGCCAAATAGCACACGGCAGGGGTCGCTCTTTATAAAATGAAGCTGTTGCTAATAAGAAAAAAGGTATAAAAAAGCCAGTTTGTTCAAAGTAGTCTTCAACTATGGTGCCCGAACCAATAATCGGACTGATTGCTAATGCAAACAGTGCCATTGTACCACCAACCGCTAGTTTAGATTGGGGTGCAAAAGCTTGAGCGAGTTGCCCTGCTGCGTAGATAACTAAAATTCTTTCAAATAAAAATAGCGTCAGCAGTACGGGTTCCAGTGGGATAAAGCGATGAAGCAGCGCCACTCCATACCAAAGTGTGGAAGAGTAATAGGGTAGAGTGGCACCAAATGGGTCGTTTGGGTAAAGAGAAGGATTGTTTAGGAGATGAACAAGGGGGAGCTGGAGCGCTTGGTTTTGGACATAAACGGCATATCCTGTTTGAAGTAATGAACAGAAGAAGAATATTAATGTATAGGTAAGGATAGATAGTTCTAGATCAAATACCGATCCTCTTTTACGAGTTGATGGAAGAATCTTGCTTGCACTCGACATATCTGGTTTTATAGGAGTATTTGAATTGTTATTTATAATAACTGTTATTTCGTATTTGTGTCGAAATTATTATTTTTTAAGAGAGGATTTATTGAGTAGCAAGCATTTTATTAAAAATATTAGTTTTATTTATTGAATTTATTAGCAAACATTATAGAAAATGACTTTATATTTCTTAAAGAAGGTTTCAAAGCTAATTCCGTCAAAATTTCACCTTCTATCAGTCACTGGTCACGATAATCTCATATCTGATTTTAATAGGAGCGATCGCTTGATCTCGGCAACAAGAGCGATCGCGCGAACCAGAGCATATCTCAAATTTGTTAAAATTCTAGCCTTTAACCCTCTCCTTGGCTTTCTAACCAAGCAGCCAAATCTGCTACATCCGAAAAATCTAACAACGCCTCAGCTAAATCTTCTAACTGGGTGAGAGATAACTGGCGAATTCGCTCTTGCAACTCCGGCTCAACTGTACCGATTCGGCGATTGAGTTGACGCATAATCACTGCCAATTCTCCTTCTTGTCTTCCTTGTTGCAACCCTCGTTCTATACCTTGCTGCATCCAACTGGTGACGATTTCCATAACTACCTCCTGTTGTGCTGGTTCAAACTTGGCTATTTCCGCCTGAAAAATCTCTTCTTCTACTGCATTTAGCTGGAGATAAGTGTCAACAAACCCAGAAATCATCCTCATTCTGGCGGAATTTACTCGCAACGTTGCTAGCAGACGCAGACACTCAGATTTGACTCTGGGACGGTCTTCAGGCGCTATGTTCATTTTAGCCATGAGCGCACTAGCTACTGGATTGTGTTGTTGCAGAAAATCCCGCCAATTCAGGCGATTTAGCTGAATTAGCTGATAGTTAAAGTCCAATACAACTTTATCGGGGAATTCTACGCGGTGATAGTTGGGCTGTGGAAGTTTCGGGGCATTATAGGAAAAAATAGCAATTGGATATACAGGTTTGGCAAACTTTTCATACAAACGGGCAAAATAGCGAAACATCCGCCTGCCAAAATTCGCTTGTGGTTGCGCTTGATGTTCTAGGTGAATTAGAAAGTATGTTTCTTGGTCTCTAAATTTAACGTCTACCAATAAATCAGCTTCATATTTTTCCCCAGCCGTGACATCTGTAAATATTTCTTTGTCTTGAAACTTGATGGAATCGGGTTCTAGATAGGCAACAATTTCTGGAAAAAATAACTCTATAAATTCTATAAAGAACTCGGTGAGCAGTTCCTTGAATAAGCGGTCGTGGTCAATCATGTTAAGATTGCCCCACCCATTAAGCGCTGGTAACGATAGTCTAACTCAGCTTTTAATAAGGGCGATCGCTCTAAGTTGACATCTTGTGCGATCGCTCTCTCGGCGGCATCCCGCGCTATATTCAAAACTTCCTGATCTTCCACCAAACTCGCCAAGGCAAAATCTGGCACCCCCGACTGGCGAGTTCCCAGCACTTGACCGGGACCCCGCAGCCGCATATCCATCTCAGCAATAAAAAAGCCGTCTTGGGATTGTTCTAATACATTGAGCCGGTAACGAGCATCTGCGGTTTTGGTGCTGCTCATCAGCAGGCAGTAAGATTGATGGGCACCGCGACCAACGCGCCCCCGCAACTGGTGCAACTGCGATAAGCCAAAGCGTTCGGCATTCTCGATCATCATCACCGTGGCATTCGGCACATCCACACCCACTTCAATCACGGTGGTGGAGACAATGATTTGAGTCTGGTTATCGCGGAATCGGGTAATTGCCTCATCTTTTTCCGCTGAAGTCATGCGCCCGTGCAGCAATCCTACTTGGAACTGAGGGAAAATACTTTCACACAGGCGCTGATGCTCCTCAACTGCCGAACGCACATCCAACTTTTCCGATTCTTCAATCAGGGGCAAGACGATATACGCTTGACGCCCTTGAGCAACTTCGCGGCAGATAAGATCGTAGGCATTAGTGCGTTCTTTGCCGGTTAGTACGGTCGTATGAATTGCTTGCCGACCGGGTGGCATCTCATCAATCTGACTCACATCCAAATCCCCATGCACCGTCAGCGCTAGGGTGCGGGGAATTGGTGTAGCTGTCATGGTTAATACATGGGGTTGTTCGCCTTTTTGCTGCAACAGCGCCCGTTGTTCTACTCCAAAACGGTGCTGTTCGTCAATCACCACTAACCCCAGCTTATGAAAATTGACTTTCTCTTGAATCAGAGCATGAGTCCCCACTAATAAAGGTAGTTCGCCCGTTTCTAGATGGGCATGGATTTGGCGGCGTTTGGCAGTTTTGGTGGAACCTGTCAGCAGTTCTACGGGCAAGTACAGAAGATTGAACCAACTGACTAACTTGCGATAGTGCTGTTCTGCCAAAACTTCTGTGGGAGCCATCAGCGCCGCTTGGTAGCCGGATTGAATTGCGGCGAGGATGGCAATGACTGCCACAACAGTTTTACCAGAACCGACATCGCCTTGCACCAACCGATTCATCGGGTTGGATGATTGCAAATCGTTGAGGATGTCGTTCAGTACCCGCTGCTGGGCACCCGTTAATCGAAAGGGCAAAACTTGGTGGAATTGTTCAATCAGCTTCCCTCTGGGAGCCAAGATAGCGCTGGACTGCTTTTGCCGCTGGGCTTGGCGACGCATCAGGAAACCCAACTGAAGGTAGAAAAACTCATCGAAGACTAAACGGCGACGGGCGGCTTCCTTGGCGGCGCTGTCGGTGGGAAAATGGATATTTGCGATCGCATCCGACAACTTCATCAATCCATACCCATCCCGTAAAACCGTGGGTAAAGGATCTTTCAGCTGGGCGGCGGCGGGGAGAGCCGCAATTACCGCCTGTCTCACCATATCTGCCGCCACGCCTTCGGTTAGGGGATACACCGGCACGACTCGACCAATTGTGTGGGAGTCAATCGGGTCTCCAGGGTGTGCCAAAACTTCCAGTTGTGGATCTTCCAAAGTCAGACCATATTGACTTTTTTTCACCAAGCCAGAAGCCGCCACGACTGCACCTTGGGGATACCGATTCTTGATCCCTTCTTGCCAGCCGCGATTGCTGTAGCGAGAACCGGCAAAAAAGCGGCTGAGGCTGATTTGACCCGTGCGATCTTTCAGCACCACCTGTAATATGGTTAATTTCTTGTTCTTTGGGCTACTAAAGCAGGTACAGCGCTTCACCGTTCCCACCAGCGTCACCGTTTCGCCCGATTCCAGCTCAGAGATATTCACCTGACGTGCATAGTCAATGTGGTCGCGGGGGTAATAGAAGAGGATATCCCGCACCGTATGTAGATCCAGCTTGGCTAAATACCCGCCTTTTCTGATTCCCACGTCTGGCAAACTGGTCAGCGGTTGGTCAAGAGAAATCGCTGAGTTGGACTGGACGAGGGGCGTGGTGCGCGGAGCTTGAGTATCAGGGGATGGGGGCGTTGAACTTGTCTCTACTTCTTGCTGATTGTCTTCATTTCGCTGATGCAAGCGCGATCGCTGCCTCTCCATGACTTGTTGCATCTGGTGGAGAAATCGCCGCGTTTCCAAGACTAAATGTTGTCGCTGGGAGAGGGTGAGGTTCGGGTAACGGGCAAACTGAGACGCCATCTCCTGCCACCGATGTCGCTCTATCAGCGGCAAAAAAGATGGAGTTTTGCCGAACTCCAGGCTTAAGAATTCACTGAAGCGATATTGTTTCCCTATTAAGTCCGTAAAGCCCCGTTCTGCCTCGACTGAAAGGGCTTTCTGCAATCGCAGCCAATCCGGTGATTCTATTTGCATCTTCTCTCCCCTTTTTTGTTAATTGCTAATAGCGAATGGCTGATTGCCCAATTCTGCTGACAATTCGCGATTAACCATTAGCCAATAGCCGTCCTCACCCGGATATGGTCGATCTTCACGACGATTCCCATTATTCTTCAAACCAACAAGCACGCCAAGCCGCTTCTGCCGCAGCCACGGTACGCTCTCGTTGCTTTTTCTGAAATTCTCGGCGCAGCGTGCTAAGCCGTGCGCTGAGGTTCCGAATCTGGTTGCGCCCAGCCATTACCGTTGAATCAGCAAATTCAATCTCAGATAACCGCAGATGGATGGCGATAATCGGCATCAAGGTAGGATTTTGTAAAGTCGGGAGATTTGACGTTTCTACCGGCTCATTTTCCATTTGAACCACAAATTTTAAAAGATTGGCACGTCCCACCACAGGCTCACCAGATGGCTCCGATCTGACAGCAGCTTCCAGAACAGCTTCCGGAAAGTTTTTCGGTAAGATCCCCACTTCCTGTAATAGACGATTGCTTTGGCAAGAAACGGCGAGCAACGTTGCGCTGATGGCGTTTTCCACCTCTTCCTGCCATTGAGCCAAATCCTCTGGGTTGTTTGTCGGGATGTTAGAAAAGGTAAAGCGACTGGTTGAGTCGCTATTGAGGTTTAGGGTGTCGGGAATGTCTTGTGGCGCTGGCATCTCGATGGCTAAGTCATCAGTCGGGGCGGGGAAACCCTCTTCTTGAGATGAGTCCCAGTGCGATGTCCCAGAGGAACGACTTCTTTCGAGGTTTCGCAGTTGTGGTTGAGCAAGCCTTGCCAGTTGCTGAAGGTTCTGTTGCAATTGTTGTCGTTCTCTGAGAGCCAGACTCAGAAACGCTTCTGGATAGACTTGGGTGCAAAGATAATAACTCGCCACGATCAACTGCTGCCGCATGGCTTGTCCCAACGCAGTCAGGTAATCGTTGTAGGTATCGTGGAATTCTATAGCGATCGCTTTGATTGCTTCTTCCAGCGCTGCCATATCCCGCTTTATTTCCTCTACTGTTCTCGCCATTGCTACTTACATCTGTCCATCGGGACGGTACGGGCGTACAGATGTACTTCCCTAGTTTAGAATACCGACCCATAACCATTAGTCATTCGCCATTAGTCCGTTGCTACTGACTAAGTAGGCGGATGCAATTAAATTGAAGATTTATCGTCGGGAATGGGAGCCACACGAAAAGTGGGGGTTCCCCTGCCCTAGCGCGACGTGGCGTTTGACGTAGGAAACCCAACACTTGCATGGGTTACGCGATCGCTAACCACTACTACAAATAATTAATTCCACCTACTTAATGCCTAAGAACTAACGACTCATAATAAAAGACAGGTCAGCCTGAAGGCGAAACCTGTCTTCTCTAATTACCAGTGAAAAAGCTCACTTATGTATTGCTACCCATTTGAGCCGCAACTTCCTCAGCAAAATTGCTCTCTTTCTTTTCCAGTCCTTCACCCAAAATAAATCGGACGAAGCGACGGACTTGGATATTTTCACCCAGAGTCGCAATATGTTGCTTTACCAACTCTTCCACCGTGATACTTTGGTCACGAATGTATGGCTGATCGAGCAAGCTCAGCTCTTGCAGGCGTTTGTCAATCCGACCCTGAACAATCTTTTCTTTGATGTTCTGTGGCTTGTTTCCCAGGTCATCCCGCCCCATTTCGATTTCTTTTTCCTTCTCAACGACTTGAGAGGGAATGTCGCCAACCTTCACGTATTCAACGTTGGGGCAAGCTGCAATCTGCATGGCTATGTTTCGCACCAGAGTTTGGAAGGCTTCGTTGCGGGCGACAAAGTCTGTCTCGCAGTTCACTTCCACCAGGACGCCGACTCGACCTCCAGTATGGATGTAGCTGCCGACGAGTCCTTCTGAGGCTTGGCGATCGCCTTTTTTCCCAGCGCTAACCATTCCCTTTTGCCGCAGCCATTCCATAGCTTTGGTCATATCGCCATCGGTTTCTTTTAGCGCTTTTTTGCAGTCCATCATGCCGACACCAGTTTTTTGGCGCAGCTCGTTAACGAGTTTTGCAGATATTTCCGCCATTTCCTCAGTTCCTAACTAAGAATTGATGTTTCTAACGCTGAATTATCCCTCGGTTTCTTCTTCCTCTTCTTCAGGAATAACCGACTCGGTTTCCTCATATTCCAAATCGTCTTCAGCGCCTTCGTAATCTTCGTAATCTTCTTCTGCTTCTGCGTCTAGCTGACCGTGACGACCTTCATAGATGGCGTCTGCCAACTTACCCACTATTAGCTTAATCGAGCGGATGGCATCGTCATTGGCTGGAACGGGAATATCCACTACATCCGGGTCGCAGTTTGTATCCAGCAGCGCTACGATGGGAATCCCCAGTTTCTGGCATTCTTGAACTGCATTATATTCCCGACGTTGATCCACGATCAGCACAATGTCGGGAACTTTCCGCATCTGCTTAATACCGCCGAGGTATTTCTGCAATTTAGTCATTTCCCGGCGCAGCATCGAAGCTTCTTTCTTAGGCAGCAAGTCGAGGACTCCGGTTTCTTCCCGGCGTTCCAAGTCCTTTAGGCGCTCTACCCGCGTCTTAATTGTCGTCCAGTTGGTGAGCATTCCCCCCAACCAACGTTGGTTGATGTAATAAGAACCACAACGAGTAGCTTCTTGAGCCACAATTCCTGCGGCTTGACGCTTGGTACCGATGAAGAGAACCTTCTTGCCCTGTTCCGCTGCGGTTCGCATATAGATGTAGGCATCTTCCATCAGTTGGGCAGTCTGCACCAAATCGATGATGTGGACGCCATTGCGGGATGTATAGATGTATGGAGCCATTTTCGGGTTCCACCGACGGGTCTGGTGCCCAAAGTGAACACCTGACTCCATCATCTGAGCCAAAGAAACAACTGACATATTTTTTTCCTTTCGGGTTAATCCTCCATCCAGGTGTATTTCCAACGGAAACACCCGAAATCCTGAATGTGCGAATTTGAGACAACTCTTCCAGTTTATCAGAGTTATAAGGGCTTTGATGGAAAAACTTGATGGAAAAACATTGAAAAATAGGCTAGCACAGTTGTGATACCCTATTTCTGGATATTTGGCAATAAAAATATTAAAAGATTAGCGATCGCAAAACAAATCGCCCACTCGCATCCTTAGCAGTACAATCGTGTAAATTATGCTTTTTGCTTGGCTTCAGCGTAGGCTGCATAAACACCTTGAACGTTGTACCAATTGAGGAAAATTCGGGCAATTTCTAAGGCTAATTGGGGTTTACCTTGATTAATTAGCCATTGCAAAAAAGGTGCCATTGTGCGCTCGTTGAGTCTGCCACCGAGGGAAAGAAAACCCCAGAGGATGCGGTGAAGTAGGGTCATTTGAATCATCATTTTGACATCCCAGGTAGGGTGCTTTTGATAGAATAAAACGCCCATGCGTCCCCGTTGAATTTCTCTATCAATCATGGGGGGAATTTGTTCTAAGGCAAAGGGGGGATGCCAGTGATAGCCGACTGCGGCTGGACATTTAATCAGTTTTAAACCCAGTTGTTTGAGTCTGATGCCGAGTTCTAAATCTTCCCAGCCGTAAAGTTGAAAGCGAGTGTCAAATAATCCAGCTTTTGTGAGCCATTTACGAGCGATCGCTACATTCCCCGTGGCAAAGTAAGCGGCGGAAAAATCCGTGATTTTGTAGGGTTCGGAGGTGGGATTATCGAAGTTATTGGTATTGATCACCCAACCGTAAGTAAAGAGGCGATCGCTTCCTAGATTCTTTTCTCCCTCAACTAAAGCATCGGCGTGTGCTTGGAGAAAATGCTCGGTAACGACTAAATCGCTATCAATAAAGATAATCGTATCACCCTGAGCCTGTTCTACTCCCAGATTACGGGCGGCGGCTGGCCCTTGATGGTCTTGCAAGAGCGATCGCACATGAGGAAATTCAGCTGCGTGTTGAGCTAACCACTCCAACGTGCCATCCGTCGAACCATCATCCACCAGCACCACTTCATAGCCGCTGACGACGCTACTCTCAACTAAGTGCTGATTTTCTATCGCCCTCAGGCATTTCTCTAGAATCGGTTTGCGATTATAAGTTGGAATGACAACACTAAAAAACACGATTTCCCCCAGATTACAACACTTTTAGTATCTCTCAAAGAACTGTAAGCCAATGAACACAAAGCATTTTCATCTATCTCCTAGTGCCCCAAATGGCTATGGCTGTAGATTAATCTGTGCCATTGCTCACAAGACTTGGTATAGATTAGTTGCATAATAAGAACTCGTTGTTTTGCGGAAGTGAGAGATCAATGGGTCGTGCTACCAAAGTTGTGCTGGCATATTCAGGTGGAGTCGATACCTCCGTCTGCATCCCATACCTGAAAGAGGAGTGGGGAGTTGAAGAGGTAATTACCCTGGCGGCGGATTTAGGACAGGGAGACGAACTGGAGCCAGTCCGGGAAAAAGCGTTAAAATCGGGTGCTAGCGAATCGCTAGTTGCCGATGCTACAGAAAGTTTTGTCAAAGATTATGCGTTTCCAGCGATTCAAGCGAACGCTCTCTATGAAAATCGCTATCCCCTTCAGACTGCTTTGGCACGTCCGCTGATTGCCAAACTTTTAGTGGAAGCGGCTGAAAAATACGGTGCGGATGCGATCGCTCACGGTTGCACGGGTAAGGGTAACGACCAGGTTCGCTTTGATGTGTCGATTGGCGCACTTAACCCGAATTTGAAGATTCTAGCACCGGCGCGGGAGTGGGGGATGAGCCGAGAGGAAACGATCGCTTACGGTGAGCGTTATGGGATTCCTTCGCCAGTGAAAAAGAAATCTCCCTACAGTATCGATCGCAATTTATTTGGTCGTAGCATTGAAGCAGGACCCCTGGAAGATCCTTGGACAGAACCGCTAGAAGAAATCTATGTAATGACCAAAGCGATCGCTGACACACCCAATGAGCCAGAATACGTTGAAATTGGCTTTGAAAAAGGCATCCCCATCACCCTCAACGGTGAAGCTTTGCCGCCAGTGGCACTGATTGCGAAACTCAACGAAATTGCTGGAAATCATGGCGTTGGGCGGATCGATATGATCGAAAACCGCCTAGTGGGTATCAAATCGCGGGAAATTTACGAAGCCCCAGCTTTAATGGTTTTAATTCATGCCCACCGCGACTTAGAAAGCCTCACCTTAACCGCAGATGTGACCCACTACAAGCGCGGTATCGAAGAAACTTACACTCAGCTAGTTTATAACGGTCTTTGGTATAGTCCGCTCAAAGCTGCTCTGGATGCCTTCATTCAACAAACACAGGAGCGGGTATCGGGAACCGTGCGGATTAAACTCTTTAAAGGCAACGCGATGACTGTGGGGCGTCAGTCTGACAAGTCCCTTTACAGCCCAACCTTAGCAACTTATGGGGCTGAAGACCAGTTTGACCATAAAGCTGCTGAAGGATTTATCTACGTTTGGGGATTACCGACTCGCGTTTGGTCGCAAAAAGCTCGCCAATAAAACAGTCAATTTTTTAACCCAAAGGTACGCAAACGATGGCGCAAAGTACGCAAAGTTATCGGTCATCCTTGGCGAAACTTTGCGATTACCTTTGCGTACCGAGAGCGTTAAAAATTCAATTCTATCCCCCGGCTTGGCGCTTGGCTTCGCGGGCTTCTAGCCAGAGAGGAACGACAATCCAGGCAATTAGCAGGAATAACGCGATTAAACCAAATTGTGCAACCCACACAACTAATTGTTCCAGGGGTACGAGTCGCCCTGCAAAAAAGGACAACGTAACCATCACCGATGCCCAGGCGGCTGCCCCAGCTAAGTTATAAGCCATAAACTTGAGGAAGGGCATTTGGGCAATTCCAGCTAGGGGACTGGCTACAATTCGCAGCAGGGCAAGGAAACGACCGAGAAATACGGTTTTTCCGGCGTTCTCGCTAACCTGTTGCTTTAGTTGTAAGAGTTTTTCTTCGCGGATGCGGAAAAATCCCCCAATTTTCACAAGGAGTGGCCAGCCGCCTTTTCTGCCAATCCAGTAACCGCAAGTACCGCCGACAACTGCACCCGCGATCGCGCTCCCTAGCACGAACCAGTAATTCAGTTCCTTACTACCAGCCAAGAAACCCCCGGCGAGCGTAATCGTTTCACCAGGGATGGGAATGCCAAGATTCTCTAGCAAAATCCCCAAAAAAACTGCCCAGTAACCGTAGTGGTGGGCAATTTCTTTGATATTTTCCACAGATACAAATTCTAAAGACATTTATCTGGGTCTTTACATAGATTCATACTTCTATCATAGTGGCTCGATCCGCTCAGGGTGTCAATCAGGGCGGCAAATCTTGAGATTGTTATCGAGACGGCTAGTAGAGAGGGTTTTGCCGCCAGCAGTTTTATTTATACTGGCTGTTTAGTTTTAAAAAGCATTTTCAGCAGTTCCTCCTGCGGACAGATGCCAAATTAAAATTTGGTTATGCTTAAGACTGTTAAAGAGTGACGAGCGTAAGGACTCAAGCCAAAAACCAGTTGTGACTGAATTTGCAACTCTGGCTGAGAGACGACTTCTCTAGCTTTACCCGTGGAGATAGGAACTCTAAGATAGAGATATTTCGCTTCTAATATTATTTTATGTCTAAAGACTTCATAAAAGTGCTTTTAATTGAGGATGACGAGGATGACTATGTTCTTACTCGCGATCTCCTCTCAGAAATTGAGAGAGAAAAGTTTGAACTGGAATGGGTAGACAGTTATGATGCTGCTTTAGAAAAGATTCAGATGCATCAACATGATGTCTATTTAGTAGACTATCGTCTTGGCGCGCACAACGGCTTGGAATTGTTAAAAGAAGCAATTTTAAATAATTGTAAAGCGCCGCTCATCTTGCTGACGGGGCAAGGGGATCGGGAAGTAGACGTTGCGGCGATGAAAGCGGGAGCCGCCGATTACTTAGTCAAGGGGAAGATGGATGCACCGCTATTAGAGCGGGCGATCCGCTACTCAATCGAGCGAGTCAAAACGTCAGAGGCGCTGCGGGAGAGCGAATCGCGGCTGGAGAGCATCCTTGGCTCACTCGAAGACAGCGTGTGGTCGGTTTCAGCCACCACCTGGGAGCCGATTTACATCAGTCCGGCGGCGGCGGAAATTTATGGTCGTCCAGTCTCCCAGTTCTTCGAGCGCCCGAACCTTTGGCTGGAGGTGATTCACCCAGACGATCGAGAACGATTGAAAGCTGTGACGCAAGCTTTACCACAAGTCGGTGCAACAGACGAAGAGTATCGCATTTTCCGACCTGACGGGGAAGAGCGTTGGATTCGCAATCGCGCTCATCTAGGGCGTGATGCCAATGGGAATGTCATCCGAATCGATGGTTTGGCTGCCGATATTACCAAACGCAAGCAGGCAGAAGAAGCCCTCCGGGCAGCCATGCGCGAAAACAGCCAGCTAGCTGCGGCGATCGCTAACCTGACAACTGGAGTAGCGATCACAGATCCAACTTTACCTGACAATCCCATTATCTTCGTCAATCCGGCTTTTTCTGCCATCACCGGCTACTCGGCGGCGGAAGTGATGGGTCGTAATTGCCGCTTCCTACAAGGAAAAGATAGCGATCGCGCTGTTGTGAAAGTGATGCGAGAAGCGATCGCCTCAAAGCAACCTATTATCTGTGTACTGCTGAACTACTGCAAAGATGGGACACCGTTTTGGAATGAACTCACCATCAACCCGGTTTTTGATAACGAAGGGAAACTCATCAACTTCATCGGGTTGCAGAACGATATCACGGTTCGCAAGCAAACCGAAGAGGCAATTGAACGACTGCGCCACCAAAACGAACTGATTCTCAACTCAGCAGGTGAAGGAATTTATGGTTTGGATCTTCATGGAAATGCCACCTTTGTCAATCCAGCTGCTGCGAGAATGCTGGGATGGGAAGTTGAAGAACTCATTGGCAAGCCCTTACATTTTATCTGCCATTATTCAAAAGCCGATGGCGCTCCCTATCCGCGAGAAGCGTGTCCAATTTATACAGCCTTTCACGATGGCAAAGTTCAACAAATAGACGAAGAAGTCTTTTGGCGAAAAGACGGCACGAGTTTTCCCGTTGAGTACATCAGCACCCCCATTCGAGAAAATGGTCAGTTGGTGGGTGCAGTCGTTACCTTCCAAGATATTACCGAGCGCGTAAAGGCTGCCCTTGCGGCTGCCCAAACCCAGGAGGCATTGCGTGAGAGTCAAGAACGTTATGAACTCGCCGTTTCTGGTGCTAACGACGGACTTTGGGACTGGAATTTAAAAACCAACGAAATTTATTTTTCTCCCCGCTGGAAATCCATGCTGGGCTGCGAGGAGAACGAAATTAGCAATACTCCGGATGCTTGGTTTGAGCGAGTCCATCCTGAGGATATAGAGCGGTTGAAAGCGCAGATTTCTTTACATCTCGAAGAGCTGACCCCCCATTTCGAGAACGAACATCGCATACTACACAAAGATGGAACATACCTTTGGATGCTAATTCGGGGGATGGCTGTACGAGACACTAATGGGAAAGCCTCTCGCATGGCTGGTTCTCAGACTGACATCACCGAGCGCAAGCAAGTTGAGAAACAACTCCTCCATGATGCTTTTCATGACGTGTTGACTGGCTTGCCAAACCGAGCCTTGTTTATCGATCGGTTGGGACAGGCAATTGAACGGTCAAAACGAACCAGTAACTATTTCTTCGCCGTCCTTTTTATAGATATTGACCGCTTCAAGGTGATTAATGACAGTTTGGGACACATGATAGGCGATCAATTGCTGGTAGCGATCGCGCAGCGGTTGAAAACTTGCCTGCGGGGTGGCGATACAGTCGCGCGGCTAGGCGGAGATGAATTCACCATCCTGCTCGAAGATATCAGAAATATCAACAATGCCACTGACATTGCCGAGCGCATCCACTTAGAACTCATGTATCCTTTCAACCTCAACGAACAAGAGGTATTCTCGACAGCAAGCATCGGCATTGCCATCGGGGGCGGTTCGCAAAGTGCCCCAGCAATCGGATATGACTGTCCGGAAAATCTCCTGCGCGATGCTGACACCGCCATGTATCGTGCCAAATCGATGGGTAGAGCGCGTCATGAAGTCTTTGATACCACCATGCACACCCGCGCGGTGGCACTCTTGCAACTGGAAAACGACTTGCGGCGTGCGATCGAGCGGCATGAATTTCAGCTTCACTATCAACCCATTGTGTCATTGACAACTGGCAGACTTGACGGGTTCGAGGCGCTTGTACGCTGGCAGCATCCAGAGCGCGGTTTGATCTCTCCAGCGGAATTTATTCCAATTGCCGAAGAAACAGGTTTGATCGTTCCCATCGGACTGTGGGTACTCTGCAAAGCGTGTTACCAAATGCATGATTGGCAGCAGCAATTTTCTCCAGAGTTACTATTAACGATCAGTGTTAATCTTTCCAGTAAACAGTTTTTACAACCAGATTTAGTTAAGCAAATCGACCAAATTTTGCAGGAAACCCGCCTGGATGCACGAAGTTTGAAGTTAGAAATTACTGAAAGTGCAGTCATGGAAAACGCCGAATCGGCAATTAAAATGCTTTTCCAATTAAAAGCTTTGGGCGTACATCTGCATATTGATGACTTCGGCACTGGCTATTCATCCTTAAGTTATCTGCATCGGTTCCCCATCGATCAGTTAAAGATTGACCGTTCTTTTATTAGCAGAATGGGGGTCAAAGACGACAGTTTAGAAATTGTCCGCGCCATCGTGACCCTGGCTCATACTTTAGAGCTGAATGTGACAGCAGAAGGGGTGGAAACAGTCGAGCAACTCTCGCAACTCAGAGAAATGGAATGCGAATATGGGCAAGGATATTTTTTCTCTAAACCCTTAACTCAAGAGGAAGCAGAAGAATTAATTGTTACAGCACAGCAGCTCACCACCGATTTTAATTGTTTTGCCTCAAGCTTTGTAAAGCCACAATAATTTTGGGTAATCGGGAATGGGTAAAAAATAATTACTCGCTTTCCATGATTAAATTACCGAAATTTAGTTAGGAAAAATTGTTGAAACCCAACCAACCTAATATTAGCGTTGGGTTTCGATACCTCAACCCAACCTACGTGGTTTCAAATTGTCGCTTATCCGAGAAGTCTTGGGTTAGGGAGTTAGCTAGGAAAAATTGTAGGTTGGGTTGAGCGCGAGTGAAACCCAACCAACCTAATATTAGCGTTGGGTTTCGTTACCTCAACCCAACCTACGTGGTTTCAAATTGTTGCTTATCCAAGAAGTCTTGGGTTAGGGAGTTAGCTAGGAAAAATTGTAGGTTGGGTTGAGCGCGAGTGAAACCCAACCAACCTAATATTAGCGTTGGGTTTCGATACCTTAACCCAACCTACGTGGTTTCAAATTGTCGCTTATCCAAGAAGTATTGGGTTAGGTCATTTGCCCTGATTAAATTACCGAAATTTAGGATTGCTTAATATTGAGTTTCGCAATCGCAAACCCTAACCTATTAATTCTGCAAAGTTTTATTTTATAGTGTTTATCCCGCTTCATTTAGCGGTAATTCAACAATTTCAAACCAGTATTTTCCCAAAGTTTTCATCACGGAAACGAGGGATTCAAATGTGACTGGCTTAGCAATGTAAGAGTTTGCACCTAAATCGTAAGTGCGATAGATGTCTTCCTCAGCCTTTGATGTAGTCAGCACGATAACTGGAATAGGTCGCAGTTCGGGGTTGCCTTTAATTTCTTGGAGAGCCTCCCGTCCATCCTTTTTAGGCATATTCAGATCCAGCAGGATTAAACTTGGGCGGGGCGACTTTATTAACTGGGCATACTTACCCCGATGGTAAAGATAATCCATCAGATCCTCACCATCTACAACAAAGTGCAGATCGTTAGCGAGTCGGCATTCTTCTAATGCATCCTTTGCTAGCAGACGATCGTCTTCATCATCGTCAGCCATCAAGATAGTAATTGATTTTCCAGCTTTATTCACAGCGTTTTACTCACACCAAGTTGCAGAATCGTTGCATCATTTCCAATTCCTATAAGAGACTTAATTTCACGCAGTTTGCAACTTTGTGTATTTCTCCCCCTTGTGAGGGAAGCTAGGGGTAATCTGACAAAATTGGCTTTACATTTCGATCCCCCCAACCCCCCTGGAAAAAGGGGGCTAAGAAAAATCGTAGGGAATGGTAGAGCGATCGCGTTACCCAACAAACTGCACCAGTGTGGGGTTGAGTTCGCGAAACTCAGCCTACACATCCGAGATTTGTCAGTCAATCAGTTTCGATCCCCCAACTCCCCTGGAAAAAGGGGGCTAAGAAAAAGTTGCATATGGCGTTAATTTCTAAGGTTTTTCATCCAAAATATAAAATCTCAAATGATAAAATTTCTCACTTAGATTGCTCAACAGGTAGCGTGACAATGAATGTCACTCCTTGCCCCAATATGCTTTTTGCGGTGATACTACCACCATGACGCTCGACTATTTTACGGCAAATCGCTAAGCCAACTCCCGTTCCTTCATACTCGTTGCGACCGTGTAGGCGTTGGAAAACTGTGAAGATCCGATCCAGATACTTCTCGTCAAAACCAATGCCATTATCTTCTACCATAATTTGACACATCGGACGAGCAGATAATTCTTGTGTCCAAAGCTGCTCGTCCCCCTGTAATAACTGACCCCAAATCTTGATGACTGGTGCTTCTTCCTCACGCCGAAATTTCAGCGCATTGCTAATCAAATTTTGTAATAATTGCCGCATCTGCGACGGATCGGCATCAATCGTTGGCAGATCGCCAATTTCTATTTGTGCGCTTACCTTATGGATATGCACCTCCAAATCAGACAAGACCTCTTGTAGCACGTTGGTGATATTGACGGGAGTAAAAGGCTGAGCTTTGCTTGTCACCCGCGAGAAGGCTAGGAGGTCATTAATCAGGGTTTGCATCCGTTGCGCCGCTTTTTGCATCCGCTCCAGGTAGTCTTTCCCCTCATTGGTCAGGGATTCACTGTATTTGAGTTTGAGGCGATCGCCAAAAGCTTGAATCTTCCGCAATGGTTCTTGCAAGTCGTGGGAGGCGACGAAGGCAAAGTCTTGCAATTCCCGGTTGCTTTGTTCCAGTTTGAAGGTATAGGCTTTTAATTTTTCCTCGGTTCGCTTTCGTTCGGCAATTTCAGCTTCAAGTTCTGTATTAATAATTAATAATTTTTGGGTACGTTCTTGCACCCGCTCTTCAAGTATTTCGTTGACGCTTTTGATTTCCGAAAACTTTTGATTAAGCGTCGCCGCCATTGACTTGAAATTGCGAACTAGAGCGTCCAGTTCTGTCACCGAACTATTAGGCCAATCGATTAATTCTTGCTCTAGAAGTTTATGAGGCAGGTTTGTCGTCACTTGGGCTAGTTTTGAGAGAGGGCTAACTAAGCTGCGACTTAGAAGGGTTGCGAAGATGAGCGCGATCGCTGAAATTAGCATCAAAATCGCTAAACTATTAGTATGAACGCGCTCTATATGGCGGACGTATGGTGTCGCAGACAATTCTGCAATTAGAGTCCACGGAAGTTGGCTATCAATCGGAGTCTCTTGCACGAAGAACGAATTGTTCCAACGCACCATGACAAGCCGACTGCCAGTTATCGGTAGCCACTGATAAGTCATCGGCGCAATTAGACGAATTTCGCCATCCTTACGACGATCAAATGTTTGCATTGCTACTCGCTCAGGCTGAGTACTAGCAATTACAGACTTTCTTCGATCGACGAGAGTAATTTGCAGTCCCCGGTCGTCAAGATTTGATTTTAGGAGTTCGTCAATACCGTTCAAATCGAGTTCTGCAATTACTAAACCACGGAAGCGATTGTCTCTCAGTAGGGGTACACTGAGAACTACTTTTTGTCCGGTTAATACATCCGATAGAGTAGGTTGCAGAGTATTATTTATTTCCTTGAAGTAGGGTTTAACAGCGAGATTCAATCCAATAGTGGACTCTCCCGCTTCATTCAAGCTAGGGGAAGATGCAATTGTTTTACCTTCAGCATTGACCACATAAATATTACGGAAATCCGGAAATGTACGTTTAGCGAATTCTATACTTGACTGCAATGCATCCAATTGGGTTAGCTCAGAGTCAGCAGCAATCCGAGCGAATTCCTGAACGATCTTTAGATGTTGCTGATGCCAAGAACGCACTTCAACAACTAAATCTGTAGAAGCTGCTTTGAGTTCTGCATTAGCTGTTGTCTTGATGTTGTCAATTACGCGGCGGCTGTCTAAAATTATAAGAATTAAAGTAGGAAAAAAAACAAAAGCTACTAACAAATTAAATACAGTTTGTTGCAAGGAAAGCGTACTAACTGCTTGAGGACGACTTAGCCATTTATGAATCGGTAAATGAGTCAGCATTAAGCTAGCAATTAAAGCATTGAAAATCGCGTTTACAGGCTGCTTTAACAGGATAATCAGCGCTTGTGTAGTATCTACGTGCAAGATAATTGCATAAAACAGCCAGATGAGAGGCATTCCGATCAACAGCCAAAAAATTCCGTCTAGCAGCACGATATTCTGGCGTAGACGATGAAATAATAAACTGACAAAGAATGCTTCAAGAGTAAAGGTAATTACCGTGTATGGATGATGCCAAATAACATAGGTACAAATGCCAGAAATGAAGCCTGCAAAAGTACCCCAACCTGTGCCATACAAAGACACTACAATCCAAACGGCAATGCTGCCAAATAGAAAATCAATATCGAAAAATAATGACCAGCGGAAATAATTACCTAAATATCCGGCGACAATTAAAAGACTCAGTCCAAAGACGGCTCTATTACGGGCGTAAAACGGTGTTATTCTTGGTAAATGATGGCTTAAATTCATAACTCCGCCTTGGTATTCTTGAGTGAGATTAAGCTAGATAAATTCTGTTAGAGCCAGTCGCTTTACTCAGAAATTAGGCTTCTTATTAGCTACCCTTTTTTCAAGCGTAGCAGTGCGTAAGCGCGGGGAAATGGGGAAGATAATGTGTATCCTCGCAAAAGTAAAATGGGATAAGGGCTATTAAAAATTCCTAACGATCGTTGCTAATATTTCATAAATTAATTCAGATTACTATGCTAATTATTAGGGAATGCGGTTTAGAGCGATCGCTTGCCTAATCCCTACTACCATCTCCACCAGTTTCTCCACCAGATATATTCATTTTTGCTTACCTGCTTAGGTATAGTTGCCGCAACCAGATAAAAAAAGCATTAGTTTATTAATTACTGTAAAAACTCTAAAACAGTGCAGATTCTTAGCCAATCGTTACTCTTGTTGTCTGTATTGTTATCAACTATTAAGAAGCAAGTAATTTTTCTTAGTAATTCACAATATTTTTCGTGACTAAGTTTGACTCTATGCAGTCACCTGAATTGCCGGTAAGCGATCGCTCTACTCTCCCTCTTTTTAACCTAAACGCAACAAAACGGCTACTGAGGTAGCAGTAGCCGTCGGGTTAAAGTTTGGTAAAACAGTGTAACTTAGCGCCATCTGACGCGAGATGTTTTCAGGTTGGCACTAGCTCGCCGGGACGCAACCGAACCCATTTGCCAGTTTCCCGCTTAAAGCTGAGACAACCCACAACATCCCACTCCATCTCAATCATTTCCCCCTGCGTGCGGATATTGACATTGATGGTGGGTTCAGTGGCTTCAAAATCGGGGTCTTCAGTTAGGTGAGGCACCTGATGCTGCGTTTCTACCGCATGATAGGTGGTGCAGCGGTCTACGTATTGGCAGTTAACACAAATACACATAGCACAGCCTCCAGAGGCTTTTCTGTTAATCTAGCTCAGTCAACACGTCTATTAATTACCTATTGGGTTGATTTTTATGGCGATGTGTCGTTGGGGCGAATAAATTCATAGCGACACAAACGCTTGTCCCTGTGCGCGGACTCAGAAAATTATCTAACTGGGGTAAGTATACAGATGCACTTAAACACAGAAACTTCTACCCTATCGCCAAAAACTTGGCCTTTTAGCCTGGAATTGCTCCCACAACCCGCTTATATGGTGGGGGGTGCCGTGCGAGATGCCTTGTTGGGACGCCGCCGCGAGTACCGGGATCTAGATTTTGTCTTACTGGCGGATGCGGTAAAAACGGCGCGAAAGATTGCCAGTCGCTACAAAGCGGGGTTTGTGTTGTTAGATGCCCAGCGACAGATTGCCAGAGTCGTATTTGAGCAGGCAACTGTTGATATTGCCCAAGCCGAAGGGTCAAGTCTAGAAATCGATTTGCAGCGGCGCGACTATACAATGAATGCGATCGCTTACAATCCCCACACAGGCGAACTCATCGACCCCCTCAATGGCTATGCAGACTTGCAACAGGGCGTCATTCGTATGGTTTCCCCCAAAAATCTCCAAGATGACCCCTTACGGCTATTAAGAGCCTACCGACAAGCCGCCCAGCTGGGTTTTATCATTGAACCGGAAACCCAATCAGCGATTCGACAACTAGCGCCCTTGCTGGGGCAAGTATCGGCAGAACGAGTGCAAGCAGAGTTTGCCTATCTTCTTAACACTCCTAAAGGCACTCCTTGGATTATTGCTGCCGTTGACGATGGTTTACTCCAAACTTGGTTTAAGAGTGCCTCAACTAGCCCTGAACCTCTCCCTAACCCTCCCCTGCAAGGAGAGGGAACAATCGGGGGGTTGGAGGGATTTAGCCCGCCTTTTCCACAGGGATTGGGGGAATCTGCCATTTTCCACCAGCCGATAACCCCACCTCTTAGCCCCCTCCCCGTTGACGGGGAGGGGGTTTGGGGGAGAGGTTCCAAAAATCTCTCTACAATCTTGCCAGCGGTTGAACGTTCAGCGGTAGTGCTGGGAGAAACATGGCATGAATTAGCAATCTTTTTATCTAGCTTAGTGGGCGATACTTTAAAAACTTCTTGGTTGGGAATTGCGAAATTAGCAACTCTACTATCGCCCGTGCCTGAAATAGCCGAGGCTGAATTATTGAATTTAAAGTACAGTCGCGCTGAAGTTCGCGCAATCACCACTGCACTCAAATTGTTGCCGCAGCTGCAATCATCTCAGATGTCTTTAGGAGAGCAGTATTTATTCTTTCGGGAAGCCGGACAGGTTTTTCCAGCCATCCTCGTTCTGGCTGTAGCATCTGGGGTGTCGGTAGCAGAATTGACACCCCTCATTAACCGCTATCTTACTCCTGACGACCCAGTTGCTCATCCCGCGCCCCTCGTCACTGGCAAAGATTTGATCCAAACTTTCAATCTCCCATCTGGGCCACAAGTTGGTAAACTTCTCACCGCTATTGGACTGGCACGGGCTGAAGGTAAAATCTCCACTCCCGCAGAAGCCATAAAATTAGTTTCCCAACTACTTGACGAGCGGTAAAATTGCATCACTTTTTTGGGAGTTATGAGGGGTTTGGGTGAAAAATTTGATGTCTTGCAGACTCAAGCAGTAATGTAGGGTGCTTATCCTAGCACCCTACAGTTTTTGTTGCTAAGCCGATTATTTATGCCTTATCTTATCTCAGCAACTATACTTAGCGTTCTACTGACGAGTTAGGTTTAGTAGTTCTTTAGGGGATGCCAGTAAGTCAACCGCCACGAAGAAAATTTTGCCTTGGGGATCTAGTAAGAACCGCCACGCAATGTTCATCCCAACGCTGGCACCGAACCAAGGAGTTTCTACTTTGCCTGTGACTTTATGCTGCGTATAACCATCTTCTATACGCTCAGATACGCCTTTCTGTGGCATCATATTGAGTCCCTGGCATTCTTCGCGCATATATGCAGAAATAGCTTCACGACCGACAATTGGCTTCTGGAAGGGCGGTTGTAATGCTCCCTTTTCCGCAAATAGAGCCACAGCAGCTTCAAAGTCAAATGCGTTCATGTTTTGAATATAGTTCAGCACTGTAGGCTCACTGATGCCATCAATGCTGACCTTCGGACGAGAAGCTAGCTCGGTGGGTGACATCAAGGGATCTTCGGGTTTTGCGTAATCGTTGAGAGCCGGATCGAATCCCATGTTAATTACGGTATTCCGCAAAACTGTGATTTGCTGACCCGGATCGAGTTTCTTGATGGTTTCTAGCACTGCTGAGGCTTCAGGTGTCATTTGATAGCCAGGGGGGATGGGAGCGACGATGCCTTTTGCCATCAACTCTCCTAACTCATACCAAAAACCCAGCTTGGTGTTGACACTGAAAGAAGAATAGGAACGGCTGATGGGAGTGTCGGCATGGTTAGCAAGATCCTCCATAACTTTCGTTTGGGCGGCAGCTGGCATCTGCTTAATTTGGGCTAGTAAACCTTCCGCTAGTATCATGCGGGCGGCTCCTGTGGCGGCGCGAGTAATTGAAACACCCATTTCGGTGTAGGCAAACCAAAGTAATGCCAGTTGATCGTCAACGCTGAGCTTATCGAAAGCTTCCGTGGTAGCTGGAACCGCATTAGCAATCTGAGTTCCAGGGAAAATGCCTTGTGCGGACTCGATCGTATAGGTCATGGATGCATTATTTAGATTCGTTAAAAGTGTTAATCCAGAAACTTCTGGTTTACGAATCTTTGTCTCCTGTCTTAAAGGATATAACAAAACTTTACATTATGTAAATAAAATTTTACATAATGCGATACAGCGATCGCGCCATCTAGGACGGCTACGAATCGGCTTTCTTCATACAGGGCGTAGGGTTGATGGCAATTTCAACCCCCCGAAGTATTATGAAACAGTATGTAAATACTTGTGTTCGCTGAACGCGATCGCCTTGAAAATCAGTAACTTTGGGCAGTTGGCTCCGTAGTTGCCACAACTGGGTTGTATTTGGTTTTATAATATTAGATTGGGCAATGCTAAGCGAGCGCTTCTAAAAAACTTTCTCCTGGTAGCGATCGCATTTCCATCTGTTGATTAATTTTGACAGCAGCAGCTAATCCAGAATTCATCGCCCCTTCTACCAAGTTTCCTCCACACCAATCGCCACAACAAATTAGGGGCAATGGTGTCCCAGCGTCTAGGCAATCTCGATCCAAAGGACGACTGGGGAAAGCATAGCGCCAGCGATGGATTTGAAACCATTCGGGAGAATCCAGCCACGGAATGAGTAACTGTGCGGCACGGGATAACATCTGGCTTGCCGCTGGGTTTAAATCTTCGGCGTCCAGGTAACGTTTGGCAAATTCAGCGGTGCTTTGTAGCACGAACAGAGGCATCTGGGGATTGGGGCGTTTGCTGCTGTCTAAGCCAATCCACGCTAAGTCAGAGTCGCGTGTAACATCTGGCTGTAACCGCAAATTTCCCGTCTCTACATTACTTAAATCTTGCTGTCGAGAAGCTGGATAACCCGCCATTACACTGAGGCAGGGGTCAAACTCCACAGTGCGTAAACTATCCAGAAATTCAGTTGGTATGGTTTTGGCTAAGGGTTCCAGTAGCATCAAAGCTTGAGGCGCTGGAATTGCCACAACGACAGCCTTAGCAGTTAATTTATCGGTCTGCTCAAAAGTAAGATGCCAAGCTTTCTCATCAGTTGGGGTAATTTCTTGTACCCGTTGATTCAACCGCATTTCTAAACCTGTGACGAGAAATTTAGCGATCGCATTCATCCCCATTGGTGCCACATAACGGGGAAGGATCGAGGATGAATTCAGCTTTGCGGGTTCCCATTCGTAAACAGGATTCGTCCAGACTTGAAGAATCCCCCGATTTCCTTCAAAATCGCTTTGCTTCACCCGCAAAACATCAATAAACTTCTCAATTAACTGCCCTTGGGGTTCTAAATAGCGCAAGCCATGATCGGCACAAGTACCCTGCAATCGGCGCGTTGCCACCCTTCCCCCAACACCACGAGATTTGTCAACGACGACCACTTTATATCCAGCTTGGTGCAACTGTTGAGCAACGGTCAGTCCCGCGATACCCGCACCAATTACGGCGACATCAAACACTACTGATAACCCTCAGTCTTCAAGTATATAGAAGTAGAATAAGGGACAGCACCGAATCTGGGGTCTGGGAGGAATTGAAGTTGGACGAGCTGAGAGCCGCGCTGAAATTAGCCACAGAAGAAGAGTTACAGCAACTGACAGATATTCTATTTCGCCGCAAGTTTAACCCCTTAGATTACGTTCAGACACCTGACCCGATCGATATCCAAAGCCAAGACCGCGAAGCTTGGTTGGATGCTATCGAACAGAGATTTCGCTTTTTAGCGGCGGATGGAGTGACGGTTTTGCGAGGACGCACGGGTGAAGTAACTTATCGCCAAATTTTGATCCAAGTTTGTCGATATCTGAAAATTCCCTATTCGGCAAAACTTTCGACGACTGATTTAGAAGCAGAAGTATTTCTCAACCTGATGGGTCGGGCGTGGAAACAAATGCCACGACACGAACAGAAAGCGTTAACCGCCAGAGTACAGCGATCGCTAGCGAAGTCTCAACTCTCCGAACCCCTGCCATTACAATTGCAGCACGACCCGATGGCTTTACTCGTTAAGGGGGGCAGTGCCTTAGCCGTCAGTTCGATTGTCCAACCGCTGCTGCTACAACAACTTGCCCGTCAATTTGCGATTCACTTTGCTAGCTATCAAGTCGCCAAAGAAACTGTTATCCAAGGCAGTGCTGCGGCTGCTGCACAGTTCCAAAATTACGTGGTGATGCAAACAGCTAAGCGGGGGATGGCAATGAGTGCTGCCCGTTATGGTGCCCTCCGCAGTGTATTTGCCTTGGTGGGACCCGCGATGTGGGCGTGGTTTTTTGCCGATTTGGGCTGGAGAGCGATCGCTACCAACTATGGTCGGATTATCCCCATCATCGTTGCCTTAGCGCAAATTCGCCTGACTCGTGCCGAATGCTGGGAACCTGCTTAGGAATTAAAAGTTAAAAATTAAAAATGAAGAAATCCCCGTTTTTAATTTTTAATTTCCCATTTTTAAGTCGGCATCCTGACCCCAGCTTGCAAGCATCTTGGAACTATGCTCAACTGGGGTTCCTGATTTTCCCCTTGATTCCAATTCTGGGTGCTGTAGGAATATTTATCGGATTAGTCGGCACCTACAGAAAAAAACATCCCACGATTATCCGACGCCCTCTCAATCGCGGATTCGCTATCTTTTGCGCCTGGATAATTATTTCAGCGGGTTTCGCCCCTTTTCCTTTAGAAGCCTTGCTGGGATTGTTTAATTTCTTCCCCTTTTTCATCTTTTTTGCTGCCTATAGCGAACTTATTCAGACACCAGCACAACTACGACGGTTAGCTTGGATTTTGGTGCTGCCTTCCGTACCAGTGGTGATTCTTGGCTTGGGACAGCTATTTTTGGGTTGGGGGAGTCCAGCGCCATTGCCAGGTATCCTAGGTTGGGCGCTGCAACCCAAAGGCAATCCCATCGGGCGGATGGCTGCGGTATTTATGTATGCCAACATTTTGGCAGGATATCTGCAAATTGTGTTTATTCTGGGGCTGGGATTGTGGATTGAAGAAAGCAAAAAGCGATCGCCCCAACCTTCTCGCTTACGCGCCGCTACGCTAGAGAAAAGCGGGGAAGCACAAGGCAAAAGAAAATATATTTTTCCTCCTATTACTTGGCGAATGGGGTTTCTGAGTGTAGCGGTAATTGGAAATGCAGCTGCACTTATTTTGACGAATTCCCGCAATGCTTGGGCGATTGTCGTTCTCAGCTGTCTTACCTTTGCCTTCTATCAAGGTTGGCGTTGGCTAGTTGCCATAGTTACAGGTATTGCTACTAGCATCCTCTGGGCAGCTTTTGGCCCTTCACCCGTGCGAGAATGGCTTCGCACGATTGTCCCCTATTACTTTTGGGCGCGACTCACCGACCAAATGTATCCAGATCGACCTGTGGCGCTGTTACGAACAACTCAGTGGCAGTTTGCTTGGTCGATGACTCAGCAACGTCCCTGGACGGGCTGGGGTTTAAGGAATTTTACCCCACTCTACGAGGCACAGATGAAAGTTTGGCTGGGACATCCTCACAGTTTGCTGTTAATGTTAACTGCTGAAACTGGCATCCCCGCAACCATTTTCTTCTGTGGTTTAGTTGGCTGGGTGATGGTTCAAGCTGTCCTAGTATTGGCAACGCGATTAATCCCGTCCCTACAATATAGGTTAATTCTATTCAGTTATTTAGTTGCTTTTGGTGCCTGTACTTTATTTAATACTGTAGACGTGACCCTCTTTGATTTACGGGTGAATACCTTGGGATGGTTGCTTTTCGCAGCGATTTGTGGAGTAGTTTATCAAAAGAGAGCGATCGCTATAGCAGTCCTAAATGATTCGTGAAGGCGAGATCCTAGGGCAACTCTTACGAAGTCGGGGATCTGAAGGGCTGGCTCACAACTCAAATAGGATTGCGATATTACTTTAAGTTAGTCATTTCCACACTTCTAGATATTATCCTTAAGGTGAGCGCCATTCTGGAAATTTCCCTAAATTCTCTGTTTTGTTACTAAATCAGGACTTACGCAAAGCTTATACATATAGCGTTCTTGTCGGTTCAATCCCTCTGTGGTTGCCCTCAGATGTGGTGATGTTGCGTAAGTCCTGTAAATATCTAATATTAATATCATTGGTTATCGCAATAGCTGCTATAGGCTTGACAGGGGTTGCTTTTATAGCAGTCCTAAACAGATTCATAAAGGCGAGATCCCCGACTTCTCCAAGAAGTCGGGGATCTGAAGCACTGGCATCTCACAACTCAAAAAGGATTGCTCTATACCCCGCGAAGGCAAGCTTAAACGCAATAGCCCCAGCATTCGATGCTACGAGACAATGTGGGGCGTCCCATGCGATCGCTTAGAATAATTGAAAACCACTCTTAACCAGGCAGAGTGAAGCTGCGGTGACTCAAAACAGGGAAAATCCGAATCATGAAGGTCGCAGGATACCATATGAAACAACCTTGGCGACCAGTCATTACGCTTTGCTAGGGCTGCATCCCTCGGCGACGCCGATCGAGATTCGGCGGGCATATCGAGAATTAAGCAAACGCTACCATCCCGATACCACAGAATTGCCCGCTAAAACAGCAACGGCTAAGTTCCAGCAGCTAAATGAAGCCTATTCCACCCTCAGTAACCCACAACGGCGAGTGGCTTATGACCTGAAAATTGGCTATTCCCGCATTAGCGTAATTCAAGCACCGCCAAACTTGAATCCTCCGGTTTCCCAACCCAAAAAGGCATATTCCTCCTCAGCCTACTTAGATCCAACCGACCGCCCCCTCTCTTCAGGAGAGGTTTTTGCCCTATTCATCATGGGTTTAACCTTTGTGGGTTGCCTACTGTTAGCGATCGCCATTGGCTTAACGCGGGGAGAAGCTGCTTTCCAGGTTTCCGGTCTACAAACCCTGCAACCAGCCGAACAGCAGGCGACTCCTCATCCTCATCATCTATCTAAACCCGTGGCATCTGGGTCGCGCCTTGCCCCACTCATCCCTCAAAACAGGCGGGTTGATTCAATCTACTGGTCGGATGACAGATAATCTGGGAAAATCCGCCCCTAGCCAACTTAAAACGACCTATGACTCTTCCCACTGCTGATACGCCCCTCTATAACCATCCCTTGCCCGATCTTGAACAGTGGCTCAAAAAGATGGGATGTCAACAAGATCGAACTCAGCTGCACTGCTGGCACATTGCTAGACCTTTTTGGAAAGCAGAACTGTCTCTAGATGTGGAGGAGCTAACCGTGCGCTATCTAGAAGCGGGTGAAGGCGGACGAGATATCCTGCGCTCCTTCAAATATTCCCTGACTCGCCAAGATGTAGAAGACGCCGTTTTTGCAGGCCCTTAGAAAAAGTTTTGAGTTTTGAGTTCAAGAAATCCCTCAAAACAGAGACGCGATAGTATCTCACATCTTGCACCAGTCGCATTACCCGCCAGGGATTTAAACCCCTGGGCTTTCAGAATCAAGTCTTCTAAGAGAAGACTCAGTAAGAATTTCAGTCCATTTCAATGGACTTGAGCTATGAGCCTTGAACTTGAGTTCAAGGCGGAATTTGGGCTTACTGAGAATGGTGCAAGATGTCAGATATATCGCGTCTCTACAAAATTTATTCATACTTTGGCAATATTCATACTTTGCCAAAGCGGCGATCGCGCTGTTGATAGGTACACAATGCCCGGTGAAACTCCGTCCGATCAAAATCGGGCCATAGCGTCTCTGTGATATAGAGTTCCGCATAAGCTAATTGCCACAGCAGGAAGTTCGAGAGGCGCATTTCCCCACTGGTGCGAATCAGCAGGTCGGGATCGCCAACTTTGGCAGTATAGAGGTGGCGTGAAAACAAAGCTTCATCAACTTCATCAGGCTGTAAAAGACCTTGCTGCACCTGAGTTGCGATCGCTCGGCAAGCTTGCAGAATTTCCTGGCGTCCCCCATAATTAGTTGCCACAGTAAACTGAATGCTGGCATTGTCCTGAGTTTCAGCCATTGACCGCTCAATTTCTGCCTGGAGACTTCGCGGTAAATCAGCTAAATTTCCCATAAAATTGATTCGCACATTCTCCTGCACCATTTCCCGGAGTTCCTGCCGCAACACCCGCTCAAACAAGGTCATTAAAAAATCAACCTCTTCCAGCGGTCGTTTCCAATTTTCCGTAGAAAACGCATAAGCAGTCAGCGCTGGAATTCCCCAATCCTTACAGCAGCGCAGTAAATCCTTCAGCGCATAGACCCCTCGCCGATGGCCCATAATTCGAGGTAGCCCTTGGCGTTTGGCCCATCGACCATTTCCATCCATGATTACTGCCACATGCTTTGGCAGACGGTCTCGATCGAGGTCAGCAGGCAAATTTTGTAAGACAGTTGATTTTGAAGTCATTTCTTGTCACGAGAACCCGGTGGTGGAAGACGAAGCAAACGCGAAACCAGTGCCTTTCCCCGATCGCTAATCTGACGTCCCAAACTGCGTAGACCGGGGGCGACGGCTCTCTCTTCGCTTGACGTGGAGAATCGCGCCTCTAGGAGTTCTTTCAGTTTACTGCTGGTTAGGGGGCGATTCAGGCTCCCCCGCTCCGCCAAGGAAATAGAGCCTGTTTCTTCAGATACAACGATACATAGGCAATTTTCGACTCGCTCCGTAATTCCCATTGCCGCCCGGTGCCGCGTCCCCAGCTGCCGCGACGCCGTGCGCTCAGAAAGGGGCAGAATCACCCCAGCGGCAACAATGCGGGAGCCACTAATGAATATTGCGCCGTCGTGCAGTAGCGTAGATGTTTGAAAGATGGTCTGTAGGAGTTCCTTAGAAACCTCAGCATTTAACTTGACGCCTTGAACGGAAAAATCCCGCTCATCAATTGGTCCCGTCGTTTCCAGTACGATCAACGCACCCGTGCGGTTTTGGGACAATTCTTTGACCGCATCCACAATCTCATCAATAACACTATCCGCTTTGGGAATTGCTCGTCGGGAGGGTTGCAGCAACTGCATCAGTTCTCCCCTGCCCAATTGTTCTAGAAACCGACGAAATTCTGACTGGAAAATGACAGCCATCGCCACAGCCGAGCCAACTACCAACTTTTCCAGCACAAAACTCAACAGTACTAGCCCCAGGCGATTACTCACCGCTGAGGCTAGCATTAAGACAATCAAACCCCGTACCATCCACAATGTGCGACGCTCCCCGATAAAGAGTAGCACCAGATACGTGAGGATGAGAACTAAAACAATATCAAGGCTTTGAAGCAACAAGGTCGAAGTTGCGGAAGGGTCTTGACCGGGACCCGAATTCATTGAACTTTTATCAGGTTTGCTGAAGTTTGCTGGATACGGGCGAGTTTAAAGGCAAAAAGCCAGGAGAGCGGTTAGCTATTAACTTTAAGTTATCTGTTTAGAGTCTAAATCTAGTGTACCTGTGGTTACGTCCCACCTAAACAGTTAATCGCTAATTGCTGTTTCTATTTTTTACTTTCTTTTGCCCTTAAGGCTCGATTTTAGCTAAAGCGCCACCTTGGGTAGTCGCTAATTAGATAGTGAATCGTGGGTTCCGATTACTGACATCTTGCATCAATCGACTATAATAGCGATTTTCATCTAAGTGAAATACAGACCTAACCCCCTGGCCCCTTCCCTACCTCTCCCTAACCCTCTTTTAAGAGGAGAGGCGTTGGGGAGAGGTCAGAATGTACGGCACCCAATTGCCAGCCGCTGTATTCCCCGCGTTTAAAGGGGAAAGCTTGTGCCCTCCCCCTTGAATCTACCGTGTACACACAAGTCGGCAGACCTATCCCCAAACCCCTCTCCGACACGGAGAGGGGCTTTGAATATGGCTCCCCTTCCCAGAATCGGGAAAGGGCTGTTCTTGCTCTTGTCTGGGAGCGCCCCTTGCAAAATAAGCCACTTGTGTGTACACGGTAGCCCTTGAATTAAGGGGGATTAAGGGGCAGGGATTTTAGTTGACGGCATTGGTGCAAAATAAAAAAATTACCCATCTAACTAACTACTAATCGCTCAGGTAGGCGATCCTGCCGAATTAAATCCTGGTAGGTTTCCCGCTGCAAAATCAGATTAGCTTCTCCTCGACCTACTAAAACCGCTGCCGGACGAGGCAGGCGATTGTAATTAGAAGCCATGCTGTAATTGTAGGCACCCGTGCCCATGACGACGAGAATATCTCCCGGCTCAGTTTTCGGCAGGGATGCTTCTTTAATCAGAATGTCTCCAGATTCGCAGTGTTTACCGGCAAGGGTGACGGTTTCCGTCAAAGGTGCCGACATCCGGTTGGCAACGACGGCTCGATAGAGGGATTGGTAGGTGATAGGACGGGGATTGTCAGACATTCCGCCATCAACGGATAGGTAGGTGCGGATGTCGGGAACGACTTTTGATGAGCCTACGGTGTAGGCGGTGACGCAAGCAGTCCCAATGAGCGATCGCCCTGGTTCGCACAATAATTTAGGTAAGGGGATTTGTTGGGATTGGCAGGCTTCGGTGATGGCATCGCTGACGGTTTTTACCCACTCGTCAATACTGGGTGGATCGTCTGATTCGGTGTAACGAATTCCTAAGCCACCTCCCACATTTAATTCTTTGACGGGTAATCCCTTGTTTGCAGCTTTCTTAAACCACTCCACCAAAACCCCCGCGAGATCGTGATGGGGTTGCTTCTCAAAGATTTGGGAACCGATGTGGGCGTGCAACCCGATACAATCCAAGGTTGACTGCTGGCCGAGCAAGGCAAAGACTTCCTCTAATTGGTTAGGATCGAAGCCAAATTTGCTATCGAGGTGTCCGGTGCGGATGTATTCGTGAGTATGACATTCGATGCCAGGGGTGAACCGCAGCACGATCCGGATTTGGGATTTGGGATGATTAAATTGCTCTGGGGACTCAATAACCTCTGATTCCTTACCCGCTTGTCTCGATCCAAAATCAGCGAGGGTGCGTAACTCTAGCCAGTTGTCTACTACAATCGTGCAGCCGGTTTCGACAGCTAGAGTCAGTTCTTCACGGGATTTGTTATTGCCGTGAAAATAAATTTTGTCGGGACTGACGCCAGCTTGCAGCGCCGTGTAGAGTTCGCAGCCAGACACGACATCGATCCCCAAGCCTTCACTCGCCGCGATCGCGCAAACGGCTAGACAACTCCAGGCTTTAGAAGCATACAGCACCTGAGACTCACCGCCATAATAGCGGCTAAAACCATCCCGATATTGACGACAAGCTGTCCGCAGCGTTTCTTCGTCCAAAATATAGAGAGGTGAACCAAATTGCTGCACGAGTTTCGTTACGTCACAACCACCAATTTCCAGGCAGTCGCGGTTGTTAACCCCAGATGTCAGGGGTAAAAGTTCCTGATTCGGTGAGCGAGTTTCTACACTGACGCGATGATTTGCGTCTGTACGGGTTGTAGGCGTAGGCGGTAAATATTGCCGTCCAGAATTTTGAACTCCGACTGGTTGAGTCGATAGCATGATCTAATAGTTGTCCTTGGATGCTTAACAGGCGTGAATGCGTCTCGTTTTTCAGTCTACAATTGAAAACTGTGACTTTTTTACAACTTCAGCCGCTGACAGCAGAGCAGCTCTTGGCGGTAGTGGAACTAGACCAACTGTGTTTTGGTCAACTCTGGACTCTAGATGGTTACAAGCGAGAGTTAGAAAGTCCCAATAGTGACTTGCTGGTTATAGAAGAAGTTAGCGGCAAGGAGCGAGTAATTAGTCAATCCACTCAGTATGGGCGGGAAAACTTCGCCCCTACCGCACTCAGTACGGAAGGGGATTCGCCTTTAGAGCGATCGCTGGTGGGCATCGGATGCCTCTGGGCAATTTTGGAGGAGGCGCACATTACGATTTTGGGAGTGCATCCAAACTATCGGGGTCAGGGTTTGGGGCAGGCACTGCTTTATGCCCTGCTCAAAAAAGCCTGGAAACGCCGATTGGAGTGGGCAACGCTGGAGGTGAGAGCATCGAATCGACCTGCCCAGTCTCTCTATGAGAAATTTGGGTTTCAGGAAGTCGGCAGGCGTCGGCGTTATTACAAAGACACTGGCGAAGATGCTTTGATTTTGTGGCGCAGCGGTCTTCAAACACCCGAATTTCAGCAAACCTTAAGCGACTGGCATTCCACAATTAGCGATCGCTTCGGTTACTCTGGCTGGCAGTTATTAGAAGCCGATGAATTTAAAGGATAGAAGGTTGACGGTTATCAGGTTCGGTTATAAGGTTGAAGGGCACATGGTGGTTCAACTGGCGCTTTTTGCCAATCTGTCAATTTACTCGCTTTCTCGCCCCGCCAATTTTCTAACTTTAGATAGTAGCGATCGCTCAGGTCTACCAACAAAGTCAGAAAAATATCGCGGGATAGATTTCATCTATCTTCAATGTGACAGGCGTAGAAAAACCCTATGCTAGAATCACCATTACAGGCACGCAGCAGGGGAAACTAAATCCGCCATGTTTGAACGCTTCACAGAAAAAGCCATTAAGGTAATCATGCTGGCCCAGGAAGAAGCTCGTCGCCTGGGACACAACTTCGTCGGTACGGAGCAGATCCTCCTGGGTCTAATTGGAGAAGGAACCGGCGTCGCCGCCAAAGTCCTGAAATCTATGGGCGTCAACCTCAAGGATGCTCGGATTGAGGTGGAAAAAATTATCGGTCGCGGTTCTGGCTTTGTGGCGGTAGAAATTCCGTTCACCCCCAGAGCTAAGCGCGTCCTGGAGTTATCTCTAGAAGAAGCTCGCCAACTAGGGCATAACTACATTGGGACGGAACACCTGCTACTGGGTCTGATCCGGGAAGGAGAAGGAGTCGCCGCCAGAGTGTTGGAAAACTTAGGTGTTGACCTCACGAAAGTGCGGACGCAAGTGATTAGAATGCTGGGAGAGACGGCAGAAGTCTCTGCGGGGCAAAGTAGCGGGCGCACCAAGACACCTACATTAGATGAGTTTGGCTCTAACCTGACCCAGATGGCAGGGGAAGGCAAACTCGATCCAGTAGTCGGTCGGGCGAAAGAAATTGAACGGGTAATCCAAATCCTGGGACGCCGCACGAAGAACAACCCAGTACTGATTGGGGAACCCGGAGTTGGTAAGACAGCTATAGCCGAAGGGTTAGCGACTCGCATCGCTAACAACGATGTTCCCGACATCCTAGAAGAAAAGCGCGTAGTTACGCTGGATATTGGCTTGCTGGTAGCGGGCACTAAATACCGGGGTGAATTTGAAGAGCGCTTGAAGAAAATCATGGATGAAATCCGCAGCGCCGGAAATGTCATCCTGGTAATTGACGAAGTTCACACCCTGATTGGTGCAGGTGCCGCAGAAGGTGCGATAGACGCGGCAAATATCCTTAAACCCGCCTTGGCGAGAGGGGAATTGCAGTGCATCGGCGCAACCACGCTGGATGAGTACCGCAAGCACATCGAACGGGATGCCGCTCTAGAGCGTAGATTCCAGCCGGTGATGGTGGGTGAGCCGACAGTTGCCGAAACCATTGAGATTTTGTACGGATTGCGCGAACGCTACGAGCAACACCACAAACTGAAAATCTCAGATACAGCCGTGGAAGCTGCTGCCAAACTTTCAGATCGTTATATTTCCGACCGCTACTTGCCGGATAAAGCGATTGACCTGATTGATGAAGCCGGAAGCCGTGTGCGCCTGCTCAACTCTCAGTTGCCACCCGCCGCGAAGGAATTGGATAAAGAACTGCGTCAGGTTCTCAAGAATAAGGATGACGCGGTGCGGAGTCAAGACTTCGACCGGGCAGGAGAACTGCGCGATCGCGAAATGGAAATCAAAGCCGAAATTCGGGCGATCGCTCAAACCAAAAAGACCGAATCAGACAAACGCGATGATGTTTCCCCCGTCGTCACCGAGGAAGATATTGCCCACATTGTCGCCTCTTGGACTGGGGTGCCGGTGAACAAGCTCACCGAATCCGAATCCGAGAAGCTGCTGCACATGGAAGACACCCTGCATAATCGGCTCATCGGTCAAGAAGAAGCCGTCAAAGCAGTTTCCAGAGCCATTCGTCGGGCACGGGTCGGCTTAAAGAACCCCAACCGACCGATTGCCAGCTTTGTCTTCTCAGGACCGACGGGCGTAGGTAAGACAGAACTCGCAAAGTCTTTAGCTGCTTACTTCTTCGGTTCGGAAGACGCGATGATTCGCTTGGATATGTCCGAATACATGGAGCGCCACACCGTTTCCAAACTGATTGGTTCGCCTCCAGGGTATGTCGGTTACAACGAAGGCGGTCAGCTCACCGAAGCAGTGCGTCGTCGTCCTTACACCGTGGTGCTATTCGACGAAATCGAAAAAGCCCACCCAGATGTATTCAATATGCTGCTGCAAATCTTGGAAGACGGTCGCCTGACCGATGCCAAGGGACGCACGGTAGACTTCAAGAACACGCTGTTGATTCTTACCTCCAACATCGGTTCTAAGGTGATTGAGAAAGGTGGAACCGGGCTTGGCTTCTTGGACACTCAAGAGAGCGAAGCAGAGGCACAATACACCCGCATTCGTTCGCTGGTGAACGAAGAACTGAAGCAATACTTCCGCCCAGAGTTCTTGAACCGTCTCGACGAGATCATCGTCTTCCGTCAATTGACGAAGGACGAGGTGAAGGAAATCGCCGAGATCATGCTCACAGAGGTGATCGGACGGTTGAGCGAACAGGGAATTATCTTAGAAGTCACGGAACGCTTCAAGGATCGTCTGGTGGAAGAAGGATACAACCCCAGCTACGGTGCCCGTCCGCTGCGTCGTGCCATCATGCGCCTGTTAGAGGACAGCTTGGCTGAAGAAATCCTCAGCGGTCGCGTCTCAGATGGAGACACGGCGATTGTGGATGTCGATGAAACCACCAAGGAAGTGAAAGTGCTGCAAGGTCAGAAGCGAGAATTGCTTCCCCAAGCGGCTGAAAGTTAAAGATTAAAAATTAAAAATGAAGAATGGACAAATTCCTTTTTAATTTTTAGTTTTTTACGGTAGAGAAGCGATAGTTTCTCTACCGTTTTTGTATGTAGCGGGTGATTAATTAGAGTTTGGCGTCATTTCAATAAAAATGAACAATAGACTTTTTGCAAAAATACCGAACTTTTAATTCTTAACCACAGATGAACTCAGATATTAGAAACGAAGCGGCTTCCCGTTCCCCGAAGGACAGGGTATGCTTTCGGAATATCCCATGAAAGCAAAAAGTCTATTGAAAAAGATTCGTCCATTTTTAATGCAAGCATTTTTAATTTTTAATTGATTATCGTGTCTTACCTCGCCCGCATTCTGGTTTATCCAATCAAATCTCTAGATGGTGTTGCCGTTACCAAGGCAACCATTCTCAAAAGTGGTGCATTACAGTATGACCGAGAATTTGCCATCTGTGACGCTCAAGGTCGATTCGTGAATGGCAAGCGCCACCCTAAAATTCACTTACTGCGGACTTCCTTTGACATTGATACTGATACTGAGAAGATTACTCGTGTCTGTTTAGAAGTCCAAGGAACAGAGCAAACCCAAATTTTTCACCTCGATCGGGAACGAACTGAACTAGAAGCTTGGTTGAGCGACTATTTCGACTTTCCCGTAAAACTCTGTCAGAACTTAGTATCTGGCTTTCCAGATGATACCAATGCCTCCGGGCCAACAGTCATCAGTACCGCCACACTGGAAACTGTTGCCTCCTGGTTTCCCTCTCTGACAGGGGATGAAATGCGGCGACGCCTGCGAGCGAATCTGGAAATTGAGGGCGTTCCCGCATTCTGGGAAGATCGGTTGTTTGCTGCGGAAGGGGATGTGGTGCCGTTTCAGGTGCGAGATGTGCGGATAAATGGGGTCAATCCCTGTCAGCGTTGTGTGGTGCCGACACGAGACTCTCGGATGGGTGAGGTTTACCCTAACTTTCAAAAAATATTTGTGCAAGCGCGGAAAGAAACTTTGCCAAGTTGGGTAGATTCATCTCGCTTCAATCACTTTTACCGACTCTCGGTAAACACGCGCATCCCTGAATCGGAAGCCGGTAATATTTTACAGGTGGGAGACGAAGTGGAAATTCAAACACTTAAAAATTAAAAATTAGAGATTATATGGCAGAGACAGGAAATAAAGACCAACAGCATCCCCTCCACGGGCGCGATCGCCAACTCGTTAACAGCCTCTTAACCGGGGAAATTAATGATTTCAATCTGGCGGAACTCGCCCGTCTACGCATTCGCTATCGGGGCTTTCCAGGGGCAAGGGATATTCAACAAGACCTGGATACTATTCTCCGCCAGTGGAACTTGACAGAAGATGCACTCTTTGAAAGAACTCGTCAGATTCATGCCACGAGTGTTGTCTATAAAAGTCGCAGCAAGCGGCAAGATGAAGAAGATTGGAATTAGCTAATTGCTATAGCAAATCTGGTTTGGATGCAGTATCTTTTGACCCCACCCCTGCTCCTCACCGAAAAACCTATGCATTATCCATAAGTCCCAGAATACTGTAGAAGAGCAGAAGCATAACCTCCCTTGAAGGCTTACGCCTACGGGCGATCGCGCTGATTGCTCCTCCAAGATTGTTGTCTCCTTTATGCTTCTTTCGTACAGATGCTCCCTTCGGTTCTCAGGTTGAGGGTGAAGCATTCGCGCCTTACACAATTTACTTCAACAGGACTTACGCAAAGCTTATACATAATAGCGTTCTTGTCGGTTCAATCCCCCTGTGGTTGCCCTCAGATGTCGCGCAAGTTGCGTAAGTCCTGTTCAACCCAAATATTTCTGCGCGAATGCTTCACCCCTACATGATTTCAACAGATGTGGGTAATGCATAGCCTTGTAGGGGAGAGGTCGGCTAATTCTTATTTTCAGAGTCAGCCAGGGGTTGAATAGATTCTTCATCCCAGTAGGCGGCGGGTAAAGCCTTTCCGATTGGTTGGCGCTGTACAGACTTTAACTGCTTCTTTTGGGCGATAGGTGTCAAGGAAGGCAATGAAGGGGGGAGCAAAGAATTATTCTGCTGTGTTCCGATTCCGGTTCCCTGATTGACTGCTGTCGATACGGGTTCTAGATCCTGAGCCACTTGAACCTGCTGCTGTAGCTGTTCTGTCGAAGACACCAGATTGCTGAGTCCATTCACCAGATTTCGCAAATTGTTACGGAAAGCTTCGTCCCCCGTCAAATCATCCAGGTCAGATGTAATTTTCTGAGCATTTTCAAACGTCATTCGCGCTGAGTCTAAAGTTTGTTGCAACACAACCAAATTCGTTGGACTGTTGAGAGCGGTGGAAAGATCGCGAAAATTAGCCGATGCCTGCGCTGCATTGATGGACGCTTGCGCCGCATTTGCAGATAGGACTTCTAAGTTACGCCGCAGTTGTCCACCTCCAAACTGGTTGACTTGTCCGGTCAGGTTAGTCGCACTCAAGCGCAGCTGTTCGCTGGCTTGGCTAAAGTTGTTCAAGGTGCTGACAAGAGTCGTGCGGTTGCCTACGACCAGACTATTCACATTATCGACGAGCTGATTGAGCTGGGTGGCAGTCACGCTATATTGATTAGCGGTTTTAGAAATCTGATTTGCTGCCAAACCAACTTGATTGGTGGTTTGATTGGCAGCACTCGTCACAGAATTGGCTGCGACTGAGAAGTTTTTAATTTCTTGTTGCACTGAGCGACTCAAACCCGTGAGTTCGCGAGTGAGTTGAGATACCCCGGCGGCGGCGACGCTGGTATTTTTAGCAACTGAGTTGAGGTTGGCAAAGAATGTGGGGTCGCTGTAGAGATTGGCGATGCGGGTGGTGCTGCGAAGCAGTTCATCAAAACTGACACCAATTTGACCTTGCAGACGATCCTTGTCACAAACAATCAGGGTGGACTGGCATTGGGGATCGAGCGGATTAGCCACCTTAGCGTCTGCCTGGAAGGACTTCAGGGGAGTAATGTCAATCGAGGTCTCGCTGAGCAGACCGGATTGATTGGCTTCAACGATGACATCACGGGGAATCAGTAAGTCAGCCGGAGCAATTTCCATCACCACATCGACGCCATTCGAGCCTGGGGTGATAGCGGTAATTTTCCCAACATTGACGCCGCGATAGCGGACGGGTGCGCCGACTTGCATCCCTCCAGCATTGACAAATTCTGCCACGACTGTGTAGGTACGGCTACCGAGGCTCATCCCGCGTATCCACAAAATCAGACCACCAAACAAGAAAAGGGATAGCAGGATTAACAAACCGACGGAGCCTTCTCGAACCGTTCGCGATCGCATCTGTTCTCCTCATACCATTAATCAATTAAAAATTAAAAATTAAAAAAGGCAGAATTTTTAATTTTTAACTGATTCTAGCCGATGACGTGGATTGGCCCAGTCACACTTCCACTAAAAAATTGTTGAACGATAGGATTTTCGGTGGTATCAATCTCGCTGACGGCACCTTCCCACTGTACCTGTCCCTGATAGAGAAATACCACTCGGTCAGCAGTGCGGCGAATGGTACTTTCTTGGTGAGTCACCATGACATAACTGCTACAACCGCCTGGGATTTGCTGCAACTGACGAACTAAATCCTCAATTACTGTCGAAGCAATGGGGTCAAGACCAGCGGTAGGCTCATCATAGAGTAAAACTTCTGGGTTGTCTTGGGGATGGTCTGGATTGGACATAATGGCACGGGCAAAGCTCACCCGCTTCCGCATTCCACCCGACAGTTGCGAGGGGTAGCGATCGCTTACTCCTGGCAACCCCACCATCTCTAGCTTTTCTTCCACCAATTCTCGTATCCGCTTTACCGACAGTTTAGAACGCTGAAACAGCAGAAAGCCGACATTTTCTTCCACCGTCAACGAATCGAATAAAGCCGCTTGCTGGAACACCATGCCAATTCCCAGGGGATCTTCGGCATCTTCGATTAAGCCGCGACGCCGCTTTCCCAGGATATAAACTTCACCCGCATCAGGAGCTAAAAGTCCAGCAATAATCCGCAAAATCGTCGATTTCCCAGTCCCGGAGGGGCCAATAATTGCCAGCGCATCGTCCCGATAAATTGTCAGATTGACCCCATCTAAGATGACATTGTTGCCAAAGGATTTACAAATTCCCTTCAGTTCGATGAGCGGTTCCATAGGGAGATTGGGGATTGGTAAAAAGTAGAGACGCGATTAATCGCCTCTGAGTGTTGAGTTTTGAATTAAAGAACTCTCTTGTAACTCAAAATTCAACGCCGATCAATTAAAAGTTTTAAATTGATCGGCGTTGAATTAAAAAACTCTCTAATCACTCAACACTCTCATTCCTGATTACCGAACACTCTGACGAACTCCATTGGCTGTAGCTGCGTTGGTTTCTGCTGAGGACGCTTCCAATCCAAAGACGCGACCAAACACTTTTTCCACCTTGTAGCCGGAATCAATCGACTCCAGGGGGTCTTTGCGGAGCCGGTGACGCAGACACAGAGTGATGACGCGGCGGATATCGTCTACGGTGACTTCAGTGCGTCCTTCCAGGGCAGCGATCGCGCGAGCGGCTCGGTTAGTGACCATATCGCCCCGTAAGCCGTCTACATCCAATTCCGAGCAAACTTCAGAGATTTTCACTCGCAAGTCATAGTCCATCGTCACCGAGGGCAGGCGTTCCTGAGCGCTGACGAGCTTTTGTTGCAATGCTTGTTGCTGCGGAAGATATTTTTCCAGGAACTTCGGGGGATTTTGGTCAAACTCAGCCCGTTGCTCCACAATTTCTACTCGCAGCGCCGGTTCCTTCACTGTGCGAATTTCTGCGTGCATTCCAAAGCGGTCGAGCAGTTGAGGTCGCAGTTCGCCTTCTTCAGGGTTGCCAGAACCGACTAGAACAAATCTCGCCGGGTGACGGATGGAAATTCCTTCCCGTTCGACAGTGTTCCAGCCACTTGCTGCTGAGTCTAGTAGCACATCTACTAGGTGGTCGTCAAGTAGGTTGACTTCATCCACATAGAGAATGCCTCGGTTGGCTTTGGCGAGGAGTCCGGGTTCAAAGGCTCTGACTCCTTGGGATAAAGCTTTTTCAATGTCGATAGTACCGCAGACGCGGTCTTCTGTCGCACCGAGAGGCAGGTCAACCATCGTAACTTTTTTCTGGGCGACGGGAATTTCTTCCTGTTTCGCCACGCGATCGCGCACGCTGTCGCTCATCAAATCGGGATCGCTGGGATGACTATTAAACGGGTCATCGGCAACGACTTCGATTTCTGGCAACAAGTCAGCCAAAGCCCGGATCGTGGTGGATTTGCCCGTTCCGCGATCGCCCATAATCATCACGCCGCCAATGTAGGGGTCAATCACATTCAGCAGCAAGGCCAGTTTCATCTCTTCCTGACCCACGATAGCAGTGAAAGGAAAAACGACACGGCGTGCCGTAGGGGACGCTGAGGCTGTCGGACTCACAGAATTGTTACCCATCTTATTATTCACCGCCTTTCATTGTGCCACTTTTCGCTTCATCCGAACCGAAAATTCCGAATCCATTGAGGATGCGTGAATTCAGAATTTTGCCCAACTGCATGGGTCAGGACTTACGCAAAGCTTATACATATAGCCTTTTGTAGGGGCAATCCCTTGTGGTTGCGGTGGCAGATGTGGTGATGTTGCGTAAGTCCTGATGGGTGCAATTTTTCCTGAGCGATCGCTTCTTTGTAAGCAAGTCTTCAATTAGAACATTTTCCGAACGATGTCAACTCCCCTGCTCTTACATTTTGACTGCCGCTTGATGTTTACACGGGAGCGTTGGGAAGGCGTTTTAAATCCTGTAGCACCTCTGTCGCCGACTGGTAACGAGTTACAAAGTGGAAGCGCACCATTTTATCCAAAATCTCGGCAAATTCGTCTCGGACTAAGGCAAATTCGCGCCAATTGATGTTGCCGGTGTTCCGATCAGTTTCCAGTTTACTAGGCGGTATTCCCGTCACCGCCTCAACACCAATCATGCCAAGGGCGTAGATATCACTGCTAAACCTTGGCTGTCCGTCGTATTGTTCAGCCGGAGTATAACCACGGGTGCCAATAGCAATCGTGCGCCTTTCCTGCTCCTCTTCTTGGGGTTGAATTTGTTTCACCGCACCAAAGTCAATTAAAACTAAGCGACCATCTTTTTCGCGGCGAATAATATTACTTGGTTTAACATCCCGGTGGATGACTTGGTTTTCATGGATAAATATCAGAATTTCCAGAACCCCGCACAAAATTTCCACCACTTGCGCTTCCGGTAAGCGCTTGTCTACCAACAATTCGTCCGTGAGCGGATGACCTTTGATAAATTCTTCGATTAAATAGAATTCTTGGTGTTCTTCAAAATAAGCGAGTAATTGTGGAATCTGAGAATGGTGCCCCAAACTTTCCAGAATGGCGGCTTCTGTAAAAAATAACCGTTTTGCCACTTTCAAGAATTTTTCATCCCGAAGCGCAGGCATTAAATGCTTAACCGCACACTGAGGCTTACCAGGTCGCATGGTATCTTCTGCCAGATACGTGTGACCAAACCCGCCCGAAGCCAGAGGTCGAAGGATCTTGTAGCGTCCCATCAATAGAGACGGTCGCAGGGAGTCGCCGTTCTTTACGGGAGAGGCATCTAATCGCTGGCGCTCCATTCGCTCAGGTTCTGTAATCACATCTAGGCTAGGCTGCCACGGCTGAGTCTCATCATCATCATCATCATCATCGCGATTGGGCAGAACCGATAGTGAAGCAGGCGCGATCGCTGTTGCTACCTCCTCAGTCTCAGGTTCCTGATTTTTCTGTTGGAGAAGTGCTTGCAGCTGTGCCAGGTTGAATTGCTGTTCCTGAACCAAAAGCGCGATTTTTTTCTGATTTTGTTCGGCTTGGTGAGCGCTATAAGCCACGACACCGGCAGCTGTACCCACCAACGCGATCGCAGCCGGTACCACTGGTACCCATCCCGCCTGCGTAAACAGCACCCAACACGTCCCAAACAGGACACCCAGCGCGGCTCCCTGTCCCAGTAACAAATGCCCTGGATGCCGCAGCCGCAAAGCCATCAACCCGCCAGTTACAGACCAACCCAACACCCACAAAGCTTCTCCCCAATCGGACCAGAACCAAAATAAACGACGCCCATCTAGGACAGCACTGAGCATCTGGCTCACCAGCTGGGCATGAGTGACAATTCCAGGCATTTTTCGGTTTCCCTTCTGGGCACCGCTGTAGGGAGTATAGAAGGCGTCATCAACGCTGGAAGCTGTAACGCCGATGAGAACGATGCGGTCTTTTACCCAGCTAGGGTCAAACTGACCATTGAGGACTTGACTCATCGTTATTTGGTTGGCAGGGCGGTTGCCAGAGCGGTAATTGAGGAGGATTTGGTAGCCCCGCGCATCCATGCCTTGATATCCTCCATCATTAGCCTCCAGAGGTTTGAAGACAGTGTTTTTCCAACGGAGATGTTCTGAGGTTTCTGAAGCAACGATTCCTTCTTTTTCTAAGTAACGTTGTACAAGCTGGAAGCCCAAAGAGTTGGGGTTGGGACAGGGTTCGTGTGCAGAGGGAGAAAGAAATAACAAAGCCCGCCGCAGAATGCCATCACGGTCAACCTTAACGTCGCTGAAGCCAACCCGACTCTCTGAAACGCTTGGGGGTGCAGCATTACCTGGACTTTCGGAGTCTTTAACTTTACACACGGGAACGATGCGACTATCCTTTTGCATCAGAGCCGCCAATCCCGCATGACCGGGCGGTACGGGCAAATCGCGAAAGATATCTAAACCAATGACACGCGGTTCTTTTGCCAGCAGTTTTGCCAGCAGCTGATGCATTCGTTCGTCAGACAGGGGGTATTGCTTGTAGGTTTGGATGTCTGCTTCGGTGACAGCGACTACCAAGATGCGGGGATCTGGCTCTTCGGCTGGTCGTAGCCGGATCATCTGGTCATAAGCACCCAGTTCCAGCGTCTCCAGCAGACCTTGTTGCCGCACTCCCAGCACTAAGAGAGAGACTACCACACTGACCACAAGTGCTGGTTGTCCCAAGATTAAGGCACCAGTGCGTCTTAGGTGCGATCGCACTGTATGCAAATTCCCCTTTGAAAGCCGATCTATCACAGGAACGTTGTCAGGTTAGAAAGTAAGAAGCTTAATTAAAAGGTTGGAATGGTTAAAACGTACTTATCGTAACAAGCGATCGCTACGAGGTACAGGAATACTTACAGTGTACAAATTTGCCAAGTCACTCTAGTCCTGCTGTCCGGTAACAGCCTACTTTTTCCACTTCAAGCCTGCACGGCTTTTGGGAATAAATGCCTCCTGACCCTATTTGCATTCTAATGTTCGTAACTAACTGTGAGTATCGCTCTGCCGTTTCGATCGATCTGTTATTTTGCTTTAGTCCTTTGTTGCTCTAGTCACTCTTTACCATAATTAAGTCTTGGCTGTAACTCCCTTAGGTGGTTATTTTGCGTGCAATTTCACCTGATCTACACTCGTAGCTAGTTTCGGGGTTGGCAGATTCTTTAGCGATTCAGGACTTACGCAAAGCTTATACATATAGCGTTTTGTAGGGGCAATCCCTCGTGGTTGCCCTCAGATGTGGTGATGTGCGGCGAGTCCTGAGTGATTGAGAGTGCGAGGCAAGAGAAGGCAAATTCGGTAATAGACAAGAAGAAAAATGAATTTATTTTTCTTCTATTTTTTTCCTCTAAAAAAAGTATTTTTTGAGCAACAACCTGCTGCCTTGCCAGGGATATTGATAATTTTTGTTTTATCTCGAATTTGGGTTCCTTACTTGGCGTTCATCTATCTATCTTCTTACTTTGTTTACTGCTAAGCCTTTTACAATTTTGCTTTGATAATTCAGTCAATTTTGAAACACTATTAATAATTAAAAATAAAGCCTTTAAAAGTATAAGCCTATTTTATCAGAACTTACGCAAATATCACCACATCTGAGGGCAACCACAGGGGGATTGCCCCTACAAAACGCTATATGTATCAGCTTTGCGTAAGTCCTGTTTATGAAAAAACATTTTTGTTTTTTTTACCTATTTTATTCCCATGCAGGCGGATAAAATTAACACTCCTCAATTTCCCCTTAATTTCGGCGCAAAGCTTGGTCTCAACCCAATGATTTGGGGGTTAATTTCGCTTAAGTGAGTGCTATTGTCCTTAAATTAGCTAAGGAACAATAGCCGCTCAAGTACCAATTCGTGATACTTAAAAAAGGTGTGATCATCTGGGTGAGGGAATTGATTAATCCGTGTCCGATGTTTCGGAGCGAATCAGATGTACGTTTTGTTCCCAATTAACCCCATCAAAAGGCACAATACGAAATCGAGACACCACATCCCCATCAAGACAACGCACGTTGACATCAATAGAATCGGGATGGGAACGGGGACGATAAAATGGGTGAATCCCACAAATACGGCAGAAGATGTGCTTGGCAACACCAGTGTTGAAGGTGTAGGTTGTCAATAAGTCTGCACCGCTCAGTAAGGTGAAACGTTCGGATGGGACAATTAGATGTAAAAAGCCCTTCTTCCTACAGATGGAACAGTTGCAATCATCGGCTTTATGTTCGTCAACGATTACCCGAAAGCGGACGGCGCTACAGTGACAGCCGCCTTCGTAGGTAATCGGTTCTTCTGTTTGTGCGCTCATATTAGTCATTCGCTGCGAGCAGATTTTAGTTTAGTTCCAGTTCCTAGTCTATTGCTAATGGCTATTTTCTAGCAAACAATGGTTAAAGTGCAGATAAAAGCGCGATCGCTACTTTTACAAGCGTACAACTACAATAAATTAAACATAAATATATATTTCTTCATAAAAAAGGACTAAATATTGTTTAGTATAAAAAAAGAACTATTTTATAATTAGTTATAAAATTCTAAAGTAGAAGAGCAATTACTTAAGTTTTCTCAGGCGGTAATGTTCTTTACCAAACTACACTGGGCGATTATAATTGTTTGCTCCAATATCTACAGTAGATATCGATTTTTATAAACCGAGCGATTGAGTTAGTTAATATGGAAGTTTAAGGTTTAGGAGCAATAACTGAGGCATTTAGACCTATCAAACAACTTGTCAACTGGTCGATTAAATTAGTTTTTTGCTAGATAAAGATTAAAAAATATTAGTCCCTCTATCTCCATGAGAAAAAAGGGGTAAGAGATTACAAAATGGACGCCAATCACCAGTCAATCAGGCATGACTGTTTACCAGGTGAAGATGCTTCTGGACAGTTGCAACAAACTAGCTTGGGTGCAGATGTAGAACCTCGCCAACTTGAGGAAGAACTGCGTAGAACGAGAGCTGAACTAGAGGCATACCAAACACTCTACGACAATACTCCCTGTATCCATTTTACCTTAGATTCGGCAGGAGTCGTTCTTGGGGTCAATCAGTTTGGGGCTACCCGTCTCGGTTATAGCGTTCGGGAGTTGATTGGAAAAACAATTTTCAGCACTTTTGCTCCTGACGACCAAGAAAGATTAACAGCAGAGTTCGCCAAGTTTTTGCAACAAGCAACTCAAGAAACATTTGATTTTAGTTCAGCAATCGAATCGAACGCTTTCGTTACCAGTTGGGAATTGCGAGTCGGCTGTAAGGACGGCAGCATTTTATGGGTAAATGTCACCGCTAGCATTGTACAAAGAGCCAATACGAATATAGTTGTCCTCTTGGTTTGCGATGATATAAGTGAGCGCAAACGGGCACAGGAACGCCTACATTTACTGGAGCAGGTTCTCCGTGATTGCTGCAATAGCATTTTCATCACCGACTGCAATCAACCAGATAATCCAATTATTTATGTCAATCCAAGTTTTGAGCGTTTAACAGGCTACTGTGCTGAGGAAGTCGTAGGGCGCAACTGCCGCTTCTTGCAGGGCGCTGACACTGCTCAGCCAGCACTTGATGAGCTACGAGTGGCGATTAGCGAGGCAAGAGAATGCCATGTCACCTTACGCAACTATCGCAAAGATGGCACCCTTTTGTGGAATGAACTCTATCTTTCTCCGATAGGAAGTCCACAGGGGAATCTCATCGGTTTTGTGGGGATTCAGACCGACATTACCGAGCGCAAACAGGCGGAAGAGGCACTAAGCAAAAGCGAAGCAAAAAATCGCGCTTTTTTCAGTGCCATCCCGGATTTGATCGTGCGAATTAGCAAAGATGGCACTTATTTGGACTTCAAAGCGGCAAGAGACTTTGATACGTTCTTACCTGCTGAGGAATTCTTAGGTAAAAACCTAGACGAGGTTTTGCCCATAGAAGTAGCTAACAGAGCCAAATACCATGTGGAGCAAGCACTCTCTACGGGCGAAATCCAAATCTTCGAGTATCAGCTTCTCAAAAATGGCAATCTGTACGATTATGAGGCGCGGCTCGTTGTCAGCGGGGAAGATGAAGTTTTAACTATTGTGCGCGACATTAGCGATCACATTGCTGCTGAAGAGTCGCTAAGGCAGCAAACCGAGCGGGAGCAACTGCTGAGGGCGATGCTAGAACGCATCCGTCAGTCTTTAAATTTAGAAGAGATTCTCAACACTACGGTGTCTGAAGTCCGGCAATTTCTCGCCTCGGATCGAGTGATTATTTTCCGCTTTCAGCCGGACTGGAGTGGGTTTGTGGCTGTGGAGTCCGTCGCTGAGGGTTGGCCTTCTATCCTGAAAATGAACATACACGACCCTTGCTTTGAGGAAAGCTATGTCCAGCTCTACAAACAAGGTCGCACTAAAGCCACAGAGGATATTTATACAGCCGGTTTGAGGCAGTGTCACATCGATTTACTGGCTCAGCTTCAAGTCAGAGCCAACTTAATAGTCCCGATTCTACAAGGGGAGAAATTGTGGGGACTGCTGATTGTCCATCACTGTCAGGCACCCCGGCAGTGGCAGCAGTCGGAAATTGATTTGCTTTGTTCCTTGGCAACTCAGGTAGCGATCGCCATTCAGCAAGCCGAACTCTACAACCAAATGCAACAGCAAGCTCAGCGAGAGCAAGCGCTGAATCGGTTTACTTGTGCAATTCGCAGCTCTCTAGAATTAGAGGTGATTTTTGACACAGCAGTAGCGGAAATTGGTCAGCTTTTGCATATCGACCATGTTTCTATCCTGCAATATCTTCCGCAGCGACAGGTTTGGCTGAATGTGGCGGAGTACCATCAAGGTTCCAGTTTGTCGAGCGGGCTGGGTATGGAAATTCCAGATTTAGACAATTTGTTGGGAAGGCAACTCAAGCAGTTAGAGGTGGTTCGCATTCACGATACTCAGACTATCGAGGATGAGGTGAATAAGCCTCTAGCAGAGGCTCATCCGGGTGCTTGGTTGTTGGTACCGCTACACTTTCAAGAAAACCTCTGGGGAAGCTTAACACTATCGATGGAAGGTCATCCTCACTACTGGCAAGACTCAGAGGTGGAATTGGTTTGTGCCTTCGCAGCTCAACTAGCGATCGCCATTGGGCAATCCGCACTCTTTAAACAGGTGCAGCAGCTGAATGCCAACTTGGAACGCCAAGTGCAACAACGTACTACCCAACTGCAAAAAGCGCTTGGCTTTGAAGCCGTGCTAAAACGCATCACCGACAAAGTCCGCGATAGCCTCGACGAAAGGCAGATTTTACAGGTAGCAGTTCGGGAGTTAGCGCTTTCATTTAATATGGGTAGCTGTCATGCTTCGCTCTACAACCTGGAGCAAGAAACTGCCACAATTTGCTACGAGTACGCCACCTCAATGCCTTCCTCTCAGGGTCGGGTGTTGGAAATGGCTGCCTTCCCGGAAATTTACGATCCCCTGCGGCAAGGTAAATGTTTCCAATCTTGTTCAATTAGTCCCGACTTTGTCCTGACTAAGGTGGCGATGTTGGCTTGTCCGATATTGGACGATCAAGGAGTGCTGGGGGATCTGTGGTTATTCCATCGCCCAGACTATACCTTCAAAAAACTAGAGATCCGGCTGGTGCAGCAAGTGGCGAATCAATGCGCGATCGCAATTCGTCAAGCCCGATTTTATCAAGCATCCCTGGCACAAGTGCAGGAACTGGAAAAACTCAATCGACTCAAAGATGAATTTCTCAGCACCGTTTCTCACGAATTACGTTCGCCCGTATCCAACATGAAAATGGCAACTCAGATGTTAGAAATCACCCTAAAGCGGGAGGGTGTATTTGACGCCATTACAGCCAAATCGAATGCAGAGGCGAGCAAAGTAAGTCTCTACTTGCAGATATTGCAGAAGGAGTGCAAACGCGAAACCGACTTAATCAACGATCTGCTTGATTTACAACGCCTAGAGGCAGGAACGCGACCCTTGGATTTAGACGTAATCGAACTTTATACCTGGTTGCCCCAAATTGTAAAACCTTTTCAAGAGCGTGCCCAAAACCGCCAACAAATCTTGCAGGTTGACATCCCCTCCCAATTACCTCAATTAGTCTCCGATTCATCTAGTTTGGAACGCATCCTCGCAGAGTTGCTCAACAATGCTTGTAAATACACTCCCCCAGGAGAAAAGATTATCCTGGCCGCTGAAGCTAAATCGGAAACGATCCAATTGAGTGTCAAAAATTCTGGTGCTGAAATTCCACAGAGCGAGTTAACCCGCATTTTTGATAAATTTTACCGCGTTCCCAATGCTGACCCCTGGAAGCAGGGTGGAACTGGCTTGGGACTGGCACTGGTGAAGAAACTGACAGAGCATTTGGGAGGCGAAATCTGGGTTGAGAGTGGGTCGGGTCAAACCGGCTTTATCATAGAGTTACCGATTAATTTTGCTTATACTTGACTTTCCCCGATGCCAAGGGAAACACGAAGGCATTCCATCCGTGCCGTGTGGCAAATATAACGATTCTCGTTGGGATGCACTACGGTTTAACCCCACCCCGTGAGCGGAAAGGGGTTCAATATTCCCCCCTCTCCGTGAAGGTCGAGGGGCTGGGGGTGAGGTTCCAAGTGTATTGCAGGCGAGAGTGAGAACCGCTATAAAGCACTGATGTCAATTCGTAGCTTCTTAAATCTCCACAATTTTTTTAGCTGGACAACTGACATGATGTGGTTTTGAATGTAAGAGCATATAAGAGGTAGTAACAAACGCCTCCCTATCCCATCTACTTCAGTTGCTAATTCAGTTGCTAAATTAACCCGATTTGAGTAGGGTGTTAAGTTATGAGTTTCGGAGTGCATCAGTTGCGACTATTTGTGGTTCAGTTACCGTTGAAAAGCAAGAGTGATGAGTGAAAAGAGTACAGCATTTCTGGCCGGGGCTGCCTTCGCCGGAATTGCAGCTTTCGTCTTGCTTAGAACTGGAGGGAATCCCGGTCAAGCCAACCTGCCGACTTACCTGCCCTCGCCACCCCAGTCAGGACAGCCCTATGGCACTATGCAGCAGCTGCCGCCTCCACCTCCAACGGCGACTGCTGTCTCGCCGGATACGACTACGACTCCTTATTGCGTACAGCAGCAGAGCGAAACTCAAAGGCTGAAGGAGCGCCTGGAACAGCAACAAAGTGAAACCGAGCAGGTGAAAGCCCAACTGCGGAATCAGCAGATGGTGATAGAGGCTCTGACCACGCAGGCAAAAGCAAATGTCTATCCTCCGCCGGTTAATCCAACGCCAGCGTTGGCTCCAGTTCAACAGCAACAGCCCCTAAATCCAGTGCTGACAGGCATACTCTGGGCTGTGGGAGGCATGGTTCTCACTGTCATTAGTGGGGTTGTGCTGGCAGCAGCGTTTGCTTTGCTATCGCAACAGCAGCGTCCTCCTCGGACAGTGCAAGTGGTTCACCCTATCCAAACTCCCCCGCCAACCCTATCCCATAGACGGCGTTCTGAGTTTCTGCCCCCGCAACTGGAAGGTAGGCGAAATGACTTCATCGACTACGACAGGTAGACAAACGTTGACATTTTCTCAGCTATCTAGCAGGATGTTGTGTCATTGCAGCTAGGGTTGAAGTTCGGACAAATCCGAAGCCACCCGCTGGTCAATCAATTCGATTATCCCAGCAGTGCGATCGCCCTGAGTGACAAAATCGGCACCCTCTTTAAGCATAGGCAGGCGACTCCACACTCGCACAGGTTCAGCAAGGTTCAGTACAGACCTAACTTCCTTCCCGGAATCGGGGAGAGGGAGAGAGTGTATTGCATACAAATGAGAACCGTTATATAAGCTATTTTTATCAATTTAAATTGCCCGATCTCGCAGCTTAATCTCTCTAGTAGCGCATTTAAAGGGTCGTTTTTGTCAATTTCCAGCACTCAGTTGCGGTAAGCGAAGCGATGCTGGAGGCGATCGCCCAATCTTCTTGCGCCTGTACAATTAAGACGCGCACGGCTGAATCGTCGCTGGCAATGTCTTCATCTATCGGCGATCGCTCATTTTTTTTCGAGTCGAGTTTTAAACCCAAAAACTCCAAGGCTTTACAAGCTGCACCTCTTACCAATGGCTGATTTTCTCCGACGCCGCCGGTAAACACCAAGGCATCCAATCCGCCAAGTGAAGCCAGCATCGCCCCGATGTGCCTGCAAAGCGAATGGATATAGACATCTAACGCCAATTGAGCGCGTTGGTTGCCTTCTGCAACGGCACTCTGAATATGGCGCATATCTCCCGATAAACCAGAAATCCCCTTCAACCCAGAAGCACGATTGAGCATTTCATCTAACTTGTCGGCATCGTAACCTTCTTGTCGCAGCCAGTATATTAAAATCCCTGGATCGACAGAACCAGAACGAGTTCCCATCATCAATCCTTCTAGGGGAGTAAACCCCATTGTGGTGTCTACACTCTTCCCTTCTCGAATTGCCGCTAGAGAACAGCCATTTCCCAAATGACAGGTAATCAGGCGCAAAGATTTCCAGTCTTTCCCCAAAATTTGACCTGTACGTTGGGCGCAGTATTGGTGATTGATGCCGTGAAACCCATAGCGGCGAATTCCTCGCTCAAACCACTCGTAGGGGATGGGGTAAATAGCAGCTTCTAAAGGTATTTGGCTGTGAAATGCGGTATCGAAGACTGCCACTTGAGGGACATCTGGCAACACTTTTTCAATCGCTTCGATTCCCTCTAAGTTGGCTGGGTTATGGAGTGGGGCAAAATTAGCTAGACGCGCGATCGCTTCTTTGACTTCTGGTGTAATTACTGTTGCCTCGCGGTACTCTTCTCCACCGTGAACAACCCGGTGTCCTACGATTTCAATCTCTGAAAGTTGGGCAATGACTTGACTTTTGCCTGCTGTAAGAATATTTAGTAGATGTGCAATGATTTCGGGTCGGGAATTTGTCTGTATTTCTTCTTCCAGAATCGTGCCGTTACTTTTTACTTTAATTTCTGCAAATCCTTGATGTCGAGTCCAATCCACTTTGGCTTCCCAAAGGGGTTCTTGTGGCAAATCTGCCAATTCATTTAACTCATATAGGCAACTTTTTTGGCTGCTCGATCCGGCATTGAATACTAAAATTTTCATAATGGCTATTGATTGCTAATATAACTGTCCTATTTAATTTTTGGAGATGCTTTCCGGACAGCGTCTCTACATTTTTAACGAACCGCCAAGACGCCAAGATCGCCAAGGAAAGAGAGGAAGAGAGAGGAAGAGAGGGGAAGAGAGGGGAAGAGAGGGGAAGAGAGAGGGACACGGGACTGCCGTGCCCCTATTTTAATTAGCACCATTGCCAATTGCTGATTTCCTCTGGATCGGTGCCGTTCTCCTCAATAAAGCGCTTGTAATCTTGCAAAATGTATTCGTAGTGGGAGAGGCTACGAACGGCTCGTGCTGCCACATAGGGATTGCCCGCAGCTGCCAGACGAATTGCTTGCATAATCAAGTGATATCGACTGGTTTGGTTGCGGACTTGCATATCAAAGGGTGTCGTCGTCGTGCCTTCTTCTCGATAGCCGTTGATGTGGAATCGCTTTAGGTTGCGACGCCCAAAAAGTAACTGCTTCACTGCGGAGGAATAACCGTGAAAATTGATAATCACGGGTTTATCTGGGGTGAATAAAGCGTCAAACATCTCGGCATCTAAACCGTGCGGATGAGCAGATTTTTCCTCTAGTACCAGCAAATCGGTGACGTTCACCACTCGCACCCGTAGTTGGGGCATCTCGGTTCGGAGGATTTGAGCGGCTGCCATGACTTCAATCGTGGGGCTATCGCCAATTCCAACTAGCACGATATCCGGGTTGATTCCCTCGTCAATGCTTGCCCAAGACCAAACAGAAGCACCCGCACGACAATGGGCGATCGCTTCTTCCATTGTTAACCACTGGGGCATCGGATTCTTGTTGGCAACCACCAAGTTTACATAACCCGTACTTTGCAAGCAGTGGTCAATCGTGCTAATCAAGCAGTTGGCATCGGGAGGTAAATACACCCGTGCGTTTTCAGCTTGTTGGTCGAGTACGCTGTTGATAAAACCGGGGTTTTGGTGGGAGAAACCGTTGTGTTCTTGTCGCCAAAGGGTGGAACTTTCTAGATAATTCAGGGAAGATACTGGCGTCCGCCAAGGAAAGTCTTCCGAAAACTTCACGAACTTGGCGAACTGATCCATCATCGTCGTGATGATGCCCAAAAATGCTTCGTAAGAGGGGAAAAGACCGTGACGACCCGTGAGCAAATACCCTTGTAACCAAGCTTGACAAGTGTGTTCGCTCAAGATTTCCAGCACTCGTCCGCCGTTAGCTCCAATATTGGTGTCGTGCGGGTTTGTGGGCCATTGATAGTTGCGCTGGGTGACATCGAATACTTTGTTCAGTTTGTTCGATTCCAGCTCATCGGGACTGAAGATGCGGAATAATTTCGGATTCCGCTCCATGACGCCCCGCAGGTACTTGCCGACTTCCTCTGTGTTGCTGACAAGACTTTCTCCGCGTCGGCAGTACCCTTCTGTTTCTGTCCGCTCTACGGGCACTTGGTAGTCAAAAATACTGGGTAAATCCAGTTCTTTACGGATGCGACCCCCCAAGGTGTGAGGATTGTAACCCATGCGACGTTTGCCTTTGGGACACTGTTCTAGTATCTCTGGCACTGGACGCCCTTGCTCGTCGAATAGCTCTTGTACGCGATAGGAACGTAGCCAGTTTTCCAACAGTTCTAGTTGGTATTGCTTGGTCTTGACTTCTCTGGCGGGAACTTGGTGAGAACGGTAGGAACCCTCAATCGGTTCTCCATCCATTTCTTTAATTCCACCCATCCCTTTGAGCGATCGCAAAATCAGCAAAGGCCATTTCGGTTTAGAAATGCGATCGCCCGATCGTGCTGCTTGTTGAATCCGACAAATCTCTTGATAAGCCCAATCCATTGAGCCATACATATCCGCGTCTAAGTCGCCATCTTGTACAATCCGTACTTGATAGCCGTAGCCTGTGAATAGATGCAGCAACTCTTCATCGCTCATCGACCCGTAAATTGTGGGACTGGAAATTTTGTAGCCGTTCAAGTGCAGAATTGGCAGCACTGCCCCTGATTCGGCGGGGTCGAGATACTTATAGCTGTGCCATGCTGTCGCCGTGGGGCCGGTTTCGGCTTCCCCATCGCCCACGATGCAAGCGACCACCAGATCCGGGTTATCCATGACCGCACCAAAGGACGTAGCGAGGGCATATCCCAGTTCGCCGCCTTCGTGGATGGTACCCGGAGTGCCGGGATATAGGTGAGAAGGAAACCCTCCGGGCCAGGAAAACCGTTTGATAAAGTCATACAGCCCCGCCTGGTTTAGGGTCAGTTGCGGGTAAAATTCGTTCAGGGAGCCTTCCAGGTACAAATTTGCTAAATTTGCGGGTGCCCCGTGTCCCGGTCCCGTCACCAGGAACATATTCGCGTCGTAGCGCCGAATCAAGCGGTTGAGGTGGGCGTAAATTAAGTTAATGCCGGGGCAGGTTCCCCAGTGACCGAGTAGGCGGTCTTTGATGTGTTCTGGTTTTAGGGGTTCCCGCAGCAGAACGTTGTCTTTGAGATAAATTTGGGCGGCGGCGAGATAGTTGGTAGCGCGTTGATAACGAGCGATCGCCTCCAGTTCTGCACCTTGGGTTTCACGAACTCGCTCAACTGAAATCTCAGGGATGGACAGGGAAAACGGCGGTGTAGAAGTCGTTACTGTCATACCAGTCCATTGAATACCTCTTTATCTAGCTCAACGACATCGAAGAAATTAGCAAATTGCCTCCCTATTCTGATAGAGATTGCGCTGCTGTTAACTCAATCTGACTAGAATTCTTAGGGTCTTACCCGAATGGTTAAGCTTCGATTAAATATTTTTTAAAATGTCAGCCTGACTTTTCCTATCTAGTTATCACAGCGTTTTGCGATCGCTCGCCTCAAACAAGGTAATGCACAAACTTTTGTATTTTGCCTATAAAGTCTGAAAGTCGGGAAAATCTTTGAACCCCAACGAGCGAGAAAATATATTTACCACTTTTTGACATTCAATATATAGCAATCCTATTTAAGTTGTGCACGAGTATTTGCTTTAGTAGAGACGCGATTAATCGCGTCTCTACAGGGGTTTGCGAATCATTTAGGACTGCTATAGTATCTTCGCAGTTTTTAAATACCTTGAGACCGACGAGAGCGGACTTCCTTTCTATTGCCATTGAGTTCTATTTACCAGATATATTTTCCCAAGTGGGGTGCTTCCCTCTTTGTCTAGCACATCAAACGAAAAACGGTATAATTTAAAACTTAATGTTGTAGGATGGGCATTACCCAGCCCGTCTTTTTTTTGTTGCCAGCTAAAAGCCTTACTACATAACAACTATCGCACTTGCATCCGGGAGCAATGGGTGGATGATTGAAAATTCCCAACATATATTAGGGATATGACAATTTTGTAGCTATCTATGAGCTACTGCATCAACCCCAACTGCCCCAAGCCTAACGATCCAGCCAACGCCAACAACCGTATTTGCCGCAATTGTGGCTCAGAGTTGTTGGTACAAGGGCGCTATCAGGTAATGCGCCTACTGAGTGACAACAGCGGCTTCGGCAATATTTATGAAGCCTACGAGGGAGCCACCCCCAAAATCCTGAAGATCCTCAAAAAAGATCGCGCCACGAATGCCAGAGTCGTCGAGCTATTTCAGCAAGAAGCCATTGTATTAAGCCAGCTGAATCATCCTGGCATCCCCAAAGTTGAGCCAGATGGATACTTCCAGTTTTATCCCAGAAATAGCCTTGAGCCGGTGTATGGCATCATCATGGAGAAAATTGATGGCCCCAACTTAAAGGAGTGGATGCAACAACAAGGCGATCGCCCACTCGATCAGCAGCTAGCTCTTGACTGGTTAAAACAGCTAGCTGAGATTTTACATCTTGTACACCAAAAAAACTATTTCCATCGAGACATTAAACCAGCAAATATCATGATGCGCTCCACAGGGCATCTGGTATTAATTGACTTTGGCACCGCCAGAGAGATGACCTATACTTACCTTGCCGAAGTCGGTGGCGCAGGCAGTGTCACAAGGATTAGTTCCGCTGGCTATACGCCTCCAGAGCAAGAAAAAGGTCATGCCGTACCCCAGTCAGATTTCTATGCATTAGGGCGTAGTTTTGTTTATTTACTGACTGGCAAACAAGCGACAGATAGCACAATTTATGAACCTTTAACGGATAAATTTCATTGGCGCAATCATGCACCGGGTATTTCACCCTTGCTGGCAGATTTCATCGATAAACTGATGGCTCCTACCGCAGGAGCGCGGCACAAAAATACTCAGGAAATTTTAGATGAACTCGCTAAAATTTCGCAGCATTTATCTCAGCCTAAACCTTCTGCCAACTTTAGTCTTATCGGTATCGGTGCGATTATTGCTATATTTCCACCTCGGAAGCGTTTATTAGCCCCAACGATAATTGCTGGTAAGACTAATAAAAATAAATGGTTGGTGGGGGGAGCCGTTGCTTGCTTGGTGGGATTAGGGGGATATGGAATTTGGCAACTATCTTACCAAGACGCGCCCAAAGTTATCGCTTATGAAAATATTTCTATAGTTAAAACTTTTTATGGGCATGAAAGTCAGGTAAATTCTCTTACTATTAGCCCGGATGGACAAATTTTAGCTAGTAGCAGTGCCGATAAAACAATTAGAATTTGGAACAAGTCTACAGGAAAAGAAATTCGCCTCATAAAAGGGCATGACAGCTACGTTAATTCCCTAGCGATTAGCCCAGATGGAAATACATTAATAAGTGGCAGTGCCGATAAAACGATTAAAATTTGGAATATCTCTACCGGCAAAGAAATCCGTAGATTAGAGGGACATTCCAGCCCAATTAATTCCGTTGCGATTAGCCTTGATTGGCAAACTTTAGCCAGTGGCAGTGCCGATAAAACGATTAAAATTTGGGGGATTTCTACGGGTAAAGAAATTCGCACCCTCAAAGGTCATTCCCAACCAGTGAATGCCATTGCCATTAGCCCAGACGGACAGATTTTAGTCAGCGGCAGTGCCGATAAAACGATTAAAATTTGGGATATTTCGACTGGCAAAGAAATTCGCACGCTTCAGGGTCATTCCCAACCTGTTAATTCCGTTGCGATTAGCCCGGATGGGCAAATTTTAGCAAGTGGTAGTGCGGACAAAACTATCAAAATTTGGGAGATTTCTACGGGTAAAGAAATTCGCACGCTTACCGGGCATTCTAATTATGTGAATTCGGTTGCCATTAGCCCCGATGGACAAACTTTAGTCAGTGGCAGTGCGGACAAAACGATTAAAATTTGGAATCTTTCTACGGGTGAAGAAATTCGCACCCTTATCGGACATTCTAGTTGGGTTAAGTTTATTGCTATTAGTCCTGATGGACAGACGATTGCAACTGGCAGCGGTGACAATACTATCAAAATTTGGCGCGTACCGGTCGCAGATGCCCAATAACTGACGCGGGGGCATACTGGGTGGGGGCGGTTGTTAAATGTTTATCGGCTTCGCTTGTGCGATCGCGCTAAAACCCGCCTCTATAGGAATTTGTTAACAGTATCCTAATAGGCATTGCCCCAGAAGTGTTGAATTTAGACATAAAATTTCACATAAAATCAGACAAGAGTCTCTGGAAGTAGATCAAAGCTCCACTGCACAAAGGAGCAACGACGACTTAATTCTAATTGCAAATAACGGAACTTATCGAGCAATCTATGTCCATAGAATGTCGGAATTTCCATCAACTCTAAAAGCAAATAAGCAATGATTTCCATATAAATTTGTAGCCGAACACCATTGATGCTTTTGGTGATGAGCTTATCCAGTTTTAAATGCATCTTTAAAAACTTCCACAGCAATTCAATTTACAAGCGTTAATGATAGATTTTTCCGACCTCTTCATTCGTCATTTCTACTAAGTTTGTTGCCAAGCGATATTCGGTTTGGCTTTCTAAGTCACAGAACCAAACCACTCGATATCTTTGATGGTAAAATTCGGTTTTCATATTGTTTTTATTCCGATCACAAATAAAGTCTTAGTTTGACTCATTTCCTCAATCAAATCCCAGCAAGCGTTGCCTCTATCCATAATGCCAATCCCGTTTTCAGGAATCATATTCATCACCGATTCGGACAATTTTGCATCATGGGTCTGTCCGAATTTTATCAGACATTCACTGGTATTTCCCTGGGTTAAGTTCAGTCCATTTATTAACTTAACTTGCTGATATCCTTGCTGTTAAAACAGCTTGCTTGTTAGTGTTATTACTGTTCAATCTATCGGAAGAAAGCATCGGCGCTGTCGCCGTATTCTGTCTCTTTAGTTTCTCCATCAATTCTTTATAGATTCGACCGAAATGCTGGTCTTCTCTCGATTTACACGATGAGAGAAAATGTCGATATATCAATCTCTATTCCCCCACGATTTAGCCGATAAAACAAGTCCCTTATGCTTGTCAAGCTCTTGTCTAACACAAAGGTTAGCGAGATTTCAGCATAATAACCTTGAGTTTAATACCGGGTAATCATGGGCTGAAAGTTGCTTCAGTATCGATTTGACAATCTTGGGAAATGACGATACCATTGAACATTATTTTTACGCTTCTTGGGGAGAGAATACTACATTCTGTCCCCTTTTTTTCTGACTTTACCTATCTTTCAACACTTCTGGTGCCCACCTTTACAGAACTTTTATGCCTCTTCAATCTGCCCTTAGGTAGATGATTGTTGAGAACTGAAAGAATTTGCCCGAAATCAACATCCCTCGTAAATCGCTTGTAAAGAAGTAACTAGGTGAAAATAAACGTAACTCACGAAGGGCGTTCTTCGTTCAGGGTATTAGACAATCCTCAATTTTTCCTACAACCATGAACAATGAATGATAAACAGTCCTATTCGGTAAGTTTATTTGTGCTGACCTACTGCTCTATTTATTTATTATCAGCTTTTCATTCTGTAGATACTAACCTTAGGTAGAGCCGAAATAATTGAGTTTATATTAGTATAAACAAAGGTTTTTAGGCGGCGAAGAGTAATGAATCCCGAAACATCGGTATCAACAGCGTGGGAAAAAATTCAGGCAATGATCAATGGCCTGGTGGTCATGCTGCCAAATATTGTGTTAGCAGTAATCGTCTTTGCGATATTCTTTTTCGCAGCAAGAACGATTAAGGCGACAGTCAGACGGCTTACCAGAAGGCATCGGCAGGCTCGTAATCTGGGGCTGGTGCTAGGTCGTTTGTCGCAGGGGATTGTTATTTTAGTCGGTTTATTTGTATCATTATCCATCGTCATCCCGACATTCCAAGCTGGAGATTTAGTTCAACTGCTAGGTATCAGTGGGGTAGCAATTGGTTTCGCCTTCCGTGATATTCTCCAGAATTTTCTGGCTGGCATCTTAATTCTATTGACTGAACCGTTCCAGATCGATGACCAGATCGTATTCAAGGATTTTGAGGGGACGGTTGAAAACATCCAGACGCGAGCCACGACGATTAGAACCTATGATGGTCGTCGCATCGTAATTCCGAATGCTGAGCTATTTACAAACTCGGTAACTGTAAACACTGCCTTCGAGAATCGCCGTCTTCAGTACGACGTGGGTATTGGTTACAGCGATGACATTGACCGGGCGAAACAACTGATTCTGGAAGCGATAGCTAGCGTCGATGATGTTTTGGAAGATCCAGCTCCCGACGCTCTTGTGGTAGAGCTGGCTGACAGTACCGTGAACATCCGCGCCCGTTGGTGGGTACAGCCGCCGCGACGTGCAGATGTTCTTGATAAGCAGGATCGAGTTCTCGCTGCCATTAAGAACAAACTCACTGCCAATGGCATCGATATGCCTTTTCCGACGCAGCAAATCCTGTTCCACGACCAAACCGAAGAAACAGACGGCGATCGCTCACGTCAGCGTGAAGGATGGCCTGCGGGTAATAAAGAAGTGCCTAAACCGCGTAGCATCGGCGGTTCCCTCCGGAAGCTGGCGGAAATGCGTGCCCAAAGAGATGGAAATAGCAGCCATAGAGACGAGAACCCCGATCGCTCTCAAACTGCCAACGATAATTGATGGATGAAAAACATCAAGCTGGGCAAACTTTGGGACTCGCTCCACTCTAGCTACTGGTTCGTACCAACGCTGATGGCGGTGATTGCGATCGCGCTAGCATTCGGAATGCTAAGCCTTGATCGAGCCGGCAAATCTGGTCCGCTAGAGTCCTTGGGCTGGATCTATACAGGGGGGCCAGATGGGGCGCGATCGCTGCTTTCAGCCGTTGCTGGTTCGATGATTACCGTTGCTGGTACCGCCTTCTCGATTACGATTGTTGCCCTCACCCTCGCTTCCTCACAATTCGGCCCGCGACTGATGCGTAACTTCATGCAGGATACGGGCAATCAAGTCGTCATAGGCACGTTCATCGGTACATTCATCTACTGCTTGCTGGTACTGCGAACCGTGCGGGGAGATGATTACGACGTGTTCGTGCCGCAAATCTCCGTCACGATCGGCATGGTGCTAGCACTCGCCAGCATCGGCGTCCTGATTTACTTTATCCATCACGTCTCAACTTCGATGCAGGCATCGCATATCATCAGAGATGTTGGCAGAGAGTTGGACAATGCCATCGATCGCTTGTTTCCGCAGAAGATCGGGCAGGGTAAATCAGCACCAAAGCAGCGGTCGGTGGCGGAAATCCCCGCCGGGTTCGATAAGGAAGCGACTCCCATATTGGCGACAACCAGCGGTTATATTCAAGCAATTGATGAGGAGCGGTTGATGAAGATCGCCACCTCAAAAGACCTCCTCCTGCGTCTGAAATATCGCCCCGGCAAGTTTATTGTGGAAGGAAGCGAACTGCTAATGATTTGGCCTGGGGAACGGGTGAATAAAAAACTCACCCAGCACCTCAACCAAGCATTTATTTTTGGCGAGCAACGCACCGAACAACAGGATGTAGAATTCCCTATCAATCAGTTAGTTGAAATTGCTGCTCGTGCCATTTCTCCTGGCATCAACGATCCGTTCACAGCCATCCAGTGTATTAACCAGATGAGTGCTGCACTTTGCCGTCTGGCGGAAAGAGAGTTTCCTTCCCCCTACCGCTACGACGACGATAACAATCTGCGAGCGATAATCGCGAATCCGGTGACATTTGCAGAGTTAGTTGACGCTGCCTTTAACCAGATTCGACAGTACAGCAAATCGGATGTAGCCGTGAGGATTCGATTGCTCGAAGCGATCGCACTCATCGCCACCCACACCCGCAACCAGAAAAATCGGGCGGCGCTGCTGCGTCATGCCCAGATGATCGAGCGCAGCAGCCAACAAGAGGTATCGGAGGAATTAGACCGACAGGATATCGAGGAGCGATATTTGGCAGCAGTGAAAGTTCTAGAGGAGTTTTAAATGACGCTCCTTAGATAGCAATCCGCTTGGAGTTGTGAACCAGCCCTTCAGATCGCCGACTTCTCTAGAATCATTGAGGACTGCTATATTTGCTTGAAAATATTTATTGAAAATATTTAACTTTCCGATTGAGGCGCTTCCAGAACGCTGACATCAATTAAAGGTGTGACATTAAACCCTTTGTCAAGTAATTGCCTTTGGATAGTGCGGGTGATGCGAGAGCGAATCTCTTCGGAAGACTCAGTAACACCCGCCTGACGCTGAACATAAACGTTACCCAACAGTGTGTTCTGACCTTTGATGTTCGTGGGGGTGAATCGAACATTTGCCTCCACCAGTTTTGCCAAACCGCTATCATTCACCACCTTCTCGATTTGGGCAACGGCACGCTGTTCGCGGCTACCGCGCTGAAGCTCCGGGGAGGAGGAAAATTGCCAAGTCAGCAAGCCCAAGAGGGCTACGGCGGTGGCTGCAAAAGCAGACGGAAATATCCAGCGCTTGCCACGGTTATAGCGGGCACCTTGAGCAGACAGACCATAGGCGCGGAACATCAGGGAGGCTGATAGATTAATCCCAACCAGTTGCAGCAACAGTACAAAGACGCCGTTTACAGCCATATCCCATCGACCCATTGCGCTTGCCATCCCCACCATTCCGGCAGGCGGTGCCAGCGAAGCCGCAACCAGCATTCCAACCGCTGCCCCCGACACGAGGCTACTTCTTTCAGATTGGACAAGATTCAGAGCGCCTGCTGCACCCGCAACCAGTGGCAGCAGCACTGCTACTGCCGAAACGGTACTGGTTGCGCTCATGGAAGATGTCACCACTTCCTGTCGCAGAATCAAGCTGAGTGCCCCAGTAACTAAGATGGTTACGGTAAGGGCTGAAAAATATCGTAAAAGACTCTGACCCAGCAGTTGTCCATCGCCGCGTGCTGTAGCGATCGCTGTATTCATCGCTGGCCCCGCAAACGGCGCAATTAGCATGGCAGCGACGAGAAGATAGCTAGTATTGGTGAACAAGCCGATCCAGACCACCACACCCGCCGCTGCCGCATATCCCAGAAAACCTTTCCACGATCCAACACTCTGTAGACCGGAGAGGAAAATTTCAATCGGACTGCGTGCCTGCACATCCTTCACCTGCTGCGGTGCTTTAAAGGGCGGTGGCTGCAAGGCGATTACTCCACGCGGAAGCAGCGTGACGTGCAATTTTGGCACCGCTTGCAACTTTTCGAGTAGTTCCTCCACTTTCCCATTCGAGACGTGAACAATTACCACGTCTAACCGTTCATCAGTCCCCGTCGATTCAAACCGGGAAAGATTCGTTCCGTCACAAGCTTGGGCGATGTCAAGGACAGTTTTCCCACACCCACGGGGAACCTGTACAAGCAATTGGCGCATTGCGGCTACATAAGTCTGCGTCCGTTGTAACCATCGCGCACAGGATAGGAGTTCGTTCTCTAGCTAGAGGAATATTTCAATGCTTTTCTATTAATCTCTGCTGAGACGTTGCATCTGCTCAAGCAGCTGGGATTCAAGTCATGAATCACTCAACTTCCAGTGATATAAATATAGCCCTGGTAGCCTTGGGCGGGCTGGTTCTCGTGCTGGGGTTGCTCTCTGGCTTTCTTAAAAAGCGTCTTTTTATCTCAGATCCCATCGTAGCTCTGCTGGTCGGGGTGCTGCTGGGGTCATCTGCGTTTGGTCTACTCGATTTGGCTGAGTGGGGTAAACCAGAGACGATCTTAGAGGAAGGTTCGCGCCTCACGATCGCTATCCAACTCATGGGGGTGGCTCTGCAACTCCCAAAAGCTTACCCGCTGAGAAACTGGCGCTCTTTAGCTGTCCTGCTAGGGCCGGTAATGCTGCTGATGTGGCTGAGCAGCGGTCTGCTAGTTTACCTGATTCTAGGTCTCCCTTTCTGGCAAGCCATGCTGATCGGGGCTGTAATTACTCCCACCGACCCGGTCGTCTCTACCTCTATCGTTACAGGTAGGGTTGCAGAGCCAAGCCTACCCGAACGTCTCCGAAATATCATCTCTGCCGAGTCTGCCGCCAATGATGGATTAGCCTACGCCTTCGTACTCTTGCCGATTCTCATCCTGACCAAACCGCCAGGAGAAGCCGTTTTCCACTGGCTAACGAAGACTTTGTTGTGGGAAGTGGCGGCGGCTGTACCTATCGGAGCGACGATCGGTTACGCAGCCGGTCGGCTTTTGCTTTGGGCTGAAGCCAACCAAACCATCGAAAAGCAATCTTTTTTAGCCTATACCGTCGCCCTCTCACTGGCTGTACTGGGGTTTGTCAAGTTGATTGGCAGCGATGGGATTCTTGCGGTTTTTGCGGCGGGAACCGTTCTTAGCATGATTGTCGGCGGTAGTGATAGAGCTGAGGAAGAAGGGGTACAAGAGGCAGTAGACCGCTTCTTTACCTTGTATATTTTCCTACTGCTGGGCTTAGCACTGCCGTGGGAAAAATGGCTGGATCTAGGGTGGAAGGGGTTGTTTCTAGCGATCTCTGTGTTACTAGTGCGCCGACTCCCGGCGCTACTATTGCTGCGTCGTTTCCTGCCTCAGGTGCGAGGGATGCAGGATGCCCTATTCATGGGATGGTTTGGACCGATTGGCGTTGCCGCAATCTTTTATGCCTTCCTCTCTCTCCGTAGAACGGGCGTGGAGGATGCCTGGGTCGTAGGTAGTTTGATAATTTGCGCCTCAATATTTGCCCACGGTCTGACCGCTGTACCCTTGGCTCAGCTTTACGGCAAGCGCGTTCAAAGCAGCCGTGCGAATCATTAAAAATTTTATGAACAACCTGAGTACATCTGAAAAAAGGGAACTCAAAAAAGAACAAGGCGAGGTTCTGCAACAGTTGGAAGACTGGTTAGAAACACCCATGCTATTACTCGGCTTTGGGTGGCTGGCGTTGTTGGTAGTCGAACTGATCTGGGGCTTAAATCCCCTGCTGGAAATCCTCAGCAACGTCATCTGGATCGTCTTTATCCTAGACTTCGCCTTACGATTAGTTCTGGCTCCTCACAAATTTGTCTATCTCAAGCAAAACTGGCTCACAGCCCTCTCCTTGCTGTTGCCAGCGTTGCGCGTCTTCCGAATTACTCGCGTACTTCGCTTACTTAGAGCTAGTCGGGGACTGCGACTGGTGCGTGTCATCAGTTCTTTGAATCGCGGCATGCGATCGCTCCGAGCCAGCATGAGTCGTCGTGGTTTTGGCTACATCATCGCACTGACGCTGGTGGTGACGCTGGTGGGAGCCGCAGGGATGTATGCTTTTGAAAACAACACCCCTGATGGGCGCGGACTGAATGATTACGGTGCTGCACTGTGGTGGACGGCAATGATTATGACAACGATGGGATCGGAATACTGGCCTCAGACTCCAGAAGGTCGGGTACTCTGCTTGATCCTATCGTTGTATGCTTTTGCTGTCTTCGGTTATGTGACTGCAACCCTCGCCACCTTCTTTGTCGGACGCGATGCGGAAGACGAACAAGCAGAAGTAGCAGGTGCTAAATCTATCGCCGCGTTGCATGAAGAAATCGTTGCATTGCGGGCTGAGATTCAGTCCCTTTTTCACCAGAAACCTGAAGCATGATATCAAATTAAATTAATTGCTTCGTTTATAGTTTGTTAGTAATGACTAATTGGGGAAAAGTTTTAAGTCTTGAATTAAAGAACTCTCTTCTCGCCTCAAAACTCAAAACTCTCTTTACCCATGACCCATTTATGAGGAAAAAGCGATGCTGAGTACCAATTGGCGAGGATATCGAATAGCCGCTTGGGTTGGACAGTTTTTACTGGCGATCGCGATCGCAGTTGAATTGTATCACCGTAACTGGGTGGGTTCATTTACACTCGCCTGCTTCCTGGCTGCTTCATTTATGTTTGTAACCCTGGAGAATCAACTGCCAACGTTGTTTGATTTTTTATTTGTCGTAGCAGCGTTGCTGAATGCGGGTGGTTGGGTTTGGGGTTTATTTTACCTACTAAAACCATACGACGAGATTGTTCATGCCTTTACAACCTTTTCCGTAACGCTGGCGCTGAGTTTTCTCATGTATGACTCAATGCTGACCCCGTTCCGCTACCACCGACTGCTGTATATTTTAGCGATCGCTAGTTTCGGAATCGCCATCGGTGCGATTTGGGAAATATTTGAGTGGCTGATCCAAGTAATTAATGACCTTGATGACACCATCGTGGATCTAATTATGGACATAATTGGAGCTTTAATTGCGGCGCTGGTTAGTGTGTGGGCGCTACAAGAGCGAGTTCATCCAAAACCAACTACCGAAGATCAACAAGTATCGCCAAGGCGCAGCCGTTAAAAATTTTTAATGAGTTGTGAGCCGTTAGTCATTAGTCATTAGCCATAAACAAGGACTAAGGACTACTGACCTTTACCTTTACTGTTGCCCATATTTCATCAATAAATTCGGATTATAGTCCCCCTTTTTTTGTTTCTAAAAGGTTGGGGAAAATTCTCACTGATTATGCACCCACTTGAGCAGCCCTAGAGCAGTAACAACATCTACAAAGTGACCGGCAATGCCATTAAAATTTGCTAACACTACAAAAACATCAAGCGCTCGAATAATCCTATAGGGGTCGGTGATTGCTACACCTGGAGGTTGGGATACAGATTTTGCTAGCAGCACTCCCACACTTGCTCCAGCACCCAACAGACATAACAATATCCCTACCAAACCCGTAATTAAAGCCAGTCGCAGAACTTGAACGGTATCAGCTTTGGATGGATGCACCGTCGAATTAGGATTTGCTAACTGTTTGCCGATGCGAGTGTAACGGAAAGCTAAAAAGACACCGAATAACAGCGCTAAAAGTCCACAAATCGCCCAAAATATACCGACTCCCAGTGCGGGATTTGCTTCATTCGCAAAGTTACGACCAGAGATAGCAAATAACAAAGCGATGCCAGAAGCAACAGCCAGTCCTAACTCTACCCAGAAAGCAATCCAGCCTACCAAACGAAAAATGTTGGCAATTTTTTGTTTAGTTGGAGAAGGGGAGTGGGTGTCTGAGTGAGTTTGCATATCTGTCTCATGTTGGAAAAAGCAGGTGATATCCCACTCCAGAACAGTACCTCCACTGGCTCTTGTTGTACCCCCACCTAGAGAGAGAAACGCTTGCCTGCCTAAAGATGAATAGACCTCTTGCACGCAGTCGATGGATGCCTACAGACTGAAGTCTGAGGCTATACACATCTATACCCGACGGGAGCGGGTTTTAAGAGTCCGCGCCGGCGGACTACCCTCCCTTGAAGGCTAAAGCCTTACGGCATGAACGCGCCTACGTTTTTGTAGCCGCGATTACGAACATCGCCAAGTATTTTTGCAAGAGGTCTAATGTTTCTCAGATGGCTGAATGGGCTTGTTTAAAACTTGAAGAATCCCAAGCAAAATCAGCTGATCGGAGGACGCCCTAGTGCCAGAATCCCATCAAGCTGAAGAAAAAAGGTAATGATTTTAGATGTGCTATTGAGCAATGACGTGTCTTTTTAGTAAAGACATTCAGCTTGAAAAATATCCCCTATTTTCAACTAAGATGCTGTTCGCAGTTGCAGAGTCTTCGGTATTCAATCCTGGTGTACGCTTCCTGTCTGCAATCCTTGCAGTCGCTCTGGCTCTCGTGCATCTCTATTCTGGTAAGCTGCGCTTTCTCGATGCCACCCCTCGCAGTATCTGGCTTTCTATAGGTAGTGGCGTATCTGTCGCCTACGTTTTCGTTCATATCCTCCCCGAACTGAGTCAAGCACAGGAGACGGTTAAGCAGACGTTGAACGGGGGACTTGCCTTTCTGGAACACCACGTTTACCTTGTGGCACTCCTAGGCGTCAGCGTGTTTTATGGACTGGAGCGAGTAGCCAAAGTGTCGCGCCAGCGCAACCAAAAGGCGGGAAAGGGAGATGTTACGGAAGCTGGGGTTTTTTGGCTGCACATCGCTTCATTCGCCGTTTACAATGCTCTAATCGGCTACCTGCTGCTCCACCGGGAGGAACCGGGTCTTCAAAGTCTTTTTCTCTTTTTCTTCGCAATGGCTTTGCATTTCGTGGTGAATGACAACGGCTTACGCGAACACCATAAGGATGCTTATCACAAGAAGGGGCGCTGGATACTAGCGGTGGCGATTATCGTGGGATGGGTAATTGGGAGCGGAACCGAAATTCACGAGGCAGCGATCGCCATCTTGTTTGCCTTCCTCGCCGGAGGGGTCGTCCTGAACGTCCTTAAGGAAGAACTCCCTGAAGATCGCGATAGCCGCTTTTGGGCTTTTATCTTGGGTGCAGGCATCTATGCAGCACTACTGCTGACATTGTGAAGCGGTGCCATTGAAGTTTTGTAGAAAAAGCGATCGCTTGAAAGCATCTTGAACGTTCAAAAAAAGGCGTTGCTGAATGAAGTATGAATTACGCAAATGCTGGTATCGATTGGTGTTTCAAGTAGTGAAGTAGCAATCTAATAGAGTGTTTCAGCATTTCTTCTGACTTCGAGTAACACAACGTTTTTCGAT
>NZ_JBHZGO010000035.1:0-25525 GCF_042747725.1 Coleofasciculus sp. H7-2
TGTCAGCTTTTAGAACAGCTATATCCTATCGGTTTGTCCGTTGGCTTCAGGAGAATACTGACGTATTTGCCTTACACCTAGCCCATTTAGGGCTTGTTTGGGCTTGAACAAAGTTCAAGTCCCGCTACTTGAATTTGTACCAAATCTCCGTATTTTTGTTGCAGCCCGCGCAGATTCTCCTCCACCCCCGGACGCGACAGACTATCAAATAGCCGCACTGGTTGACCGGCAGATAGCAGTCGGTGTGCCAGGTTGGTGCCGATAAAGCCAGCACCGCCAGTAATTAGAACCGGGGCATTCGATTTGGGATTTTTTGGGAATGGGTAATGGGTAATGGGTAATGGGTTGGTTTCTTTGCCATGTTCCACGACTAATTCCCGATGACCATCCGCTACATATAGACTCTCGATGTCTTGTACTGCTTCGATTCCACCCGTTGCCCACAGGCGGAATAACAGCTTTGGCGTGCCGTCTGGGCGCTTGAATCCCATGTGATAATGTCGCACGTCCGAGTGCAACCCATCTTGGGTCGGCAAGTCTGGATGCAAATCGTAGGCGGCGTACCAGTACACGCGATCGACTGGCGCTGCGATCGCATTTACAAATGCCCGCAATTGTCCGTGTTCGTCGTGCTTCCAGGTGGAAAAGCCGGTTTCGGTAATCCAAATTTCCGGTTCTAAGCTGTATCGTTCCAGCACTCTTCGCACTTTCGATACTTTCACCGACCATTCCTGCCAATCAAATTCCCAAGTGCCAGGGAAACCGTGAATTCCTACTGCGTCGATGTTGGCTAAAACACCGCGATCGCATAGAATCCCCAGTAAGTTGGGATCGACCGGACTCATCCCCGCCAAAACCGTCTTCTTCCCGCGCTGTTGCGCCCAATAGGCAGCGCCGCCCACCATTTCGCAGAAAATCTTCCATTGGGGATCGAGCCGCCAGTCCCAGTCATTCAAGTTATTTGGCTCGTTCCACAGCTCAACCCACTTGAAATACTTGCCGAAGCGGGTAATCATCTCATCGAGAAAATCGGCGTAATCCTTCGGCGTGCGAGGTGGCGAACAGGTTCTGGGAACGATCCCTAGGGAGGGTGGCAGGTAGTGAAAACAGGGCAAGACGTTGACTTCCTGCGCCAGCCGGGGCAATAGCCAGGTGTACCACTCTTGCCCCGCCGGGGTGTACCAGTCTGCCCAAGAAACCCCAGTCCGCAGTTCTTCCACCCCAATGGTCTTTAGGTCAGTCAGCACCTGCTCGACTCGCTCGGATTCGCCCGGACGGAACCACTCTAGGATGCCAATTGTCGGACTGTTCATACTGTCAGCCCCCGTGCTGCGAGTTCGGCACTGGCTTCTACAACCCGGTCTAATGCCACTTGTACTTCTAGCCATTGGCTTAGCTCAACCAAGCCTTCTCGTAAGCTGACGCGGGGTTGGTAGCCTAAGATTTGACGAGCTTGGGTAATATCGGCGAAGCAATGTCGGACATCGCCGACGCGATATTTGCCAGTAATCAGCGGCTGAATGTGTTCCTTACCTAACACTTGAGCCATGAGTTGGGCGGCTTCGCGGACGGTATACTGGCGATCGCTAGCGATATTAAACACTCCTCTTGCCGCTTGCGGGACTTCCAAAGCCAGTCGGCACGCCTGCACCACATCGTGAATGCTGACAAAATCGCGCTTTTGATACCCGTCTTCAAAAATTAAGGGAGGATTGTTGTTGAGTAACCGGGAGGCAAAAATAGCTAGAACGCCCGTATAAGGGTTGGAAAGGGCTTGCCGCGTCCCATAGGTATTAAAAAACCGCAGTCCTACGGTACTCATGCCGTAAGCTTGCCCAATCATTAAGCACATCCGCTCTTGGTCATACTTAGAAAGGGCATACACGGAGGCGAGTGCTGGTTGTTTTGTCTCCGGCGTCGGTATTGGTGTCAGCACTTCATCCGCAGCATTCCGAACTTCCCAGTCACCCGCTTTCAGTTGCTCTAGCGTCCGTTCCCACCCAGTACTTAGGCTGCCATTGGGTGTCTTGTAGAGTCCTTCGCCGTAAATGCTCATGCTTGACGCAACAATTAATCGCTCGACGGGTCGATCGATCAGCGCTTCCAGCAACACAGCCGTACCGAGATTGTTGGTACTGGTGTATTTTGTGATTTCATACATACTTTGCCCGACACCTACCACAGCGGCAAAATGGTAAACGGCGTCAATTCCTTTCAGGGCGCGTTGCACAACCTCTGGATCTCGGATATCCCCAACGATTAACTCAACTTCAGAATTCAAATAGCTGGGTCTTTTTTTGTCCGCGCCGTGAACTTGAAATGAGAGGCTATCGAGGGCGCGGACACGGTATCCAAGCTTGAGCATTTCGTCTGCTAGGTGCGAACCTATGAATCCTGCTCCACCAGTAATCAGAATATGTTTGCTCAAGCGCGATATCCTGTAGAGACAGAAGCAATTAGCCATTAATAGCCAGCACGACCTAACAGACCATTAGGGTTAAAAATGTTCTATTGGCTACTAATTTTTAATTGTTTCCTGCTGAATATCAGCTATATTCAAGGGTTGGTGGTGGCGATTCATCAGCCGAATGGAATATCTTCTTCTTCTTAACAAAAGGCTGTATACAACCTAACAAGTTGATGAAATTTGAGTTCTGTAAATGAATTCTGCCGTTATCTTAAGTAAGTTTTAATTGAAAGCTTTCAAAGCATTTGAAGGATTTCTTTGGCAGCGCGATCGCAAACTCCCAATTCTCCCATTGAGGAGCGCATTTCTTGATAATCTGCGACAGTTTGCTGGCGGCGTTCGGGATTGAGTAGGAGTTCTAAAGCTTCTTGGACAATGTTTTCTGGCGTCGCTTGCTCTTGCAGCAATTCTGGCACAATCGACCGCATCAGTACCAAGTTGGCTGGCGACATGAAGGGAATCGAGAATTTTAGAAGATTTCGGGCAATCCAATAGGTAAAGCGACTAACGCGGTAGAGAACCACCTGCGGCACCTTTAAAAGGGCAAGTTCCAGATTTACAGTCCCCGACTTGGCGATCGCTAAATCAGCCGCCGCCAGAACTTCCTGACTTTTACCATCAACCAGAGTCGCATTTAAACCATAATGCTCAATCGCCTCTTCAATTTGGAGCCGATAAGCTTCCAGAGACAAAGGAATCCAGAAATGAACTTGAGGCAGTTTGTTTTGGATAACTTTAGCCGCCTCAAACATAACCGGCATGAGATACTTGAGTTCTTGAGGACGGGAGGCAGGGAGAAGCGCGATCGCTATTTGTTCTGGCTCTATCTCCAAGATTCTTCGCGCCTCTTCTCGGCTGGGAGCCTTTTGCATCCGATCCACCAAGGGATGCCCCACCCAGGCAGCCGATGCCCCCCATTTTTGGAAATATTGCGCTTCCTCTGGGAAAATCGCCAACACTAGGTCGCTAATCTCGATGATTCGAGTAGTGTCGCGCTTAAAGGGCGACCAAACCCATACCTGCGGGGTGATGTAATACACTACTGGCACCTGCGGCATCTGTCGCTGGATATAGCTGCCCACGCCAATATTTGGCCCCAAGTAATCAATTAGCACTACCAGATCGGGCGGGTTAGCTCGTAGGTACTGTTTGGCTCGACGCTGGACTTGTAAGGTCGGCAACACATAAGGGAGAGATTCTAAAAGCCCCACCGAACCAATCCCGCTTGTATTGCTCAAGAGAGTAGCACCAGCCGCCGCCATGCGATCGCCCCCCAAGGCAACAATCTCTAATTCCAAGCCAGTTGCCTGTGCTTGTCGATAAAGCGCCTCAATCAGTAGTGCCCCTTGCAGATCCCCTGAAACTTCGCCAGTGCTGATAAATATACGCATTAATTTGAAAATTGGTAATTGGGAGTAATCGGTAATGGAGTAGAGACGCGATTTATCGCGTCTAAGTTTTGAGTGTGGAATTAAAGAAATTTCTTTTAACTCAAAACTCAGACGCGATAAATCGCGTCTCTACAACTTTTTTCCCAATTACTCTTCATCCTTATGGTTCCTTCTTTTCCCTGGAATTGGGCCGCGACGTCCGGGCGTTTGAGAAAGTTGCAGGAACCGGCGCAGGTGCTGCAAGTATTCGTTATCTGGGAGCAGATCCAGTTGTTCTAGAGATTGATTCAGGGGTAATCCAGAACGGTAGAGAATCCGGAAGGCTTTTTTGAGGATTCCCAACTCAGCGGCAGATAAACCAGCGCGTTTGAGTCCCACCAGATTGAGACTGCGTACCCGCGAAGGATTTCCCTCCACCAGCAGATAAGGGGGCACATCGCGGTCAATGCGACTCATTCCGCCCACCATCGCGCCTCGCCCGATGTGGACAAATTGATGAATCCCCAGGACGCCACCAATCACCGCCCGCGAATCAATGTGGACGTGCCCAGCTAGCGCCACCGCATTAGAAATTATCACTTTATCTGCGATCGCGCAATTATGAGCAACGTGGACATAAGCCATCAGCAAGTTGCCATTGCCAATTACCGTAGCTTCATCCTCGCCAGTTGCCCGGTTAATTGTGACATACTCTCGAATTCGGTTGCGATCGCCAATTTTTACCCAGCTTTTAGCCCCGTCATACTTCAGGTCTTGGGGTTCTAAGCCAATTGCTGCCCCCGGAAAAATGTGATTTTGTGCGCCAATCTCCGTTGGTCCTTCGATTACCACATGAGCGCCAATCGTGGTTTCGGGGCCAATTTTTACTTGTTCTCCAATCACCGCATAAGGCCCAACTTGCACGCTGGGGTGTAGTTGAGCGTCAGGGTGAATTATAGCGGTGGGATGGATCATATACAGGACTGTTAGCGCTCTTCGGCGCTTTCTTCGCGGACTGTCAAGCGTTGCACGGACTGAGTAAATAAAAGTGACAAGTCAGAAATCAGAACTGAGGAATGAGGAAAAGTTGTAGAGACGCGATTTATCGCGTCTGATTTATCGCGTCTGATTTATCGCGTCTGATTTATCGCGTCTGATTTATCGCGTCTGAGTTAGGTGTTACGAGTCAGAATTCAACCATCAGCTTCTTCAACTAATGTGCCATCAAAATTCTTTTCTCAAACCTGTTTTTCAGCCTGCGAATAGAGTAGCGCTATTAGCGTTCACTCCTCAGTCCTCATCACTGTTTTAGTCAACGATAGAAAACATCAGTTCGCCTTCTGTAGCCAATTGACCATCGACTTCGGCACGGGCGTGCATCTTTCCAAAACGACGCCGTTTGACACACAGCAGTTCCACGGTCATTACTAGCTGATCCCCCGGTACTACGGGGCGACGGAAGCGGACTTTATCAATGCCAGCAAACATAAATAAGCCGTTCTCAATATCTGGTAGTTGGGTCAATACGATCCCGCCCACTTGAGCCATTGCTTCCACAATTAATACCCCAGGCATAATCGGACGACCGGGGAAATGCCCTTGAAAATGGGGTTCGTTGAAGGTGACATTTTTGATGCCCACAGCCCTTTCTCCGGCCACGTACTCGATTATCCGATCCACCAATGCAAAAGGATACCGATGGGGCAGCAATTTTTGAATGTCTTCGATCGTGAGGATGGTTTTGCCAGGGGACTGGCGGTTTGGATCTGCTATTTCTTCGGCGACATTTTTGGCTTGGGGCGTCGCAGGCGCAGCAGCATCGGGTGTATTGACTTCAATCAGTGTGGACATGGGCTGTATGACAGGGATTAGAGGCTAGGGGCGAGATCAGCGATCGCGCAGCCAATTTACACTTGCTCACTCAGGGCGACTCGCTTTTCTTGGAGTAACTGGTGGGTAAGTTGGATATGCAGGTGATGGCTGGCTTTGTAGGCGAGGATATGAGCTTGCGGGAAATATCCCAGTAAACTTAAATCCCCTACTAAATCTAAAAGTTTATGACGCACTGGCTCATTTGAAAATCTTAAGGGAGGATTAAGCCATCTTTGTGAATCGCAAACGAGGGCGTTGTCTAAACTTCCGCCTTTAATTAAACCTGCGGCTTGTAACTGCTCAATTTGGTGAGCCAGACCAAACGTGCGGGCGGGTGCGATCGCTTCTGCAAAATTTTCTTGCCTCGGCGTCCAGCTGTACCACTGGTTGCCAATCGCTGCTGAGTCGAAGTCGATTCCGTAGGAGAAGCGCAACTCCGGTGCTGGTAGGGCGGCGACAAAGGCATCGCCTTGATAGACCCATACGGGCTTTTCCAGCTTAAAAGTTGAATCGGGAATTAATTCATCGTTACCGACAACGCCTGCGATCGCGATCGCTTCGACCCAAATCAGCGCTGAGCCATCCAGCAGGGGCACTTCCGGACCATCAATCTCAATTCGAGCGTTATCTACACCGCTGCCCGCTAAAGCTGCTAGCAGGTGTTCCACAGTCCGAACCCGCGCCTCTCCACTGACGGCAAGTTCGGTGGAAAGGGTCGTCTGACTGACTGCCTCCACCCGCGCTGGAATCACGGGTGCCCCAGTCAGGTCAACTCTGACAAAGTAACGCCCCTCCCCAGCCGCCGCTGGTAGCACTCGGACATGAGTGGGGACGCCACTATGTAGACCGATGCCAGATTGTTCAAAAGATCCTTTCAGAGTGTGTTGTTTCATAATTAAAAATGTAAAATTAAAAATTAAAAATTGCAGAATTTATCCTAATTTTTAATTTTTAATTTTACATTTTTAATTTTTAGAATCTCTCCCCAATTCCAAAGTGGAGGCGGCTGTCCCCTTCGTTATTAAAACCATAGTCGATGCGAATCGGGCCGAGGGGAGATTGCACCCGGACGCCAAGACCATAACCAAAGCCGCTTCCGGGCTTGCCACGCACCCCAGCCGGATCTCCGGGCACACTGCTGCCAGTACCGAGATCGGTTGCCGCATCGACAAACAAAGCACCGCCCACAATCGAGAAAATCGGGAACCGATACTCTGCTGTCGCTTGGATAAAGCTGCGACCGCTGCCGACATCTCCTTCCTCAAAACCCCGCACCGAGTTACTACCGCCCAGAGAGAAGGCTTCATAGGGAGGTAAATCGCCGACAACGGTTCCGGCTTGAACATTGAAGGCGAGCGCTTGCGGCCCTGAGGAGAAGTTCGTATATTTGACGGGAAGGTAGTAGCTGTAGCTACCGCGCAGACGGTTAAACAGAATCCCTCCCGCTCCTACGGGGATAGACTGTTCAACGCCTAGGCGCAGCAGAGATCCAGAGGTAGGAATCACGGCACTGTTACGGCGATCGCGCACCACCCCAAATTGTACGGTCAACAAGTCGTCTTTCCCTTCTCCACTAAAGCTCAGGTCATTTCCTAGCTCATCCTTCGGGCTAATATCGCCATCGGAATTCCGGATCGAAACCCGTTGATACTGCAAGCCCAGACTGGCTCTCCATTCCGGATCTTCAAAAACATTTTGGGAAAGCGGACGGGTAAAGGTGACGCCACCCCCCAATCGCAGTACGCGGGGTCTGTCTCCATCAGGCAATTCCACCTCTGTGTCACCGCCATCAAAAATCAGCGAAATTGACCGGCGTCTGAACCCATTGACGGTGTAGGAGGTCCGGTAAGGATCGCCAGCAATCCAGGGATCTGTGAAGTTGACATCAAACAGCAGTTCTCGCTGACCGACCTGCAACTCTGCCCCCAGCTTCTGGTTATTGCCCCCCAGATTTTGCTCTTGATAGCTAATGGTGCCGAATAATCCGCTGGCGGAACTAATCCCAGCACCTGCTGCTACTGAGCCGGTGTTCTTCTCAATCACGTCCACGACCACCACCACTTTGCGCGGATCTTGACCCGGCTTGAATGAGAGTCGCACATCTTCAAAGATGCCTAAGCGAAAGACTCGGCGCAGATCCCTTTCCGCTTTCGTCCGGTTAAAGACCTCTCCAGAATTCAGTTCGATTTCTCGCGTGATGATGAAATCGCGGGTGCGACCCCGGATGGCTTGACCCTCATCATTCGTGGCTTCTCCGTCTTTGTTGAGAAAGCGGACTTGGATATCTTCAATCAGCCCTTCTGCTACCTCTAGACGTACCGTGCCATCCTCAGCAATCTGGGGTGCGGCAACCACCTGTGCCAAGTCATAGCCGTTTTGTTTGTACCACTGGTTTAATTTTTTAATGCCTTCTTGCAGCTCGCGGATGTTGAGGGTGCGACCATACTGAGGCGAAAAGGTGTCATCGATTACCTTTTGGGGCAGTGCCCGCTGACCTTGGTCGGCAGGGACGGGGACAACGACCACCTGACGCAAAACCGGGTTAGGCTGTACCACAAAGACGACGCGGACGCCCAGCGGGGTATCCTGTGGCTCTACTCTGGCGTTGCTGAAAAAGCCCGTGGCGTAGATGGCATTCACGTCTTCCTGTAACTGGCTCCGGGTCGCCGTTTGTCCGGGTCGGGTGCGAATTGCCTGGTAAACTTCGTTTTCTAGTTCCCCTTCTACGCCGGTGACGACGACTTCACCAACTAGCACTCGTGCTTCTGGCTGGTCAGCAGGCGCAGGTTGTTCAGTTTCAGGGGGTGTCGCGGGTTGTCCATCTTCAGGGGTTGGCGCAGGTTGTTCGCGTGGCTCCGGCAACTCAAGATTCGGCTGAGAGGGCGTCCCAGGCGTGAGATCGAATTCAATGGTATCCGGCGTCTCTTGTTGCGGTGTTGATTGGGTGCCGGGGGGCGGAACCACTGGCTCTGTTTCCGGAGTGGGAGATGATGGAAATTGGGTCGTGGGGGTTTGGCTGAGTACGGATGAAGAGGATTTTGACCCTACAGGCTCCGTTGTTTCTGGAACCCTCACGGTGTTAACCACCACGTTGTTGGCTGGTGGCGCTTCCTGACGACTGCTACTAGCGTCAGCAACGCGCTCTGGTTTAACTGGGACGGTTGCGGTGGTGGAGCGTGCAACAATCTGAGTGAGTCTGGACGACTGTCTAATCGCCCTTACAGGCGGAGTCGTCTCTGGGGCACTCACAGCATTGACGACTACGTTGTTGGTTGGTTGAGATTCCTGGCGATCGCGTCCTGTGTCAGTCTGAGTATGCTCGATATAATCGCCATTTGTCGTTTGCCCTCTGGCAGGGAATGCTACACAACAGGCAGATGAGGCAGCCAAAATCGTCAATAAAAAGGGAGATAAGCGCATTTTTTTACTCGTTTTCGACACTTCCACACACCTTGAAAATAAAGACAAAAGTAAAAAACCAAAGAAAGAATCTTTTTTGTTTTTACTTTTTACTGGTTACTTGTTCGAGAACTCTTTTTAGAACTTGCTGGTAGGCGTCTTCCACCTGCCCCAAATCCCGACGGAACCGATCTTTATCCAGCACCCGCCGGTCGGGATCGTCTTCAGACTCATCCCAAAGGCGGCAGGTATCGGGGCTGATTTCGTCTCCCAGTCGCATCTTGCCATGCCGGTCAATGCCAAACTCCAACTTGAAATCCACCAGGGTAATCCGGCATTGGTGAAAAAAGTCTCTGAGAATTTCGTTAATCCGCAAGGCGCTACTCTGTAATTGGTCAAGCTGTTCTGGTGTAGCTAATTTCAATAACAAGAGGCGATCGCGTGTTAACAAGGGATCTCCCAGCTCGTCATTTTTAAAATAAAATTCCACCAGCGGATCGGGCAGGACGGTGCCCATCGGCAACCCTGTTTGTTGACACAGACTTCCAGCCGCAATGTTCCTGACTACCACTTCTAATGGCAGAATCTTTAACGCCTGGACGCGCATTTGGTTGGGTGCCGGACAGTCGATTAAGTGGGTCGGGATGCCCGATGCTTCCAAAACCTGGAACAAATAAGCGGCAATGGTGCAGTTAATTTCACCTTTGCCTACAATCTGACCCCGCTTTTTGGCATTAAAGGCGGTGGCGTCGTCTTTGAAATGAGCCAGCAGAATGTCCGGATCGTCGGTGGTATAGAGAATCTTGGCTTTGCCTTCGTAAAGGCTGGTTGATTGGGCGGACATGGAAAGTCGTTGTTTGTATTAATGGATCGTCGGCAGCAGCACAGAAGATTTTAATGCCTTAGGAGTCGAATGGCGTCAACATCTGGGCATCTGGGAGTAACTGGCATAATTTTTAGTTAAGAGATGGTTAAATTTAGATTAATTTGTAATTAAAATGAGCGCAGCCCTTTGTGCAAAGATCACAATAGTAGCTAGTTGCAAGGTCAAGAGTCGAACAAAACACCAGGTAAACCCCGATTCCAACAGCTAGCGACCAGCTTAAAGTTCTACCGACTCCCAGGTGGATCGGGGCAACGGTCGGAATGCCTCCCTGTTTCTCTGGCTAGCTTTTCCAGCTTGGGCAAAAAACAGGGTAAAGATAGGTTCGATTCTCACACCAGCAGGTTGAGTAGTTTATCCCAAGGAGGTAATCTATGGCAGACCGCTCTGATTTTCTTTATCCTCGTAGTCGTTACTACGGTCAAGTCAAGCCAGAAAACCTGGTTTTCAACGCAAATTTGCAGGAATTTGCTCAACGGGTGAATTACATCTGCAACCTGGAAACCGGCGGTAAAATTTCATCCTCCGAAGCCTACGAACAAATTAAGAGTCTCTGGAAGCAGTTGAAAAAAACGAAAAAGCAACTCGCCATCGGCGAGAACCCTTTCCAGAGTGGAGAGGATAACCCGGAAGGGTGAGGTGCAAAAGGGGCAGCTTCTAGAGAATTTGCACCAATTAGCGATTAGCGATTAACCTCATTTGCTGGTCATCGTGTGGACTCCATCCCAAGCATCTGTAGGTGGTTGCTTAAGGTAGTTCTTACAGCGTTCCAGGTGGACTGTAACTGCCTGGTCGGTGGGTCGCAGGCTGTAGGCGTCGTCAAAGTAGGTCATCGCTTTTTGGAAGCTCCTCCCCATGTAGGCTGTACGCCCAAGATGATAGAGATCGAGAAAGTTCTTCGTGGAGTCGTCGAGATGCTGTCGATGGTCGCCGATCAACTCGTAAATACTGACGGCGGAAGTTTTGCCCTTGACGCGGATTTTGTCTAACTCTCGTACAAGGATGCGATCGCGGCACAAATTGTAGGTAAACTCGCTCAAGATAATATCGCAGCCGTACTCCTTAGTGACGCTTTCCAGGCGAGAACTCAAGTTCACCCCATCGCCGATTACCGTGTAGTCCATCCGTTTGTGGGAACCGATGTTGCCGGAGACGACTTCTCCAGAACTCAGTCCAATGCCAATATGAATTTGCGGCTGGTTTTCAAATAAACGGCGACGGTTAAACTCTGCCAACCGGCGGCGCATATCCAACGCCGACTGAACCGCCATCCAAGCATGATTTTCCGCCAAGGGCAGAGGGGCACCAAACACCGCCATCAAGGCATCGCCGATAAATTTATCCAAGGTGCCTTCGTGGTTAAATACTGCTTCTACCATCGTTTCAAAATACTGATTCAGCAGCGAAACCACTTCCGAAGCCCCTAAATTCTCCGTCAGCGTGGTGTAGCCCCGGATGTCGGAAAATAAAATTGTTACATCCTTGCGTTCGCTCATCATCAGCGCCTTATCGCCCAGTGCCATGACTTGCTCTGCCACTCTAGGCGTCATGTAGCGATACAAGGTAGATTTCATCCGTTTTTCGTGGCTGATGTCTTCCAAGACCACCAAGCCGCCCCTGACGCCTCCTTCCGGGTTGGTGAGGGGATTCACGGTGAGATTCATACTCCGTTCAATTTCCTGGACTTGATCGGCACTCAGAACCTCATGACAAGTGTGCGTGCCGACAGCGCCAGGAGTGCATGATTCATTCCAGGGAATGAAGATGTTTGAGTTGATGCGATCGCGTATTGCCAGAATATAGACTCCAGTTGGTTCTCCCTCCGAGTCAGATGTCACATCAGAATTCAGAACTTCTGCTGCCTGCTGACACTTGGCGCATTGTGCCTGCACCGACGATTCCGGCATTGCTCCTACCACTGCTGCTGACGGCTGGTGGCTCTTCTCTACATACAAACCCACTGTCAGGGTTTGCTCCGGCACATATTGCTTGGCACCCGTCTTCAGACTATCCTGGAGGCGAAACTGGAGATGTTCAATGGGCACCACATCCCAGACGAAGCGACCGATCAGTTTCTGCTCCCACAGATGCTTGTTGTTTTTCCCAGCGGTTTCCCGAATCGGGCACCCCAGCAACTCCAGTGCAGCTTCGTTAATCGTGACCACCCGTCCCTGCATATCTGTAGAGATGACTGCATCGGAGAGACTTTGCAGGATATCTTTTTGATACTGCTTTTCCAGCATCACATTCTCGAAGAGTTTGGCATTTTCCAGAGCAATCCCCGCCTGGATATTAAATGCCTGCATAAACTCTTCGTCTGAACTCGTGAAGCTGCCTGGTTGCTTGTTAATTAACTGCGTAACGCCGATTAATTCCATTGATGAATTAAACACCGGCATACACAGAATATTGCGCGTCAAATAACCCGTCCGTTGGTCGGCGCTGGGATCGAAACGCGGATCTTTATAGGCATCCGGGATATTCAGCGGCTGACGAGTGGAGGCAACGTAACCGGCAATTCCTTTGTTGGCAGGAATGCGAATCGGGATGATCTCCGTGCCATCTTTGTTGGCAACTTTTGTCCAGAGTTCTCCCGTTTCTTTGCTCAGCATAAATAGGGTGCTGCGATCCGCCTGCATCAGATCCCGCGCTTGTTCCATCACAAAGCGCAGAGTTGCTTCCAAGTCAAGACTTTGACCGAGATAAGTGGTTGCCCGCAACAGTGCGGCTGCCCCTCGCTGCTTGCGTGCCGCCATATAAAACGACTGGCAGCTTTCTAGGATAATGCCGATGGAGGCGGCAAAGTCGCGGAATCCCTGTTCATCCTCCTCGGTAAACGGCCCATCCCCAGCTTTATTTAATAGCTGAACGACCGCAACAATCTGGTTTTTACTGCTATAAATCGGCATACAAAGCAGACTGTGGGTGCGGTAGCCCGGTCGCTCATCAACTTCCTTGTTAAATAGTGGGTGAGAGTAGGCGTCAGGAATATTCAAAGATTCGCCGGTGCTGGCGACGTGACCGGCAACGCCAATATTAATGGGAATCCGAATTTCTTTGGTGGCTCTCCCAGTGTCGGTATCGGGAATTTTTGACCAAAGTTGATTTTTTTCTTCGTCTACTAAAAAAATAGTGGTGCGGTCTGCTTGCAGAATTTGACCCATTTTTAGGGTAAAGGCGTCCATGACCTGCTCCAGCATGGTTTCCAGAGCTTCGTTGTTGATCATGTCGATCGCCCGCAGAAACTGCTGAAATTCAGCGGTAATAAAGTCGAGTAAGCAGATAAACTCGCCGAATGACAGGTCTTTGACGCGCGAGGTCAGGGCGCTAGTACGATTGAGTTGGGTAAGCTGAGTTAACGTAGCCAGAACGCTGCCGGTATTAGAGAGTGTCATGGGGAGGAGCATTTGCAAGCTGTGGTTTTAGCTATTAGCTGTTAGTAGTAAGCGATTCGCACTTTATATGCATTAAATTTAGTCAAAATATCCGTAAAAGCGTACAATCGCGATTAATTCTGAAAAAAACTAGCCGACAAACGCAAGTTTTCGCATCTGTACGGGGAAAAAGGGTTATTCAAGCTGGGTTTGTTTGGTGTCCACCTACTTAGCTAATTGTTATCGCTTATTTGTAAATTAAGCACCCACTAACCTAATTTAACCTCGGAGACCAGAAATCCTCATCCGTAGTGTTTAGGAATATGTATTAATTAGCGGCGTTTCTGGGGTCAGTTGTCAGTTGTTTTTCTTGACCCCTCTCGTGCTGACCCCTCTCGTGCTGACGATTGACTGTTAATGAATCGCTGATGTGTAGTAATTTTGCAGCTGGCGGGTGGCGGCAGCCCAACCCCAGCGTTCGGCTTCGAGGCGGGCATTTTGCCGCAGGGTTTCCCGTTCTTCTTGATGGGCGAGGAGGCGCTGGGTGGCAGCGATCGCTCCCTCTTCATCTTTTGGGTCAAATAAATAACCGTTGACGCCATCGGTAACAATATCGGGAATCCCTCCGGAACGGGCGGCGACGACTGGACATCCCGCTGCCATCGCCTCCAACAGCACTAATCCCAAAGTTTCGGTGCGCGAGGGAAAAATAAAGGCGTCTGCTGAGGCAAAGGCTGAGGCGAGTTCAACGCCGGTAAGATAGCCGACGAAATTGGTGGGCGTCCCGGCAAAGTATTGTTGCAAGGCTTGTCGATGGGGGCCATCTCCCACTAAGGCGAGACGAGCGTTGGGAATGGCTGCTAGGACGGGCTTAATGCGGTCAATTTCCTTTTCTGCACCTAGACGCCCTACGTAGAGTAATAAGGGGCTTTCAGGGTGTCCTTGGCTGAGATGCGATCGCATTTCTAGGCTTGCCAAGTGGGGTTGAAACAATTCTGTATCCACGCCCCTCTGCCACAAATCCACCCGCTGAATGCCGTGACTTGTAAGTTCCTGCACCATTGCAGTAGAAGTACACAGATTCAGCTGCGCTTGGTTATGGGCTGATTTTAGAAATTCCCACAGCAAACCTTCTAACATTCCCAAGCCGTAGTGCTGGAGATACTGGGGCAAATGGGTATGGTAAGACGCCACTAAGGGAATTTCCATCGCTTTGGCATAATACAGACCCGCCAATCCCAAGATAGCTGGATTGACGACATGAATGATGTCTGGCTGAAACTTTTCCAACTGATGCCCAATGGAGGGGCGTGGTAAGGCAACTTTCAACTCTGGATATAGGGGCAACGGGAAGCCAGAAACTCCGTAGATTCTAGCTTCCTTGTATTCCTTTAACCCACCATCTGGGGAAAAGATTAGCACCTGGTTCCCGCTACGCTGTAAATGTTCGACGGTGTGGCGCAGTCGCGTCACAATTCCGTCAACCTTGGGCAAAAAGGTTTCGGTGAAAAAAGCGATTCGCATAATTCAGTGCTGAGGGATGAGGACTGAGGACTGAGTGAAGATTTAACACAGGACTTACGCAACATCACCACATTTGGGGTCAACCACAGGGGGATTGCCCCTACAAAAGGCTATATGTATAAGCTTTGCGTAAGTCCTGTTAACAGCGATCGCGACTGAGGGCTAAGGACTCAATGAACGGTCAAGATTGAGGAGTTATTAAGGTTTATCTGTCTTTTCAAATGCGACGATTTAACCCAACAACTTGCTTGCCAAAGGTTTATCTGTCTTTTCAAATGCGACGATTTAACCCAACAACTTGCTTGCCAGTTGCCACTCTCTCCTCTATCTCTCTTTTCACTCTCTCCTCAGTCCTCAGTCCTCAGTCCTCATTATTACTGACGGTGCCAGGAAACTTTGGGCATGATGTGATTTTTATCGACGCGGTGCTGGTATTTGATGGCAAAGTTAAGCAGCGAGTCGAGTAAGGCGTCGGAGAGATAATGAGGTTGTAAGCCCAGATCGAGCAAATTGGTGTTTTTAGCGTTGAAGTAGTGTTCTTCCTTCTCGACTCTGGGGTTGTCGAGGTTTTGGATTTCGACATTCAATCCCACAGAATTCCCGGCTTTCTTCACCATTCGGGCTAAGTCCCCGATGCTGAATAGTTCGGTGAACTGGTTAAAGACGCGAAACTCGCCGGGTTGGGCGGGGTTAGCGATCGCTAGTTCCATACATCGCACTGTATCCCGAATATCCAAAAAGCCTCTGGTCTGACCGCCTTTCCCGTACACTGTCAGGGGATGCCCAATTGCCGCTTGGATACAGAAGCGGTTGAGTGCTGTCCCAAAGACTCCATCGTAGTCCAGGCGGTTAATTAACAGTTCATCCATGCCCGTCTCTTCTGTCAAGACGCCGTACACGACACCCTGATTCAAGTCGGTGGCGCGTAGCCCCCAAATCCGGCAAGCAAAGTGGATATTGTGGCTATCATGGACTTTGCTGAGGTGATACATCGATCCGGGCTGCTTCGGATAGGGCAGAGTATCCTTACGCCCGTTATGTTCGATGGTGATGTAGCCTTCTTCAATATCAATGTTGGGCGTCCCGTATTCGCCCATCGTTCCTAATTTGACGAGGTGACAGTCGGGGAAATCTTCCTTAATCGCATACAGCAGATTTAGCGTCCCCACCACGTTGTTCACCTGGGTGATGACAGCGTGTTCTCGGTCAATCATCGAGAAGGGTGCCGAACGCTGTTCGCCAAAGTGGACAATTGTCTCTGGCTCAAACTGGTGCAGCGCCTTGCTTAGGAACTCGTAGTTGGTGATATCCCCAATAAATAGGTCTATGGATTTGCCGGTGAGGTCGCGCCAGCGCTGAAGGCGTTGCTGAATCGGTGCAATGGGGGTTAGGGTATCTGCGCCTAGTTGTAAATCCCAGTGACGCCGCACCAGGCTATCTAGAATGCCGACTTCGTATCCTCGACTGGAAAGATAAAGTGCGGTTGCCCAACCGCAGTAGCCATCACCGCCAATAACCAAGACTTTCATACGGGTTCAATTAATCTTGCTTGCCAACACTCGGTAAATTTACCAGGTAATGGTACCTTCTAGACTATCGAAGTGAATTCCTTTTGAGCGATCGCAGGTACACTCCATCAAGCTTGTAGTCGTTTGATTCTTTCTCGTCTTTCATTCCCGCCTTCGTCATCACTCTTTGGGAGGAAAGCTTTGTTTTCCTGGTGACGGCGACCCAGCAATAAGAGTGAAAGTGTCTCCCAGGCGTCCTGATTGAAGGTTGAAGGTTTCTATCAACCTTCAACCTTCAACCCTTTACACCTTCACTTCATCGGCAAAACTTGCCCAACGGACGAAGTGGAAAGGGCCAGCGACCGATCCCCAAATATGCTCATCGGTTTCGGGGTCGCGTCCCCGATCGAGGCTGATAAACTTGTTTTCGTCTATCTCGAAGGTGCTGTCGAGATAGGTGTTTTGACCTTTGCGAACCACCATACAACCTTTACCGGGTTGGACGGAACCCTTGAAGCTGTGACCTGTCCATTCGACGATCATGTTACAGCCTGGTAATTTTTCCAGTTGGTCTGCTTTGAGGGTTTGCAGGCGATTGAGGTCGCGGGAGGCACCATAAAACTGTTCTTCCTGTTTAACAGTGTAGTTTTCAATTTCGATGCGATCGCCTGAGGTAATTAACTTTAAAACCCGCACCCGGTATGGATCGTTAATCATATAGTCATAGGCTTGTTCCACCAGGAAACTCACGCCAGACAGCAGTTCTAGCGGTAGGGGACGCATAAAGACGCGGATATGGGCAAACAAGGGAGGATTTTCAAACGCTTGTGCCTGGTTGCTGAAATCTGCTGCCATCCAGCGAGCTAAGGTAGCAATATCAGTAGAATGCGTCATTGTTTATTAAAATGCCGTTGTTGAGAAATCATCCCCCTTATTTTAAGATGCGCGATCGCTCCTTCTGAAGTTTAAAACGATGAAGCCACTAGAACGAATGCAGTTGTCCTTGACGGGGCTTTCTGTCGGAGATGCCTTGGGTGACAGGTTTTTTGGGTTGGGAGAAGAACTGAGCGAACGAATACAGCAGCGTCAGGTTCCCCCAAGGTGGCGCTACAGTGACGATACCCTACACAGATACAAAAAAGATTTTCTGGCTCCCCTCTCCGTTCGCGGAGAGGGGCTGGGGGTGAGGTTTTCTTGTGGCATTCAAATAGATTTAAGCTGAAGAAAAAATTCCCTTTTTATCATTTCTTTTGAGGTTCATCTATCTGTGCTGGGCACACTGCTTGATAGAAATCCCCAATGATACTTTCCGATTGAATTTTGACTTCTAGCAGCTTGTCATTTTTACCTACGTTGATATCCCCGACAATTCGACCACTTTGGTCAAACCGAATTGACCGACGCCATCGAAATAAGCCTTTTTTACACTCTATTGCATGATAATTGTCCACCCCAATCGCACCATCTGGTTCGGGAGCTTGAAATAGATTACGTCGCCAAAATTCTACAAGATTTCCCTGACGAACAATCCGCGCATCGTCGATATAGATAGGGGTGTTGTCGAGGGTTTTGCTCACGGGTACCCAAGCTGCGATCGCTCTTGACGTAGCAATCATCGTCATCAAGCCGATCCCGGATACTATAGCTAGACGCAAATGTTGAAAGGTAAGCAACTTAGTCATGGGATTGCCAAGATTATCGAGATTAACTGAAAGGTGAAAAATGTGAGTTTTAAGTGTTTTCAACGCCTACTTTTGAGCCGGAACAATAGAAACTGAGTCGTCTGTTTATCTTGGAAATTATCGTCACTCACTAGAAGTAAACTTTGGCTGCCATCCGGCAAGCGGGGGCCAAAAGTCATGCCTTCCAAATTGCCCAACGGAATGCCTATTTCATCCAAATCCAACAGCAACTTTTTCTTCACTGGCTCAATGCCGGTAAGCTCACCTTTAAGGCTGGTAACACTAGAAATATCCGTTGCCCCGCCCATTGCTGCCTGATAAATCCTCACCCTGTAACCTAACAGACTCAAGGAACGTTCCAAAGTCAGGAAGTGCCCCCCTGCATCCAAAGATAAAAACTCCGGCAAGCCATCTTTGAGCGCCCCACTGGGAGGCGGTTCCATTTGGTATAAATGTTCGGAAATCAGCAGCGGTGGCCCATCGCTGAGCAAATAGTGCAAGATGCGACATTTTGCTCCCTGCTTTGAACTAATTGCTTCGCTATCCTGCATCAATGATGACTCAGTGGCAGTAAATAGACGAAATGGTTCCCCGGTTGCTGGGAGAGTGCCGACGGGATTGAGGGTGAGTGCTTCAAACCCCAAGTTATTCTGGATGCCACGAGTCTGTTTTTTGTTGCTGCTGACATCGGGAAGATAGCGTTCCGGGATGGGTAAGTTCTGCCGCAGGCGTCCAGTTTTTAAGTCAAACTCCCCGATAAAGGGGGGAATGCCATCGCGGGCGACACCTTCGCTAGAGATAAACACCGATTTTTGAGGAGACACGGCAATTCCTTCCGTATCCACCGTACTCTTGGGATAGGTGTTGCCATCTTCCTTGGTTAGAAAGGTAACGTCCTCAACTTCTACTTTCTGGATGCCAATTTTGCCATCGCTGGCGTCATCGATAACCATGTTGAGAGTGTAAAATCGGGCTGGGGCAAACTGACTGCGGTCATCTGAAATTGCGTAGAAACGGTTCTGCTTCCGGTCGTAGGTCAGCCCTGATAAGCCGGAAACAGGTGTATCCTTAAATTTCATCTTGGGCAGCTGGTATTCCCCCAAAAAGTCGAGGGATAGATCCAGAAAAACTCGATCTTGTGTCATTCCTGGCTGGATTCCACAGGAAGTGACAAAAGTCAATAAGGCGATCGCTATCCCCAGCACCCAAGATCGCGGTCTAAATTGCCCACCGTTCACCAGCTTTCTCCTAAACTTCACAACAAGCTCGGAAACTATCGCTTTACTGTAGCAGTCAGTTGGGTGAGAAACGCTACAACTTCTGATATTAACCAGGTCTGCTTGTATAGTTTGTTATTAACAATTTAAACCGCTAAGCCAAAAATATTATGCAGAATTTGCTTGCTCGTCTGTGGTTGCAGCAACGTCGCTCAAGTGCGTTAGGACTGGGAATTGCTGCCGTGTTCCTACTGTGTTGCGGTTCTGTCGGATGGGCAGCAACAGCGGCGGATAATAAACCTAAACCCAACCCCTTAGAGATAACCACGCCCGATCCACTGCTACCGCAGCCGCAGGTGGATCGTCCCCTCAGTCCTCAAGAACTCAGCCAACTAAAGCAGGCTCTGGATGAATTAAATGCCCAGGCAGCTGCTCAGCTTAAAGCAGGTAATGCACCTGCAGCGTTTGAAATTTGGTATCGGGAATTGCGATTGCGGCGAGTGCTAGGGACAGTGGAAGAGGTGGAAGCGCTAGGACGAGTTGGAGCGATCGCTTGGGAAAATAATCAAAAAGTTGATTTGCAAATCATCACCAAGCGTCTGCAAGTAATTCAGGATCGAGCTTTTGGCAGGACACCAGAGCCGAAAGGCAAAACGCCGCGCCAGCAAACAGACCAGAATGGAGGCAAAACAGAAGAAATTGTTTTGTCTTCCCCAGTATCGTCAGTGGACGTAAAGCTATTGCAAGCTTTGGGTCAAGCTTACCAGCAAATACGACTGCCAGTACCCGCGCTGGAGGATTATCAGCTGTTGCTGGCTGATGCACGGCAGCGTCAGGATAAAGCCACAGAAGAGGCAATGCTGAAAATAATTGCCCAATTGCACATGAACTGGTTTGATTATCCCAAGGCAGCGGCAACTTATGAGGAATTGCTGAATTTTGCCACTCAACAGGGCGATACTGTCAACCAAGTGGTTTATCTGCAACAGCTGACTTACATTTACGACAAGGCGAAGCAACCGGAAAATTCTCTAAAAGTCAAGCAACGGCTGGTAGAAAGTTACCTCGCCAACAATGAATTGACTCAGATACCGGCGTTGAAGATAGCGATCGCTACCGATTACGAATCCCTCAAACAACCAGACGAAGCGAGTAAAAATTACCAAGAAGCCTATAATCTAGCCTGGTCTTTACAGCAGTTTGCTTCTGCCAGCGAAGCCTTGAAAAAACTAGGCGATCTCTACCGAACTTATAAACAACCTGAATATGCTTTGCAGGTCTATCAAACCCTCTTGCAGGTAGAACGGCAGTCCTACGATTACTATAACTTGATGAAAACTTACGACCAAATCGGTCAGATTTATCTTGAACGCGGGGACTTAGCGCCAGCAAAAGCAGCGTTTGAACAAGGGTTGGAATTGGCAAGGTCGTTAAAGTATCAGGAAACTTACTTTGCCAATCAGCTAGCACGAGTGACTCAGCAAGGTTCGCAGTAGATATCGGTTCGCAGAAAACTTATCTCTTGTTATCTATAGGACGCAAGTATTTCCCATCCCAAATCTGAAATGGTCTAACTGGGCATTCTGCTCTTACAGGCGCTTGTCCCAGCGAAACAGAAAGCTTTATATTCCTTCAGAGAGAGTTAAAAGACCAGCAAGTTTCCCACCGAAGATTGATTCAGTTTTTTTGGGCAATTGATAATTTTATAAACATAAAGACGGTGCGGTTCTGAGCCAAAATATTAAATATTAGAGCTGCTATCAAATTATCTCCCTTCCTGAGATAGTCTTTGTCCCTTGGTTATAGACTTCTGTGATTTGGTGTTTGCTCTTAGAGCCAAGTAGAAATGCTTGGTTCGTTTTTTTTGAATCACAAAATAGGTGCATCTCACTTTGGGAAAAATGCAAGAACGAGTTTAGTCACGGTTCTATAAATCAAGAAATAAGACGGCGAAGGTAAACTTATTTCGCTAGTCTGGCAAGATTTTCTGGGTGTTTTGGTGGTTTAGGTCGAATGGCACTGAACTTTTGCCAAAATTCCGTAGGCTGGGTTGAGGAACGAAACCCAGCAATCCCTATAGGGCGTTGGGTTGAACGATAGTTAGGACTTACGCAAGAACTCTCTGAAACTCTTATTCCTTCGTGTCCTTTGCGTCCTTCGCGGTTCGTTTTTCCATAACTTGGCGTAAGTCAGTGCGATTCGGTTCACGTTAGTTGTCTTTCCTCAGCTAGACAGCAACTCCACAAGCGTTTTAGCTAGATATTCATACTGCGCCGGAGTGTTGTAAAGTTGAGCTGAAATACGAATCAGCTGTTTGGGAGGTGCAGGCCAATAAATTACTGGCACTTGAATCCCAAAGCGATCGCACAAGGCATCTTGTAGCGGGGGCGTTATTTGCATCTCTGCTCCGCTTTCGGGCATTCCATCTGGCAATGGCACGACTGCCATCGAGCCAATCATCTCATCGGGACACGGTGGCGATACCTGTAGCGTTTCGCAAAGTAGCTGCCGCGCTGTTAATGCCATTGCTCGGTTACGCGCCATCAATTCGCGCCATCCACCTGGTAGCAGCGAACCCAGAAACCGGATGGCTTCTGCGACACACAGATAAGCGCTGGGATCGTCCGTACCCATCCAGTCGAATTCTAGATGAAAGCGCGATCGCTCTTTTCGCGGCGAGTTGGCACCGTGACTAATCGTTAGCGGACGAATTGCCGATTGCTTGTCGCGCCGCACATATAAAAATGCGGCTCCTTTAGGGGAACACAACCACTTATGACAGTTGCCGGTGTAATAAGTCGCTCCGATTTCCCGCAGATTCAGTGCTAGCATCCCCGGCGCATGGGCACCGTCTATCAGGGTATCGACGCCGCGCTCTGCCAGTTGGTGAGCTAGCTGCTGGATGGGAAAAATTAGCCCTGTCTGGCTGGTTACATGATCTAGCAGCGCTAGCTTTGTTCTGGGTGAAACCCTCTCCATCACGGCTTGGATGACTTGTTCTGGCGATGTGATGGGGAAAGGCACTGTCGCCACGACTATCCGCGCCCCAGTCTGACTGGCAATGAAATTGAGTGCATTGCGGCAGGCATTGTATTCCTGATCTGTAGTCAGTAATTCGTCGTTTGGGGAGAAAGAAAGCGAGGAGCTGCTAGGATCGGCTAAGGCAAGCGATCGCAATATCGCATTCACCCCAGTTGTCGCATTCGGGACAAATACCAACTCTGCTGGTGAGGCACCCACGAACTGAGCTAACTCATCGCGTGCGGCATCCAGCAGCGGCTCAAACTCACGCACAAAAAAACGCAAAGGTTCCCTTTCCAGTTGCGCCCGGTAGCGTTGTTGGGCTTCCAGAACCGGCAGCGGACAAGCACCAAACGAACCATGATTCAGGAACGTCACCGCTAGGTCAAGCGACCAAAACTTCTGAAATTCTGAAGGGCGAAGCATGAAGTCTGAAATTTTCTCTTTCATGCTTCATCCTTTGATTAAACTCCCCAGGCAAGATTCGAACTTGCGACCAATCGATTAACAGTCGATCGCTCTACCACTGAGCTACTGAGGATCGTTAACTCAATCTTTTCAACAGTTACTAATATTAGCTAGTGCAAATATAACTTGTCAAGCCCTTTTGCAGTTTTCTGACAATTTTTTGGCTCCGGATCAACTCGCGTCAGCTATTTCTGGTTCAGACGCCACTCAGCGAGACGCTCGCGGGCTTTTGCATCGAGGGAATTGGCTAAAAACCGCCCCGACGAATGTTTTTTGGGTCTGTTTTTGCGTATGACCGCACGAGCGGTTAATTCCACGTCGTAACCTAGCTGTGGCGCTGACATCCATTCTGCGCCGTACCCCACAACTGTTAATTGCTGCGCCCGATCTGATGTAGCGACAATCAAGCGCCGTGCCGATCTGTAGGGATTGTAACGAAAGGAGGCACAGGTTTTTTCGATGTAAGTATCTGCTGTCTGCCCAAAATCCGTGTAATACACTGATAGCTCGTGGGTGATAGCTTCACAATTACTGCGCGTGTCTTGATACTGGGCATCAAATACAACTTGAGTTTCAAAGCCCTTAAAAGCGCTGTAATTGACTAAAGCCTCAATTAATTCGAGACGAGCGGCTTCTAGCCCATTGCGATCGCGGGTTCTTTGCAGGTAAGACCATAGTCCAATGACGTTGTAGCCGTCAACGAGCAAAACAGCCTGCGGGGATGGGCGTTGCATTGTTTTAAGCCAAGATTTTTTAGGTGAAAATAACTATTTCATTATCTTAACAATATAGCAAGTCAGTTCTGTAGTCCTTTTTGCAGAACTACGGCGAATCCTCTTAAAGGAGAGTCTTTGCTTACAAGGGGGAATCCTGAGTTTGCAGGAGGCGTTGTCTTAAGCGTTTTGGCTCTCCTCGATCCACAACGCCGCCCTGCTCCAGTAAGAATGCACCGTCCGCATAATTTAACTCATCTAATCGATGCGTGACCCAAAGGGCAGTCAGACCTCGGCTTTTCACCAAGCTTTGCACTTGCGCGACTAAATCCAACTGAGAATCTGGATCGAGCAGGGCGGTGGGTTCATCTAATAGTAAGACTTCCGAGCGGCGGGCGATCGCACCGGCAATGGCAATTCGCTGTTTCTGACCTCCACTCAGAGCATAGATGGGGCGTCGTTCCAGCGCGAGTAAATTAACCGCCGCCAGTGCCTGCTCTACCCGCCCGCGTATCTCAGCGGGCGAGAGATTTTCCTCTACCAGCCCAAAGGCAACATCGGCACCGACTGTCGGCATCACCAGCTGATGATCGGGATTCTGGAAGACAAAGCCAATCGGGTGTAAAATCTGAATTTCTCCGGCTTGGGGACGCAACAGCCCAGCCAGCAATCTCAACAAAGTTGATTTTCCACTGCCGTTGGTGCCCAAAAGCATCCAGAATTCACCCTTGGGCACCTCCAGAGAACAGGAATCTAAGACTTTCTCTCCTTTAGGCCAGTTGAAGCAAAGGTCTTTGACTTGAATGGCAGGCTTGACCATTTCGACACCAGCAGGAAATGTGTTCATTCAGCGAGGGCGAAGAAACCGGGAGGTCTTCCAGCCGATGCTGTACTGGATTTCTGAGATACTTGAACGGCAACAATCTCGCTACTGAGAATGCCGATTTTTTTCTCTGGCTGGCGATCGCAAGTGAGTTCTAACAGTTGAGCGTTGCTAGAGCGGATTGCACTCAGAATTTCCTGGTAAACGCTTTGGGCATCTTCCTCTGACTTCCGTTGCACCGACAACGACATGGGCGTGTTTTTCAAAATCAGGTCGATTGTAAACATGAGTTAAGCAATTGCAATTAAATATCGGCTCCACATCCCTAGTATCTCAGACGCGAGCCAGTTGCTGCCCGATGGCAGAATTCGTTGAGCAGGGGAGAAAGGAGTTCATCTTCGCGTTTGTAAGCTTCGCCAATCCGGGGTTAGCTAAAGCTGTAAGCGCAGGTACTAACTGGACTGTAGCTAGTCAGACGCAGATGCGATCGCATTTCTCCTCCTACCGTCAAATATTAAAATGAGTTAAACAAATTTACCTAAAACTGTGCAAGTTGGACATAATAAGATTAAACTCAGTAAAGAATCGTAAACTAGGTTGACATCCTAGTTTGTTTTCTGCCTAGCCCATCTGGTTACAGGTGGAGGCAGCAGAAACCTCGATGACTGTACTTATAACTAACCTGTTTGGAGATTTGCTGTCATGACTATCGCAGTCGGACGCGCCCCAAGTTCAAGAGGGTGGTTTGATACCATCGACGACTGGCTCAAGCGCGATCGCTTCGTATTTGTCGGCTGGTCCGGTCTACTGCTATTCCCCTGCGCCTATCTAGCGCTAGGCGGCTGGCTCACCGGCACCACCTTCGTCAGCTCCTGGTACACCCACGGACTCGCATCCTCCTACCTAGAAGGCTGCAACTTCCTCACCGTCGCCGTCTCCACCCCTCCCAACAGCGTCGGACACTCGCTGATGTTCCTCTGGGGACCGGAAGCCCAAGGCGACTTCACCCGCTGGTGCCAACTCGGCGGCTTGTGGACATTCGTCGCCCTACACGGAGCCTTTGCCTTAATCGGCTTTTGCCTCCGGCAGTTGGAAATCGCCCGTCTAGTCGGGATTCGTCCTTACAACGCCCTCGCCTTCACCGGCCCCATCGCCGTCTTCGTCTCGGTCTTCTTAATGTATCCCCTGGGGCAATCCGGCTGGT
>NZ_JBHZGO010000036.1:0-25338 GCF_042747725.1 Coleofasciculus sp. H7-2
AGGGTCCGCCGTTGTAGAGCCATTCGTCGAGGCTAGCTGCTTCCCAAATTGGGTAGAAGTGCAGGCCGATGGCGTTTGAAGAAGGAACAACTGCACCAGAGATGATGTTGTTGCCGAACATCAGGGAGCCAGCTACTGGTTCGCGGATGCCATCGATGTCCACGGGGGGCGCGGCGATGAAGGCGATGATGAAGCAGATGGTGGCGGACAGTAAGGTTGGGATCATCAGAACGCCGAACCAGCCTACGTACAGGCGGTTGTCGGTTGATGTTACCCAATCGCAGAACCGTTGCCATACGTTGGCGCTTTCGCGTCTTTGTAAGGTTGTGGTCATGTTTTTATGAGTGCTTGTTTGAATTTTCTAGGTTCGGTATGAATAAAGCGAAATTTGTTTCGCCTTCTATTTAAGAATATTTACATTTGTTAGTATTTGTCCAGTTTTTATTGTTTATGAATCCGAATCACTGTCATCGTATTTACTTATAAGTGGCTGAGAATGCAGTGGGAGTAGCGATCGCCAGCGAGACGTGCCAGCAAAGAGTAGCGGGCGATCGCTTGATGCACTAAAAATCAAAGTATATGTAGGGAAGACCACCTTGGGGCGCAAATATCCAGACAATGTAGAAACACAACGGCACCAGCAGCAGCTTCAGAGGCCAATTGAGCTGTAACTTGAGACCCCGATGGACGGCATAGACCAGGAACATCGACGCGGCTAGCAGCCAAAGCAGTAAACCTAACTGAGATGCATTCACACCCAGCGCCTCCCCGTAGACCTTTTCGGCAAACTGGGCATCAGCGGACTGACCCCAGAGGTGCTGAATGACCCAACTGGATTGTTTCAGATTGGGTAGGCGGAAGAAAATCCAGGATGTGAACACCATAAACTGGGTTAGCAACCACGCAACCAGCACACCAGGGAGGCTTTTCCACCAGGTTTTAGCTTTCTCAGACTGGCGGGAGTGGGCTTCTGTGAGGCGGTGAGCCACTAAGGCGACACCGTGATAGGCACCCCAGACGACATAGCCCCAAGCGGCTCCATGCCAAATCCCAGCAATCAACATGATAATTAGCAAATTTAGGCAGGTACGGCGCAGCCCTTGGCGCGAACCCCCCAAGGGAAAATAGAGGTAGTTTCGCAGCCAATCGCCTAGCGTGATATGCCAGCGCCGCCAAAAATCAGCAATGCTGGTACTGAAGTAGGGAAAATTAAAATTCTCCGGGAGATTGAACCCTAAAAGGATGGCACTGCCACGGGCAATGTCTACATACCCGCTAAAATCCAGATAGAGTTGCAGTCCGTAGGCAGCGATCGCTAACCTCAAATCGCCGCTGCTAGCTCGCTCTAAGTTACCAAAGCACAAATCGACAAAAATTCCCAGCCGATCTGCCAAAAGCGCTTTTTTAACTGCACCGCAGGCAATCAGCCACAATCCTTCCGTAATCTGATTAAGCGTTGGAAATTGCAGCGTTTTGAGCTGAGTTGAGAATTGATGGTAACGAGTAATTGGTCCCGCAATCAGCTTGGGAAAAAATAACTTATAAGCTGCAAAATCGAGAAATCGCTGCGTAGCTGGGGCACCGCGATACACATCAATTAAATAAGCAATACACTCAAAGGAAAAGAAACTCAAGCCCAAAGGCGCAATTAAGTGAGTGCTGACCCAACTGGCGCTGTTTTCGGCAACGGGTAGCGATGTTCCGGTGAATTGTTCATATAATCCTGCCAGCGAATTCAATAAAAAAGGTACATACTTGAAGCTCAACAGCAACAAGACATTTAGAACAATCCCCAACCATAAAAACTTTAGTCGCTGGCGATTCCAAAACGCTTGATCGAATTGCCAATCTTCATAGGGATCGGTTGCGTACATCCCTAAGGCTGTATTTTCTCCAATTGCCTTACCCAAGCTGAAGTTCATCAAAGTGATGGCAATCAGCAAAGGAATATAGGCGACTTGCGGCGAGGCTAAAATTTGCAGCCAATGCTCATTCACTAAAGTCGGCGCTTGCAGCGAGGTATAGAAAACCAGGCTGACAATAAGCAGCGTCCACATCTGCAAAGACTGTTTTTGGAACGACCAGTAAATTCCCAGAACGCTGAGCAGAAAGAGTCCGTAGATAAGTGAGATAAAAGTCATTTTTGAAGACTGAGGATTGAGGGCTGAGGGCTGAGGACTGAGGACTGAGTTATGAGTGGAATGAGTGCTGAACATCCAAGATAAATTTCTCCCATTCTTTTCCTCAGTTCAATTGTTTAGGACTTACGCAACTTGCGCGACATCTGAGGGCAACCACAGGGGGATTGCCCCTACAAAATCCTATATGTATAAGCTTTGCGTAAGTCCTGTTCTTCTTGTTTACCCTCAGTTCCAAGTTTTCACTCAGCCCTCAATCCTCAGTCCTCAATCCTCAGCCCTCAATCCTCAGTCCTCAGCCCTCAATCCTCAGCCCTCAATCCTCAGCCCTCAGCCCTCAGTCCTCAGTCCTCAATCCTCAGTCCTCCCTCCTCAGTCCTCAGTCCTCAATCCTCAGCCCTCAGTCCTCAATCCTCCCTCCTCAATCCTCAGTCCTCAATCCTCAGCCCTCAGTCCTATTTAGCAGGCCAGGGAATCATGGGATCTTCAGCTAGCTGGTTAGAAACTTCATAGGCACCGTAGCGGTTGAGGTGGCTGGGGTCGGAAAAATAATCATGTTGAGTGGGATAAAGCTGATTTAAGTCTCGGAAGATCAGCCCTTTTTGGATTGCTTGCGATCGCATATACCGCTGAAATTCTTGCTCATATTCTATGCGTACTGGGTCTAAGTAATCCTGGGTCAAAGGCAGGTTTACAAAAACAATCGGAATTTGACGCGCTTGGGCAAATTGCAGCAATGTTTCTAAAGCTTGGGTTTGCTTGCCTTCCATCTTGAAAGCGTAGTAATCGCTGTCATAGTCACCGCTGACTCTGGCATATTGCTTGTAGTAGGTGGCAGGATTGTAACGAACGGTGAGGGGAAGGAAGCCATCAAAATCAATCGCAAATTGACTTGCTGTCGATGCCTGGGGATTATTGGCACCCTCAGGAGTTGTTTTCGCTGGTTTTGCCCAAACGACATACAGATCCCGCAACCGCGTTTTCATCTGGTCGCGCTGGGGATAAGTCGCTGAAAATGTTCCCAGCTTTTCATTCAGCCAATTATTCACCACTTGATAGCTTTGAGTTAAGGAACCACTGGCTCCTTTATTCGCCGTTGCTGGAGTTTTAGCAGGTGGTGTTGCTGCCGTTTGACTGGGATCTGGGGTGGAATTCTGCTTGGGGAAAGTACCGGCAAGCAGCTGCTGATAGCCTTTCGAGTTAGAGATCGCATTATAAGTAACATCCATCCGCCCGCTATTAAACGCCCTGGCACCATCCGCCCAAATAATCAGTTTTGGCAATTGCTCTGGCGTCAAAACTTGGCGGATCATCAAATCTACCACTTGCGCCGTCGCCCCGTTGACGCCAAAGTTAAACACCTTAACACTAGGGATTCCCTGCGCTGCCAGAGCATCTTCCAGCGCTTGAGGATCGACCCCCCGCATGGCCCTAGAACTGCCGACAATCCAAACATCCGGAGGAACTCCCCGTCTTTGCAGGAGCATCTGTTGGTAGAGAGCCAGCTTTTCGTCTAGCAGGCGGTTATTAAAAGAGGGATTAGAACTTCGCGCCGCCGCCAAAATTGCCGCCGATGCCGCATTCGTGGCTTGAGAATTTCCATCCTGATTACTCACCGTGATATCCGTATCTCCTTGGCGAGTGAATCCTTCGGAGTTGAATACACGAGCCTTCGAGCCACGAGATTTTTGCAAAGACATCTGGGGCAAAGGGACTGAGGTACCCTTAAACGGGTCTGGCGGTCGTATGGTTGATTGTTTGCCGCTGACCGCTGACGCTTGACTAATTGGCGCTTTTGACTTCAGTATCTGAGACAGCAGCCAATCCGTTTGCACCGTTAGCAATAATCCCAGCATCCCCCAGACCAAAGCCACGACGAAACCTTGGTAATAAGTGTAAATCGAGGTGCTAAGTTTTCCTGGGGCGACGGGTGCCAGGTCTTTAATCTCCACCGTGGGAATAAACAATTGGGAAGCGCATAGCCATTGCTGGATGGTTCGAGTCACCTTGAAAGAGACAGCACTGGCAGCAGTTTTGAGGTCTTCCTTGGTGACATCAGAACGCAGAACGGGTTCGTTACTGCCAGAGAGGATATCTCCTAGATAAACATCACTAGCAGCAAATTCTGGGGTTGCTTCCGGTACCAGTCGTTTGCGAGGGGTAAAATCAACGCCCATCTGCCACAAGGGAGTGGAGTGACCGGCGCGACGCCCATAAATTCGTACCCCTGTAATGCCGGGAATCCCTACTCCGCGCAGAAACTTGGCAACGGGTGGTCCGACGGCAGATTGTTGCGGACTATAGAGTGCCTCGCTCATGATGTGCAACAAATCTTGTTTGCGGCGCAGGGATAAGCGAATACCACCCGTTGTTAATCGCGCCTCTAGGTCGGGATTGAGTAAGCGTTGTAATAAAAACTGAATCGCGTTCAGATCGCCCCGTTGCGCCAATTCTAAAGTGGATTCTGCTGCATCGGGATATCTGGACGCGGGTAAATTCAGCCATTCAATCCAGATTGGTGTTTCTTGTTCCGGGACTGGTGTTGCACCGTGGGTTTCGACGCCGTAAACGGTGGCTGCGTGAATGCCTTGGGGTGTCAGAGACTCTAAAATAGGCGCGATCGCACTCGTTGCGGTTTTTCGATCGGGTACAGCGATCGCCATCTCAGGCGCATCGCTCGTTGCGGGTGCGGTGTCTCCTGCGGCTTTTAGCTGTTTGATGGGCTTCTGGCTACAAAATAAATGCAGCGTTGAATCTTTCAGAACTGCTGAGATTTGCATCTCAGCAGCGTTCAACACTTGATTCAGCAAGCGGGCGATCGCTTGGATATCTCCCCAACGCGCCCAATCTTTGAGCATTTCCTCTGGCGGGGTCAGATCCACCCGCAACCGCCAATCGGGAGCCGCTTCTCCTCGAACCTGGCTGCAAATCACGGCATCCCGAAACCCTTCCAGCTTCAAAGAAAGCAACTGAGTTGCCACTGGCTGAGCCATCAGCGACTCATCGGTGCTGTAGTTGGAATCGCAAAGTACCCAAAGACGACGGGAAACATCTGGTGAAGAAGTGGACAATTCTTGATGTCCCTCGGCTCCCCGGCTCCCCGACTCCCTCGGAAGCGTCTGAATGACCACCTTGACGCCGACTCCCATTGGGCTGAGAGTTTCGCTGAGATAGTGCGCGATCGCCTCTGGTTGACCGGAGCGAGCGAGGCGCGAGAGAGAAACGGTCAGTCCGGAATCGCTGGTCGATCGTTGCTCGGTGGTCATTTCCCCCCCATTTGTCGGCGTCGCAGCAGCAGCCACTCTAGCAGTCCCTGACGCCTGATGCGGTTCTAGCCGCTCCAGGTGAATTTGCTTGATCCAGTCTGGACGCTGGATGCCCAGTTTCCGACCGTAGAGAATCACCTGGTAAATGGGAGCTTCTTGTGGGGGGAACCCAGATCCCCCTTCCTTCCCCTTCAGTGCCTCGACAAATCGGCTCACAACGGGTCCGGCAGGCGGACATTCGGAGCCTTCACAAAGAATATGCAGGTTATTCCCTCGTAAGCGAAATCGTAGGCGCACTTCCGGAAGACCGATAGCGCGGGAAACCCACTGGGCGAGGGAGGATTGACCCTCTGAATAGGCGAGCGGATCGGCATCCAACATCACAAAGAAAGTACCCTGGACTTGCAACAGATGAAAAAAGGATGAAGTATGAACGCTGTAGACCGGAGGGCGCACCCGTTGCGATAGAAAGTCGCGCTTAAAGGTTGTCACAAAGGATGAAAAATTGGTTTAGCACCAAAATTTCAGGATATACTTCACACTTCACACTTCATACTTAATACTTCATACTTCCTACTTCAGCAAGCGTTAACCGCTCCAAACGTCCCCAAGCTTTGTACAATTGCTTCTAGATTCTGAGTAGTCTTACACAAGACTGGCATTGGTGCTACCTAATTATTGCCTTGCGGCGATACGTATTTACCGGATGCCCCGCCCTTAAGACAACAGCGCGTTGGCGTCGGTTCCATTCCTACTATGCCCGATGCGAGGATATCGCTGTATTATTCAGATTAATCAACTAGAGTGATTAAGTGCCCTCTGTGCTGTCTAAATTCTGACCTCTTTTATTTATTTGTCTACAAAAAATTTAGTTGTCATCTAGACCTTCTCCCATGCAAACTCCTCCTAACAAAAAGCAGCCGTCAACCGCCGAAAATGCCAGTTCGTCTGCAACTCCCGAAATCTGGTTGAGTCTAGCCACGGTGCCGATGCTACTAGGCGTTTTAGGCATCAAAGCGGTCAGCGAATTGCTATGCGCTATTGGGCAAAACAGTGAGGAAGTGTTTCGAGGCGATCGCTTGCCGGTTCTCCACGTACCCAACCCAGGAAACACATCACAGGAAGTGGGGAATCAGGGAGAGTAGGGGGGAGTAGAAAAAATACGCTCTCCTACCGACTAGGACGCGATCGCACCCCTCCATTTTGCCGGAAAAAACCCAGTGGGTGTTCGCTGTAAACCACTTGCTGGGACTAGAAAACCTAAAATTAGGTGATTATTCTTCTTTAGCGAGAATAGACTCTATGAGTTCCCTACTGCAATCGACGGATCAGCAATTGACGGTAACATCTACCTCTGCCCTATTTTTACGTCATCGCCTCAAAGTTGTGGAGGACTTATGGGAGTCTGTTCTCCAGCAGGAATGCGGTCAGGAACTGGTCGATCTGCTTAATCAACTCCGCTCGATGTGTTCGCCAGAAGGACAGGCAACAGAATTGCCTGAGTCAGTGCCTCAGCTGATCGAAAAGCTTGACCTCAACGCAGCGATTCGAGCTTCACGCGCCTTTGCTCTCTACTTCCAACTAATTAACATTGTCGAACAGCACTACGAACAGCGCGATCAACAGCTTTCCCGACGTGCCACCTACAACGCTCCGGCTGGTGACTCCGCACCGCGTAAACTTCCCAGTCCGCAAGGAGATGGGGACTCCGCAATTGTGTTGTCGCCAGGGGGAATGGAGGAAGAAACCCAAAACAGCGGCCCAGGTGCGGATTTGCTCGAAAAGAGCTGGCACCACGATGGCCAAGCCAAACAGAATGCCGGGACATTCCACGGATTGTTCCCACATTTGCGCCAGATGAATATGCCTCCGCAACAAATCCAGCGGTTGATTGACAATCTGGACGTTCGGCTAGTTTTTACCGCTCACCCCACAGAAATTGTTCGCCATACAATTCGCGGCAAACAGCAGCGGATTGCTAAAATTCTGCAACAGCTAGACCAGGCAGAAGAAGAATTTAGATCCCTAGGATTGGCGACTTCTTGGGAGGCAGAGGCTTGCATCGAACAATTAACCGAAGAAATTCGCCTCTGGTGGCGCACCGACGAACTGCATCAATTTAAACCAACCGTGTTGGATGAAGTGGATTACACCCTCCACTACTTCCAAGAAGTGTTGTTTGATACGATTCCCCAGCTTCATCAACGCCTAAAACGCGCCTTAAAAGCTTCTTTTCCGGGACTCACTCCCCCTGTAAACAACTTCTGCCAGTTCGGTTCTTGGGTGGGGGCAGATCGGGATGGAAACCCCTCAGTCACGCCGAAAGTAACTTGGCAAACCGCTTGCTATCAGCGGGGTTTAGTGCTGGAGAAGTATATCCAATCGTTGCGGCGGCTGACGACTCAATTAAGCTTGTCGTTGCACTGGAGCGATGTCTTGCCGGATTTGCTGGACTCGTTAGAGCAGGATCGGTCGCAAATGCCAGAAGTGTACGATCAGCTGGCGATTCGCTACCGACAAGAACCTTATCGGCTCAAGCTGGCATACATCCAGCAGCGCCTGCAAAATACTAGCGATCGCAACCGGCGACTCTCGGATGGAGAAAACTTGCATCGGCAAATCTCAGATAGCCAGTCTCACGTAGTTTACCGCTCTGGAGAAGAATTTCTGGCAGAACTGCGGCTAATTCACCGGAACCTGATTGAGACGGGTTTATCGTGCCGGGATCTAGAAAATTTAATTTGTCAGGCGGAAGTCTATGGCTTCAACTTGGCACACTTAGATATTCGCCAGGAAAGCACCCGCCATTCCGACACCTTCACCGAAATTGCCGAATACCTGCAAATTCTGCCCAAGGCATACAATGAGCTATCGGAAGCTGAGCGATCGCTGTGGCTGGCAACGGAACTGCAAACTAAGCGCCCGTTGATTCCAGCAGAATTGCCATTTTCTGAAAAAACTTGCGAAACCGTTGAAACTTTCCGAATGCTGCGGCAGCTCCAACTGGAGTTTGGCTCTCAAGTCTGCCAAACTTACATCATCAGTATGAACCGGGAAGCCAGCGACGTTCTGGAAGTGCTGCTGCTGGCAAAAGAAGCGGGTCTGTATGACCCCACCACGGGAAAGAGCAGCATCATGGTGGTGCCGCTGTTTGAAACGGTGGAAGACCTGAAGCGGGCACCCGCAGTGATGCAAGATTTGTTTGAATTGCCTTTGTATCGCGCTTGTCTTGCCGGAGGCTACCAAAACGTTGAAGGTTCGCAACAGTTAAAGGTTGAAGCCTCAAATCAGCTTGCCAACTTGGAATCTCCAACGAATAACCTGCAAGAGGTAATGCTGGGCTACTCAGACAGCAACAAGGATTCCGGCTTCTTGAGCAGTAACTGGGAAATCCATAAAGCTCAGAAAGTGCTACAAAAAATCGCCGAACAGTACGGCATCGCCTTACGGATTTTCCACGGGCGTGGCGGTTCGGTCGGTCGCGGCGGCGGTCCCGCCTACGAAGCGATCCTGGCTCAACCAGGTCATAGTATCAATGGGCGGATCAAAATTACCGAACAGGGGGAAGTGCTGGCTTCTAAATACTCGTTGCCAGAATTAGCCCTGTACAACCTGGAAGCCGTGACAACCGCTGTGATTCAGGCAAGCTTACTGGGAACCGGGTTTGATGATATTCAGCCGTGGAACGAAATCATGGAAGAGTTGGCGACGCGATCGCGTACCCACTATCGCGCCTTGATTTACGAGCAACCCGATTTAGTAGATTTCTTCCACCAAGTGACGCCCATCGAAGAAATCAGCCAATTGCAAATCAGTTCTCGTCCTGCCCGTCGCGGCGGTAAAAAAGATTTAGCTAGTCTGCGGGCAATTCCTTGGGTCTTTAGCTGGACGCAAACGCGCTTCCTGTTGCCGAGTTGGTACGGCGTCGGGACGGCATTGCAGGAGTTTTTGAACGAAGAACCAGAGGAAAATCTGAAGCTGTTGCGTTATTTCTATTTCAAGTGGCCTTTCTTCAAGATGGTCATTTCTAAAGCAGAAATGACGTTGTCGAAAGTAGATTTGCAGATTGCTCACCACTACGTGCGGGAGTTATCCCGACCGGAAGATCGCGATCGCTTTGAAGCCTTATTTGAGCAAATCAAGAGCGAGTTTAACCTTACTTGCGATTTAGTCCTCACGATTGCAGGTCACAAACGGCTGTTGGATGGCGATCCAGTCCTGCAAAGGTCTGTGCAGTTACGCAACGGTACGATTGTTCCTCTGGGTTTCTTGCAAGTCTCTCTGCTAAAACGCCTGCGCCAACATGGCAAGCAAGCAGCCTCCGGTGTCGTCCATTCTCGTTACAGTAAGGGCGAATTGCTACGCGGGGCGCTGTTAACGATTAACGGGATTGCTGCCGGAATGCGAAATACGGGTTGATGGTTCATGGCTAATGGCTAATAATTTAGGGTTGATAGCAATGAGCTTTTAAATCATGAGAAATTAGCGATTAGCCATTCGTAAACAATTAGCAGTTAGCAATCATAAATGCACAAAAAGCGCATCTTAATTTGTACCTTCATGGCGTTGGCATCGGGATTTTTTGGTGCCTACATGGGGGTACAAATTAAGTTACTGGCTGATAACCATCGCTGCGAAAATATGACAAAGCATACTTTGCAATTCGCAGCATTCAAGACAGCGTGCCAAGCTTGGATGATGCCAGGAGCTTATATGCAAGGCAGCAGCAGCGGCTTGTGGGCGGGAATGGTTTTGGGGGCTTTTATCGCGGGTTTGGCAACCCAAAAGCAGCTTGAGTAAATCGATGAAGATTAATAGCGGGTTAAAAAGAAGCGATCGCGCACTCTAATCTTCCATCATCTTCTCTTTAATCCAACTACACAATATCTGCAATAAAATTAGGCTGATTTGGTGAGAAGGATTGTAAGGTAATATTTGGGCGATCGCTCAAATAATTATTTAGCTCGTTTAGAAGTTTTTCTGTAGTGACAACAACGCGATCGCTACTCTTCTTGACGCGGATCTTCCTTGGGGGGATGCCAACCACCCTGCACCCAAAAGCGCCTCGCATTCCGAATAGAATCATCCTCATCATATCGTTCATCATTCATGTCAAGCCTATTGCAGGTGGCTCTACCTGTGGGAGTTATTCCTAAAATATTCAACCCATCTGCTGTCCATATAAAATGTTCGTTCCACTGCCGATGACGGGGATTAAATAGGGATATTTCTTGCTGATTTTCTGGGTCTATTCCTGTTATAAAGTTGTAGCGACGACCATTACAGCGACTGCAAGCTAGGGCGAGATTATCGGGGTTATCTGACCCTCCCAAAGACTGCGGCATTACATGATCGAGCGTAAAGTGAGCTGGACTTAGGTATTCTGGGGAGTGGCAGTATTCGCAGAGGTATCTGGCTCGTCGTCGAACCAGTTGTCGGGATTGATTGGGCACCATTTAGCCTGAGTTGCCAGTTGAGCGTTAATAAAGGTAAAGATTCGGTTTAATTCACAGATTCCGGTATATTCAGCTTCTTCCTCTGGAGTGAGCAAATCGGCTTTTCTTCTTTCTAGCAGTTCCTCCATACGAGCCTGTAACTCTTTAGTAAATCTGAAGAGATGAATATTACCAAATTCTCTCATTTTAATGCCAGAGTGCATCAACGAGGAAGGTTTAACCATTAATTGAGCAGTCATGGTGTTGTTTGGAATCTGTTAAAAGCTATGAAAACATTATAGCGATCGCGCACTCTAATCTTCCATCATCTTCTCTTTAATCCAACCCACAATATCTGCAATAAAATTAGGCTGATTTGGTGAGAAGGATTGTAAGGTAATATTTAGGCGATCGCCTATTACTTCAAACCAGAGTAGTTAATGAATTAAACTCATATCTCAAATTATGGAAAGTACCTGTAAACATCTTTCCTGTGCAAGACTCTAACAAAAACAATTACATCTTCATCTACTGTAATACCGATTCTGTAATCTCCAACTCTGATGCGGTAATACTCACCGTCAGCTTTGAGTTTTTTAAGATTGCTCACATCCACCAGATTTTCAGCAATTTCTACTTCTTCAATTACCGCCTTAATTCTTTCAAGTAATGCTTCGTCACGAATATTACCCAAATCTTTCTCGAAGCTTTTTCTAAACTCTACGTTCATCCTTGATGTTCCAGAATTTTGAAAATTGCTTCTCGACTGACTGGTTCAGTATTTTCACCTTCCTTGATAGCCTTTTCTAAAGCGATGTCTTCTATGACTTCTGCCAATAACTCAGAAAATACCTCTCTCTGCTCTTGAACTAATTCAAGAATCGCTATCTTGAGCAGTTCTTTAAGTTTATTTTCGTCTAGGCTAATTTCAGTCATATATCATTTTAGGAAGTAGTTTTTTCTAATAATAACACGCCCTCTAATCTTCTACTATCTTCTTTCTAATCCAACCCACAATATCTGCAATCAAATTCGGCTGACTGGGAGAGAAGGTTTGGAGATTACAAGGTTGAGCGCACACTACACAAATTGCGCCATCAAATGTGCTTAAAGCATTAATAAATGTCTCGCTAAACCCCAGATGTGTTTCTTCTTCTGTGCTTTCGTAGAAAACTAAAACTAGCTGACGATCGCTTTTACGCCTCAGCTGATGCCAATAAAATTTCATCTGTTGCAGGGTTTCCGGTTCGCCGTTTTGACGTTCTGGGAAACCTTGACTCATCAGCCGATCGTAAATGTCAAGGGTGGGGTTTTCGCAATCGATAAACTTGCTGCCATCAATGCAAATGAGGTGAATGGTGTCGTTGAGGGTGGAGTTGTTAGCGATCGCAGCGTTGAGAAGTTGGGGTAAATTAGCCAAGTTGGGGCGTTGCGTGGAGGAGTTATAACCAACAGCAGTGGTTTCTTGATTTTTCGGATGAAGGGTGATACACGTAGGGTTCCAAGCCTGATAGAAAGCTGGATAAGATATATTTTTTGCGTAGTAACTCCAGAGAATTTTAAAGCATTCCTTACAAAGGAAATCAGCATCAAATAGATTAGATAAGTACGTTTTAAATTCTGTAATTACCACTGTTAAAAACCTTCCTTGAGATGCCGCTTTAAGCACTAGTAATTCTAGCTCTGCCAGATTTTGCCACAAAGCTATTGCATCTTTGGGGGCGTGTATTTTCCTTAGTAGAACTTTGATACCTTCTTCCAGACTGATAGCACTATCAATGCTATATTCCTCATCGGCGAACGCCGGATAAACATCCAAAGAAAGGTTCTTATCCCTATCCTGTTGTTGAAGCGATTTTGTACTCCAGTTGAACAGCTTGTTTTCCTGATCAATAAGATCGTTGACGTTGTTCCAACATAGCCAGATTTGATTTTGAACCCCAACATCCTCACTGGTATGCTCTAAATGATTTAGGGCAATGAGTGCCTCTGGGTTTTCAGGAAAGAGGGTCAATAAAATAACAGCAGCTTTCATACAAATTTCATCACTGATGCAAAACTTCTGTCCCCATTTGCTGGTGAAAGAGCTTCTATGGTGAGATTGGCAAGTGTGGACTAAGTTAGTTAGGGCACTCCTTACCTTGCAGCGATCGCTCTCTCTCAGTGCTGCCTTAGCTTCCTCTTCAATTTGCTCAGGAAATGTCCGCCACTCCTGAGTGTAAATACTGAAATATCCAAAACCTTTCTCGACGAGTTGCTGCACGATCATGTCAGCAAGTCTACAATCCCCAAACTCCGCAATACCTGCTGCTGCTAGAAAATATGCTCGATACCTATAAAAGTCACTGCACCCATCCTCAAACTGTACTAAAGCTTTGATAAACTCTTCCTTATACTCCCCTTCCACATCCTCTCGCCCCAGCCATAGCAAAATCACCTCTCTCCACTGCGGCTCAAAAATGCGGTAAATATTGCCCGGTAACGGTTGAGGATTGTCATTGTCATGAGTCAAGAAACATTGCCAATCGTCAATTGCCAGCGCTGCAAAATATTCCTGAAACGTCAGATGATAGAACGCATAAACATCCTCGTCAGTTTCTGCATCTTTATATACCGCATTCAGCCAACCAACATCACACGCTAACTTAAACAGAGATTTACCCATTACCTTGTAAGCAAATCTCTTCCGTAGTGGCAACTTCTTCTCAATGGCTTCCCGCGCCAACTTCCCTAATGCTTCATGTAACTCATTCTGCTTATCCAAGTCTTCGGTAAGCAATGGATGTGGCTTCCACTCATAGAAATCCTCTCGAAATCGCTGATAAAGCGTCGCCTTCGTCTTCGGCAACTCCCCTTGCTTCACCGCCCAGGTTTGACACAACAGCGCCAACCGCAACGGATTTCTAATCAAATCCCGAATCCGTTCCCGCCCCGATTCCCCTAACTTCTCCCGTAACTGCTTCCCTAACCGGGGTTTCCCCGCCCTAGCAAACCAGTCTCCAATAAACTCCCCCACCTGCGGATCGTCAAAATCTAGGGTGCGATAAATATCACAATTCGGCACTACGCGATCGTTCGCTTGCCAAACATTCAGCCGACAGGTTAACACCGTTTGCGCCTGTGCCACCCAACCCCTCAGCTGATTGGCAATTCCTTGTAGGGGCGAATTTACCCCCCTGGATGTATCCGTCCCTACCCGAATTTCATCCACTCCATCCAGCAGCAACCACACCTGACGAGAGTTAAACAGCTGCATCAACTCTGTTTGCATCTGGGCTGATACCACCATTCCTTGAAGAGACAGCGCCTCCTTGAGCCAAACCTGGAGTAAATACTCTTCCAAGGTTTTCCCATCCAAACTCCCCAGATGAATGCAAATCGGCAAACGGGAAACATTTTCTGATTTCTTGAGATAACGGGCAATTTGCTCTAACCACGTACTTTTCCCCGCCCCCGGTTCCCCAATAATCGCAATCGTCTTGCCCTCTCCCGCCTCAATCACCTGAGTAAGAAACGCATCCGCTTCAAACCGCTTCTCAATTTCCTTCTCACTCAGCTGATATTGCAACCGCCCCTCATCTGGGGATGGGCAAAACTCCTCACCCCGTCGAGGCTGAGTTGTCGGTTTCACCAATCCTAGTGGCACATAAATACTCACCTCATGCCCCAACCCCGTTCCCGTCGCCTGTCGCCGGAATTGGTAACGCCTCAGCTGTTCCTCCAGCATTTTGTGGCAGATATCGCGCCAGTTGATGTTAGTTGGTGGCGGTGACGGTTCTTCTGGGTTTTGCTCCTTCCACTTCAGCTGAATTTCTGCCAGATTCTCTGCCAAAGTCGCTGTTTGGTGCTTCAGCTTCAGGGTGAATTTCCAATAACCTTGGTTCTTTCTCGTATTTTTGGGATCTTCCTCGAACACCCCCAACTCTCTCAAGCAGTCGAAAACAGTTTGAACCGCCTCTGCTTCCTTGTCTTCTCTGCTGCTGCCTTCTCCCTGTTGACGCTTTGGAAATTCTAAACTTTTCCCGGCTTTCTCTACCAGCTTGGCTAAAGCTTTCTTCGTGGTGCCGATTTCAACTATTGCTTCCCGGTTTCCCCGTTTCTGCCTGACTTTCCCTGTCACCCGCAGCTTATTTTCTGAAACCCACTTAACCTCAACTTCTGCCTTTAATTCACAGTCGTCTAACTCCCATCCATCCGCAAGAGACAGCAAGGCTTCCAGCAATTTGATTGCATTACTCTTAGCAGGTTCTCCCCAGCCAATGTTCCTTGCCATTCTTCAAATCCAAAGAAAATATTAAGAACTTTTAGCAGCTCAACCCAGCAAGCTTCCCCAAGCCTGTAACCCGCATTATACAAACATTTCCGGCTGCGCTTGGGGAACGTGCGTGAGGAAAAGCCCAAAAAAACAATTCACCTCGTTAACCCACAAATGGGGTGAATTTGATGTTTGCAGACTATCAAAAAAATAAAGTTCGGCAACGGGAAGCGGTAGAGAACTTTCATGGTAATTTTATTGAGCCACAACTACAGGCTCAGACTCAAATTCAGCATCAGCCACAGTCAATCCAGTACGATACTGTTGGGCAAATATCTCCTAGCGTGCTATTAGTTGTGCTGTTATGGTTCTTTTGCCTGGGTCTTCACATCCGCCATTTGCGCCGGATGAATGATAAGAAATAATCACTCTTAACCCCACCAATTGGAAACCCACGAACATTTTTGGTGTCAAGAGGAGAGTGCGATGCTTGAATCTCCCAAAGTAGTAGTAGGGGCGAAGCATTCGGGTGAAGATATTTCAGAGTGGACAAGAAATTTTGTCCCCGAATGCTTCGCCCTTCCCTGCGACAGGGTGAAGCATTCGCATGAATAATATTGGGTTAAGTGGCAAAGGCGATCGCGCGATCGCTTCGCCCCTACCGCCAACCCTCTGCAATATCGTTAAGTTAAATTGGAAAACTGTATGAAAAAACGCCGATGGATGTGGTTCTTTAGTTTGCTGTTTGCTTCCCTGCTGGTTGTTACCAGTTGCGGCAGCAATTTCGATGATGTCAAAAACCTCAAAGCGGGTGCTGGTAAGCAAGTTATCGTCTTAGGCGATAGCATCGCCTCTGGGTATGGCGTGGACAAGACAGAAGCTTTTCCTAGTGTGCTGAGTCGTCAGTTGGGTTTGCCAATACTGAATCGCGGTGTTAGCGGCGATACAACTGCAATGGGGTTGAGTCGCTTACAAAAAGATGCGATCGCGGCAGAACCTTGGCTGGTGATTGTTGAATTAGGCGGAAACGATTTTCTGCGAAAAATTCCCAAAACAGAGACAGAACAGAATTTGCGACAAATCGTGACATCTATTCAACAACAAAAAGCAATTGTTGTGCTGCTAGGAATCAATCTTGGCTACATAGAAGATGAATATGACGAACTTTATCAGCGTGTTGCTAAAGATACACAGGCTTATTTAATTCCACAAGTTTTAACAGGAATTGTGGATGACCCGAAAAATCGGCAGGAGGATATCATTCATCCAAACGCAGCCGGACAGCAGATTTTAGCCACTCGCGTTGCGAAAAACTTACAGCCCTTATTAGCCCAGGCTACTTGGCCTCCCGCCTTGTTGCAATATCGACGAAGTGCTAATTAATACCTAATAGAAGATTGATCGTTAGCCACAAGTGTTCGCTTAGTGCTTTTTTAAACCACTAAGGCGCAAAGACACTAAGAGAATTCGTGTTTACTTAGTGCCTTTGGGACTTGGTGGTTAATCTTGCTTAAACTTAGGAGCGATTTCCTCTCAAACTGTCAAATATTTCCCATTAATCATTTTTTGTCAAGTCTCTTGGGTTGTAAAGGAATAAAATAGACATTAGCCTCTAGAGCTGACTTTCGCTATTACAAATAAGAGGTAAAGATTTCGTAACAAGTTCTACAGAATTGGAGCATGGAAAGTCTGTATCCAATAAGAGTTTGCCCTTGTCTATTTCACTTGAGATTCTTTTATGACCTCCTCGATCCGCTTCCTCATGTGCGCTCCCGACCATTACGACGTGGATTATGTGATTAATCCCTGGATGGAGGGCAATATTCACAAATCCTCGCGCGATCGCGCTGTCGATCAATGGCAAAAGCTTCACTACATCCTCAAAGAACACGCCCTTGTCGATTTGGTTGCACCCCAACGCGGTGTGCCTGATATGGTGTTTACAGCCAATGCTGGGCTGGTTCTGGGAGATACCGTCGTCCTGAGCCGCTTCTTCCATAAAGAGCGGCAGGGTGAGGAGCCTTATTTCAAGCAATGGTTCGAGGAAAAAGGCTATAAGGTGCATGAACTGCCCAAAGACTTGCCTTTTGAAGGCGCGGGTGATGCGCTGCTGGAGCGGGAAGGGCGCTGGTTGTGGGCGGGATACGGCTTCCGCTCAGAACTCGATTCTCACCCGTTTCTGGCAAAGTGGCTCGACATCGAAGTGCTATCGCTGCGATTGATGGATGAGCGGTTCTATCACCTGGATACCTGCTTCTGTCCCTTGAGCGGCGGCTATTTACTGTATTATCCCCCCGCATTTGATTCCTATACCAACCGCGTCATTGAAATGCGAGTTGCGCCGGAGAAGCGGATTGCAATTGAGGAAACGGATGCGGTGAACTTTGCCTGCAACGCCGTGAATATTGACCGCGTTGTGGTGATGAATAAGGCGAGTGAAGCGCTCAAAAAATGCCTTGCCGATGTGGGATTCCAAGTTATCGAGACGCCGCTGACGGAATTTTTGAAAGCCGGTGGTGCTGCCAAGTGCCTGACGCTGCGGGTGACGGAACCCGTTCGAGAAGAAATCCATGCCAATGTCTCGGTGGAAAGTCGGACGATGCGGCTGGAAGGGCATTTGCTGGATTCAGGCTTAATCAACCGTGCTTTAGATTTAGTGGTAGAAAATGGGGGCAGCTTCCAGGTTCTCAACTTCAATTTGGGAGAGCAACGGCAAAGTACTTCCTCAGCGGAGGTGAAGGTGTCGGCTCCTTCCCACGATGTGATGGAAGCGATTTTGTCGCAGTTAATCGATTTGGGTGCTGTGAATTTGCCCCAAGATGAGCGCGATGCCAAGCTGGAAGATGTCATCCAAGCTGGGGTAGCTCCAGATGATTTCTATGTGTCCACCATTTATCCCACAGAAGTCAGAATCAATGGTGAGTGGGTACGGGTGCAAGATCAGCGCATGGATGGCGCGATCGCAATTACCCAAACTCCCAACGGACGGGTAGCGCGGTGTAAACTGCTACGGGATTTAGAAGTCGGCGAACAGGTGGTGGTTGATGTCGTCGGTATCCGCACGGTACGGAAGACGGAATCCCGCGAACAGCGCAACACCCAAGAATTCAGCTTTATGTCTGCCGGGGTTTCTAGCGAACGCCGCGTGGAATTGGTGGTGGAACAAGTTGCCTGGGAACTTCGCAAAATCCGCGATGCTGGCGGTAAAGTGGTGGTGACAGCAGGGCCTGTGGTGATTCATACTGGTGGCGGCGAACACCTGACGCATCTGATTCGGCAAGGTTATGTGCAGGCATTGCTGGGAGGAAATGCGATCGCTGTCCACGACATTGAGCAATCCATGTTGGGAACCTCGCTGGGTGTGGATATGAAACGCGGCGTCGCCGTTCGTGGGGGACACCGCCATCACCTGAAAGTAATTAACACTATCCGCCGTTGTGGCAGTATTGCCAAAGCAGTTGAAAAGGGTGTGATTAACAGCGGTGTCATGTATGAGTGCGTCCGCAATGGCATTCCCTTCTGCCTCGCCGGTTCCATTCGCGATGATGGTCCTCTACCAGATACTCAGATGGACTTAATTAAAGCTCAGCAAGAGTATTCTCAACTGCTGCAAGGTGCAGACATGATTTTGATGCTCTCTTCAATGCTGCACTCAATTGGGGTGGGAAATATGACACCAGCAGGGGTGAAGATGGTTTGTGTAGATATTAACCCAGCCGTTGTCACCAAATTGAGCGATCGCGGTTCTGTCGAATCCGTCGGCGTCGTCACCGATGTCGGTTTATTCCTCAGTCTGTTAGTGCAACAGATGGATAAATTAACCAGTCCTTATCACATTGCTCAAACAGCTTAATTATTGTGTAGACACGATAGGGTGGGCAGTGCCTACCCTATTTGTTTTTCCAATAGTGGCTCTGAAAAGGTGAAAACTGACAGCATTTTCTATCAACTATTTCAAAACTTTCCCAGCATCTTCTTTGAATTGATTGGTCAACCTGCCTCAACTGGCAACACCTATCAATTCACCTCAGTTGAAGTCAAACAAACTGCCTTTCGCATCGATGGTTTATTTCTACCATCTGACGATTCTGCCGATCAACCCATTTATTTTGTAGAAGTACAATTTCAACGCGATCCCAGATTCTATCAGCGCTTTTTTGGCGAAATATTTTTATACCTCTCTCAATATGAGCGACCGAACGATTGGCGGGGAGCAGTAATATTTAAAAATAGAAGCCTAGATCCTGGTGTACAAGCGCAGTATCGAGAATTACTGACCAGTCCGCGAGTTAGGCGGATATATTTGGATGAATTAGGAGAAGCGGCAGATCAATCCCTTGGTTTGGGCGTGGTGAAATTAGTCGTAGAAACTAAAAAGAAAGCAGCTGATGTTGCAAGGCAGCTACTCAACAAAGCCAGTCAAGAAATTACTGATGAAGCTGTCAGGCGACAAGTCATAGAATTAATTGAGACAATAGTGTTGTATAAGTTTCCACAAATGACTCGCCAGGAGATGGAAGCAATGTTTGGATTCAGTGAGTTAAAGCAGACTAGATATTTTCAAGATGTTATGCAGGAAGCCAAAGAAGAAGGACTGCAAGAAGGTGAAATGAAAGCTAAGTTAGAAGCAGTGCCTCGGTTATTGGCATTAGGGTTGGCTGTGGAACAGGTGGCAGAAGCTTTGGGGTTGACAATTGAGCAAGTTAGACAAGCCCCAGAAGCGAAGACTTCCGATTAGTCATTTAATCTGTATTGCTGGGATGAGAATTCATTGCCCAAATTATGGCAAAGGGAATGCCCAAGGCGAGTCTACTGCCGAAAGGAGTATTTATTGAGCGACTTTGAACCATTGGGTAACGCCTTCTGCGATCGCTGCCGCCATTTTCTGCTGCGCTTGCGGATTTACCACCCATTCAAATTCTTCTGGATTGCTCATAAAACCCAGTTCTAGCAATACAGAGGGTGCAGTAGCAGGACGCGCTAGGGCTAAGTTATCCCAAAAGACGCCGTAGGAAGGACGCCCCGCCTGGGTCACGATGTAGTTATGGATAAACATCGCTAAGCTGTGGGCTTGGGGATGATACCAAAAAGTCCCAAAACCCTGCGTATTCTGGGCATCTCCTTCATCGGGGAGGGAATTGTAGTGAATTGAAAGTGAAATTGCCGGTTTCACTGCGTCAATGATTGCCACCCGTTCTGGCAGCGACACCGCCTTATCTACCTCCCGCGTCAGGTACACCGTGGCACCCCGTGCAATCAGCTGATTGGCGATCAGCTTCGACATGGTTAGCGTCACCTCTTTTTCGGGATAGCCAGTTGGCCCCCCGGCACCGCTGTCTTCACCGCCATGTCCGGGATCGAGAACAATTTTGATCCCAGATAAAGGCTTGTTGGAAGACTGAGAACGGAGAACGGAGGGGCCAGAAGTGAGACGAGGAGGATGGCGCAGAGATAAAATCAGGCTCGTGCCTTCGTATCTCACCGTATAGCCCCATTGCTGCGCGGATTTGAGATTAAAAGTATATTGCACGGTTCCTGGCGCGACCTGTTGCCAATCCAGGCGGGAAATGACGGGATCGGGGTCGAGGCGAATGATGTCCGTTTGCGCCGTCGTGTTATATAGCGTTAATGTCAGCGTGCGATCGCTCTGCTGCACAATTAGCGGTACCGGCACTTGTAAGGGAAAAATGACTTCTGTGGCACCGGGAATCTTACGAGCGCGAATACTGCGAATCAGCGATCGCGGTGGCACCGAACCCTTGACAATTTGAAGTTCCTTACTATTAATCCAGCCGCCATAGTCCAAGCGCACCCATTCCCCGTCCCGACCTGTCACCGAGGCTCGCGTACTTTTCGGCAGCGGCGTCAGGCGAGAATAATCCGTACTTGGCCCGGTTCTGGCGACACCGGCATCAACAATCACCTCAGCGACCTCTAGCTGCGCCGGGGACAGAATCTGAACTTTCGCAGGTCCCATCTGACTCACGATCTGTCCATTTTTTTCTACTTTGAACTGGGGACGACCCAAATCAGCCGCCGCCGCCGCCGCTGCACAACCCAGGTAGTGTCCTGCCCCAGCTACAGCATACGGCTGATTTTGTGCGGTTAAGGCGGCAGAATTCGCCGGTAGCTGTACAACCTGCTGCTGGTTAGTCAGCGGAATTGTTTCATTCGCCAAATCTACGGAAACATTGGCGTCAGCAGGAGCAACCGCGCCGAAACACAGCAACTCACCCGGAAGTCGGGCGAGATCCGCCGATGGAGTTAGGGAATCTTTGGCAAATGCCAACCCCTGCGGTGGCTCAGGTTGGGTAGAAGTCCGCGTAACTTTAAGTTTGACGGCTTGACCTTGATAACTCACTGTAAATAGGTTATCTCCCGGCTTTAACGGAAAACTGGGAGCAAAATGCCCCTGTTTGCTCCGCGCGATCGCCTTCCCGTTCACCAACACTTTTCCTGGCGGTGGAGCCGTGCCAATTAAGAAAATTCGGTCAGATGTGGTTTTATGGCTAGCGGGAGGATAGGAAACGTAAAGAGATTGTTTTGCCGATGCTGGTGCTGCCATAACCACCCCTAATACAGCCAATCCCAGGATGTTTCTCATTTTAAATCCCAGTTCATTACATCAATTAGAGGATAAAATTAGCGAAAAAGTTTCTTTAATCTTCTAAAAGTTTTGTTGGGAGTCCATCGATACTCTTTCGATTCTTTTCACACCAATAATCAAAAATTCCCTGGCTTCCTTTTTTTTCACCCCATTCTCTAATTGTTTTTCTTTCTTCTTTCATTTCATAAATAGGTACGCCATACCCGCATGAAGTTTGTACTGAATTTATCTGAAGTACCACGATATGACGTTCTCCTAAGATTGGCGTGAAAAATGAATAAAATTTTTCCCAAGTTTCATGCCTTGGCAAAATTACTTTTCCTTGACCGTATAAACGAAGAATCAAAGGCTTTTCAGAGAAGCTGCAAAACATGATCGTCATCCGTCCATTTTCAGGTTCATGTAAATGGGCGGAGGTTTCGTTGCCACTCCCGGTTAAATCAAGGTAAGCCACTGTATGATTATCAATACAGCGGAAGGTATCTACTCCTTTAGGCGACAAATTAATCCGACCTTCCTTAGGTGCAGTCGCGGTAAAAAAGATTTTCTGCTCCTGAATAAAGTCCCGGAGATTTTGATTTAATTCATCGTAAAATTTAGCCATGTTTAGTTTTTTAGCCCACCGATTATCCAGTTAATAGTATTTTTAATTATTTATCAATTTACAGATGTCGAAGCAGTGTCAGGTATCAGTAGTTTAGAATTAATTAGCAGGAAAACGAGCGCGATTGATGGCATTGAAAGGAAAGAAGCTATCCATTTCGTCTAACTTCCGGGAAATGGCAAAGTGCTAATACCAGAATGCTAGCAGCGAAGTCGGTAGACACTCAAGGCTCAGCCAAAAAAAGTGTCAGTCGGGGGTTAAACCCTAGCGAAAGCGCGATCGCCCAAGCGTGCCAATTGTCCGTCTCGTCAGTCCTTTGAGGGGTTAGAAGGTTTATCTTGCGATCGCAAGAGTGACTGTTCGCCCTGCTATCGTTTCTATAGGATAGGTGATAAGGCAGCCAACACAGCCACTCTGCCAGGGTTTTACAAACCAACGACCACCGATCGCGGACTGCAAACAACAAGCAACGAACAACTCGTTAAGACTGTGGCACAATTAACGGGGTGGGTTGCCGACATGGCTCTTCTTTTAAGCATTTTATGACTAAGTTTGTCTTTGTCACCGGCGGCGTGGTTTCCAGTATCGGCAAGGGAATTGTAGCAGCAAGTTTAGGACGCTTGCTGAAGTCGCGTGGCTATTCGGTTTCTATCCTGAAATTAGATCCGTATATTAACGTCGATCCGGGGACGATGAGTCCTTTTCAGCACGGAGAAGTGTTCGTAACGGCAGATGGTGCCGAGACGGATTTGGACTTGGGGCACTACGAACGCTTCACCGATACGTCCATGTCTCGGCTCAATAGCGTCACTACCGGCTCGATTTACCAAGCGGTACTCAATAAAGAGCGTCGTGGCGATTATATGGGGGGCACGGTGCAGGTAATTCCCCATATTACGAATGAAATCAAAGATCGCATCCAGAGAGTTGCCAAAAATACCAACCCGGATGTGGTGATTACGGAAATTGGCGGCACGGTGGGCGATATTGAATCGCTGCCATTTTTGGAAGCAATTCGTCAGTTCCGTAAAGATGTGGGGCGTCATAACGTGCTGTATATGCACGTAACCCTGATGCCGTGGATTCCCTCAGCTGGGGAGATGAAAACGAAACCGACGCAGCACTCGGTGAAAGAATTGCGGTCGATCGGGATTCAACCGGATATTTTAGTTTGTAGATGCGATCGCCCTCTGCACCCAGGACTCAAAGAAAAAATCTCAGAGTTCTGCGATGTTCCCGTCGAGTGCGTGATTACAGCCCAAGATGCCAAAAGTATCTACGAAGTGCCGCTAATGTTAGAACGGGAAGGACTGGCGCAGCAAACCCTGGACTTGCTGCAACTAGAGCAACGCCAACCCAACTTGAGCCAGTGGAAAATCTTGGTAGATCGCCTATATCATCCAACTCACCGGATAGAGATTGCCATCGTTGGTAAATATGTAAGGTTAACGGATGCCTATCTCTCAGTAGTGGAAGCTTTGCGCCATGCAGCGATCGCCATGAATTGTGACCTCAACCTCCGTTGGGTTAGCTCGGAAACCATTGAATCGGACAGTGCCGAAACTTACCTGGCTGGTGCTGACGGCATTGTGGTACCCGGAGGTTTCGGCGTTCGCGGTGTCGATGGCAAAATTGCGGCGATTGAATACGCCCGTAAAAACCAGATCCCCTTCCTCGGTTTGTGTCTGGGAATGCAATGTTCGGTGATTGAGTGGGCGCGACACATCGCCGGATTGGAAGATGCTAATAGTGCTGAATTTGCCCCGAATGGAGCGAATCCGGTGATCAACCTGTTGCCGGAACAGCAAGATGTTGTAGATTTGGGCGGCACGATGCGCCTGGGGCTATATGCTTGTCGTTTAGCGCCCAATACTCTAGCCTTCCGGCTATATCAAGAAGAAGTGGTTTACGAACGGCATCGGCATCGGTATGAGTTTAATAATGCTTATCGCAACCTGTTTTTAGAAACCGGCTATGCGATCAGCGGCACCTCGCCGGATGGGCGGTTAGTGGAAATTATTGAACTACCCAACCATCCCTTCTTTATTGCCACCCAATTCCACCCGGAATTTAGCTCTCGACCCAGTAATCCCCACCCGATGTTCCAGGGATTAATTCAAGCGGCATTAGCACAGCTTGACCCCAGACTCGCCCGTTCTGACTCCTCACAGCCTACCCAGGAAGATGCGACGACCCTCCAAGCCGCTGAGGTATCTTAACCGTTGCTGGCAGTTACAGCAGGACGGAAGGCGATCGCTTCACGTCCTGCTTTCCAACAACCACTTGCGCGGGGGAGCGTTGTCAGTGCCAGAACTCACCTTTATGTGAGGAGGTCATGTGGCGTATTGGATCAAAGTTAGTTATGAGCGAAATGAATATGTAATCGATCTTGACCGCATCAGTGCCTTTGCTTGCACCCCGAACGGTAAGGTAACTTTTTGGTTGCCTGATAGTGCCATCCCAATTATTATCAACCGTCAAAGTAACCCGGATGGCTATCAACAAGTGATGGACTATATCCAACAAGTTAGCTTCCACTCACTGGCAGCGTCTTGGATCAAAGTTAGTTATGAGCGGAATGAATATGTAGTCGATCTCAACCGCATCAGTAGCTTTTCCTATTCTTCTAACGGTAGACTCACGTTTTGGTTGCCGAATAGTGCCATTCCTATCATCATCAACAAGCAGAATGACCCGGATTGCTATCAAAAAATTTTGGAATATATCAAACAGAAAACCGGGCACTCGTTTTAAATTAAAAATTAAAAATTAAAAATTAAAAATGAAGAGTTAACAATCATTGTAGGTTGGGTTGAGGAACGAAACCCAACAAAACATAACATTTGTTGGGTTTCGTTCCTCAACCCAACCTACTAGCTACTACTAGCTACAAGTGCTGAGGCTAACAGTCCTCAGTCCTCAGTCCTCAGTCCTCAGTCCTCAGTCCTCAGTCCTCAGTCCTCAGTCCTCAGTCCTCAGTCCTCAGTCCTCAGTCCTCAGTCCTCAGTCCTCAGTCCTCAGTCCTCAGTCCTC
>NZ_JBHZGO010000037.1:0-25240 GCF_042747725.1 Coleofasciculus sp. H7-2
CTTTGTCAGCTTTTAGAACAGCTATATCCTATCGGTTTGTCCGTTGGCTTCAGGAGAATACTGACGTATTTGCCTTACACCTAGCCCATTTAGGGCTTGTTTGGGCTTGAACAAAGTTCAAGTCCCGCTAAGCCAGTAGATGCTCCAGACAGCTGAGGCGTTATTGGCAGCACAGTCGCAGTGGTGAAATTAAACATCAAAAATTGCCTAAAATCGGCGATTAGGCGATATCAGCCGATGAAACTCGGACAGGACTTACGTAACATCACCACATAGTAAGGGCAACCACAGGGGGATTGAACCCGAAAAAACGCTATATTTATAAGCTTTGCGTAATACCATTTCACTTTATGTTTGCCACAAATACGTCTATTGCCCCCCTTAAAAAGGGGAGTGGGGGGGATCGCAAATGTGGCATCAAAATAGTGAATTGGTATAAGTCCTGTCGGAAGAATTTGATATTTTAGATGGAATTCCAAAATCTCAAATTTAGCGAGAGTCGCTTGGGTGGTTGTAGCTTGAAACAGCAGCTCTGAGATTACCTTGATGTTCTGCAAGCAGGCGATCGCCTTCTTGCTTCTCCAAACCCGTCCAATGCATCAACAATGCTAACTTGACAGAACGCCCGCTTTGCTCTAATAAATATCCAGCGTCTTCTCGATTTAAATCAGTCAGGTCTTGCAGCATTCGCAGGGCACGATCGTGCAATTTTTTATTGGTAACGGCGACATCTACCATGCGATTGCCGTAGACTTTGCCCAGTTTCACCATCACGCCGGTGGAGAGGATATTTAAAGCCATTTTGGTGACGGTTCCGGATTTCAGTCGCGTCGAGCCTGCCAGCACTTCCGGACCCACGATTAGGCGAATATCTAAATCTGCATCGATGGTGACTTGTTCTGCTGGGACACAGGCAATCAAAATCGTGGTTGCACCCCGCTGACGCGCCGCTTGGATCGCACCGTGGACAAAAGGTGTTGTTCCTCCGGCGGTGATTCCGACAACGACATCGAGATGGGTAATATGCCGAGTTGCGATCGCAGATACCCCGTCTTCATGTTTGTCTTCCAAATCTTCTGAGCTGCGGATTAACGCTCCCGCACCCCCGGCTATAATCCCTTGTACCAGTTCTGGCGGCGTACAAAAGGTGGGTGGACACTCTGCTGCATCCAAGACGCCCAGACGCCCGCTCGTGCCAGCTCCCACATAAAACAGGCGTCCCCCGTGACGTAACGCCTCAGCCGTCTTATCGATGGCTTCAGCGAGCTGAGTTCTCGCTATGGCGATCGCTGCTAGCGTCTGAGCATCTTCCTGATTGAACAAATCTACCAATTCCAGAGAACTCATCTGGTCTAGATTCTGGCTATTGGGATTAACCTGTTCTGTTAAAAGATGTCCCCGCTCCTCCAGATTCTTCATCCTTGATCCTTCATTTTTTTATCGTTCATCCTGCGAAGAAAGCGCCGCTATCGGCTACGCGATCGCGAGCCTCCTTCATCCTTTCATAACAGTCCTTCTAATTGACGACGAATTCTGTCTAGATCAAAATCCGGTTGCGGAGCATCTGGTTTCCAGTCTGTTTCCTCCAGGTTAGTTTCTGGCGGAACCAGAAAAAGACGTTCTGCATCTCCTTCGGGAACAAATCCCTCCGGAATTAACTTGCACTCATAACCTGCACCCTCGCAAAATCCCTCGACTTCCTCTGCATCGATAGCTTCAACACTGGGACTGAGAAAATCTTGTGCTTCTAGCAGCATCGCATAGCGAGTCGCATCGTCTTCTGATTCAAACATGAGTATCCAGTTGCGATCGCCAATCTGAATCGAGTGAATCCCCTCGTTGTCAGTCCGAGGATTAAATATTAAAACGAATACGCGCCTAGATGTAGTCATCGTTTTTTTATCCATTCTTAATTTAGGATATCTGACTAGCTTCCCTGATACCACGTCCGGTTGCTCCTTCTTTGCTAGCAGCGATGAGCAGCAAAGGAGAGAGGGAAAGAGAAATTCCCAGCGAAGATTCCGATTAAATTGCTAGGAAATGCACAAAAAGGCTAAATTATCACTCAACAACTAGATCGGGACTTACGCAAAGCTTATACATATAGCGCTTTTTCGGGTTCAATTCCCCTGTGGTTGCCCTTACTATGTGGTGATGTTGAGTAAGTCCTGTAGATGTTAAGGCATTTGAGATAGCGATAGATATCCTTATCCTTGCTCAAGCAACTCTCCCGTAACGGGCAGTTACAGGATGATGGGGATTTTCTTGATTGCATAACCACGCCCACATCTGATCGCCCAAGCAGAAGTGCCACCACTCGTTGGGATGACGGCGAAACCCAGCTTGGAGCATTACATCATTTAACAGCTGGCGATGGGAATGATACTGCTGTTCTACTGCCTGGGTGCTATTGGCATAATAATGGGGATGCGATCGCGCTGATATTTCATCAATTTCTCCCCCCATATCTATCGTCTTGCCAGTCTTGTCTACTAAGGTGATATCCACCGCAGCCCCCGTACTGTGAGGCGGCGGCGTTGCTGGATCGAGGTTGGGGGGTGCCCAAAATTGATAAACTATCTCCCAAATCGCTTGACGCTGAGCTGCTGTTAACTCAGCTAAGTTTAAACCTTGAGCCTGAACCACTTCAGCAAAGGTGTAATCTACCATGAATTGCTGGACTTCCACGGGTCGATAGGCATCAAAAAGATCGATCCGCCAACCTGGATTCGTGACAGCCAACTGGTGTTGGGCGGCAATCAGGCATTCGAGGACACCCTGACGGAGATAATAAGGTGAGCGATCGCCATAAGTCGCACCCAATTTTTCATAAGGATGGGGAGAGACAACCGCAAATTGTTCCAAAGGAATGGCAGTGAGCGGCTCACCACACTCTACAATTACAATCTGCTGATAAAGTTGCATATTCCGCTTTGTCAGACTCACCCTATTGGCTAAAAATTGGTCTAGCTAGCGTAATATTGATAGTTAACTTTCTCAATGCCTAAACTTCTGTCATCCGCTCGAAGTCGATGACTAATTCTAGTGGCTGGATGTCTCCCCATGTTTCGCTGATGAATTTCTGAGTAGCCAAGGCGAGTGGAGAGCTTGAGTGATAGAATGCTTCACTAGCTTTGCTCAAGTCTTCTGCCTTTTGATACAAAATCAAAAAGTCTCCATCTTTGCTGCGTTCGAGAAATATGGATTCTATAAGAATTCCCTCGTTCCGCAGTAATTCCCGTACTTCATCCAGTTGATTGTTCAAGTTCTTGAGCCAACCAATTACAGGAATGGTCAATCCTGGCTTAATCCGAATTTTTAAGCATTGGGTTTCCGCCATGAACTTGCCCTTTATGCATGGATAAAAGTGAAAAATTACCGAATTGCGTATTGAGTTTTAGATTGCTTATTCGTTCTACAGAAAGTTTCCTGCAAACCTCTCAATTCCCGCGATTCTTGCTTCACCTGACCAGACATGGCAGCCGTTTGTAAGGTCATGAAAGCGTTGAAGTCTTCCATACCATACTTAGTTTTTAAAAGCTGCCGCAGTTGATTTTCTGCTGCAATAGTTAAATAACCAGTTGACAGAGCCTGTTGTACAAGGTCGCGGATTAGAGACATATTCACCCCTCAAAAATTTTTATATTAACGATATGACCCGGAAAATCAGTAGCTATCAGTTCGCGCCAGCCAGAAAAATTAAGTGTTTTCAACCGTTTTTTTATAAACTTGGGCGATCGCAGCTTTATCTGTTTCTGGTGAAGGCTAATCGCTAATCGCAATGAATTCTTAGCAGTCAGCGGTTTCTGAATCTCTAACTGTTAAACCAGTTTTTCGATGAGTCATCCTGTTAATCTGCCGCACTAAATAAAGCTTTTACTCCCCAAAGGGCAATAGAAGTTTCCTACTTAGTGTAAAAGAGGAGGTGCCAGCAAACCTCATCCTTTGGACTCACCCGATCGGGTGATTTTCTGGATCGCTAGCATGGTTTGTGGGTTTTAGTCAGCGGTAGCACGTAACGCCAATACCGAAGACAAAACCGGGCTGGGAGTTCGGTGTCCGGCTGAAATCCCATTCGCTGCACTTCCTCTTGACTCACCCGACTGGATGATTGTGGAAAAGCCAACAAGACGCGATCGCCTAAATTTACTCGGTTTCTTTTGCCGTCGGAGTCGCTGCTGGTGGCACCGGATCGTAACCGCCAGGGTGGAAGGGATGGCAGCGCAAGATACGCCCAATCGCCATCCAGCCGCCGCGCCAAGGGCCAAATCGCTCGACTGCCTCCAAAGCATACTTAGAACAAGTCGGCTGAAACCGGCAGGTTGGGGGAAATAGCGGAGAAATCAAAACTCGGTATCCCCGAATTAGCCAAATTAGTAATATTTTCATTACTGTGTCCTGAATCTAATAGATTGGTAAGGAGAGCTTTTTTTTATAATTCAATCTTTGCTTAAATCCGTGTTGTGGTTAGAATCAATTCCGGATCTATGGCTCCACATTGGGCTAGTTGGGGCTTGTCTGGGCATTCTTGTGTTACTGGCAGAAGGGCTGCATCGCTACACTTCCACCGAACCGGAAAAGGTGCGAAAGGTGGTTCACATTGGCACGGGCAATGTGATTTTGCTTGCCTGGTGGCTGAACCTTCCCGCTTGGGTGGGCATTACGGCTTCGATTTTAGCGAGTGCAGTGGCTCTTTTGTCATACAAATTCCCGATCCTTCCAGGGATTAATAGTGTTGGGCGCAAGAGTCTGGGGACATTTTTCTACGCCCTAAGTATTGGCATTTTAATCGGTTGGTTCTGGCCTCTAAACCAACCCCAATACGCAGCACTGGGAATTTTGGTGATGACTTGGGGAGATGGCTTAGCTGCCCTGATTGGTCAACGATTTGGTAAGCATCCCTATGAATTTTGGGGCATCCACAAAAGTTGGGAAGGCTCGCTGACGATGTTCCTGGTTAGCTATGGGGTGAGTAGCTTGATTTTTTTAGGAGTCCAGGGCAATATCTGGCAAACTTGGGTAGTGCCGCTTTTAGTGGCTTTCCTCGCTACTGTCTTAGAAGCTTTCTCATGGTTCGGCATCGACAATCTGACGGTTCCTGTAGGCAGTGCCGCGATCGCTTTTTTCTTGACTCAGCTGCTTTTACTCAGCTAACACCCTCAATAACCAGCGAAAAGTTGGTTTGGTACCAAGATCAGTGGAATCCCAGATTACAAATTTTGTACTTCTGTTAAGATATTTGAAGAAGCCTACCTAGGGATATATTCCCGCTTTATTCAATTTATATCTAAAGATAGATGTTAATGACTTTTTTAAATCCTGCTGAACCGCTTGTCCGTAGCAAACAGGAAGCCCTTGATTTTCAGGATCGTCAGGGGCTTTTACGTATTCACTTGCAAGTTGGAACTAAAACGCTGGTTTCGAGCTTTTATTCTCGAATCGATCAGGCGTTTATGGTTTGGGGTTGGATTACAGCCGCAATTTTTATAAATGCTCAGTTTCTACCCGTCAGCTGGTATGTGCAAGCGATGTTTTGGTCAGCACTTACCTTAATCGGTACGGTGGGGATGGTGGTGTTGACTCACTTTTGGGTGAAAGTAGAACGCCTGCGCTGGCTGCTTTATAGCTGGGTTGTGCTGATGTTATTCGGGGTGGTGCTAACTGACTTGGCTCTTTTTCTGGGTTGGGGGTTGCTGCTGATGAACCTGTGTCAGTTGTGGCTAGGATTAAGTACCATTGGCTACTTTTTTACAGGTGTGGGAATGCGATCGCGTACTTTCCTGATCAATGGGTTAGTTCATCTGTTGGGGATGGCGATATTACCCTATGTCGGTGCTTGGCAATTTCTCACCACGGGTTTAGTGATGGCGGGGACTTTACTGCTTTTGGCAGAAGTGCAGTGGGATATGCGATCGCCCATCGATTATGACGTATTAACCCCCGAACAAAAGCAGTTTAACCAGGAACAACATCAGCTACGTCAAATGATTATTTAGAACTTTAAATAACTTCTAACTTTTGTATCAAAATTATACAATTTTATAGAACGCTGCCACCATAGAACTATGTAACATTCAGTGAGTGAATTTATCCTCATCCACCGAATGTCGCCCGACCATAGCAGGCGTTTTGCTGTTTGTCCTGCGAATTGCCCCACTTAGGAGAACGGCGTCTGGGCGGCGAGTGGTCATTCATCCCCAATTCTCAGGATATTAGCTCCCCCAAGCCAGTTGCGCGTTAGTGGTACAGGGTTTTTGTCGTTTCCCCTGCTTTGCAGCCACCAAAGGGATGTTAAACCATCCAACAGAGCAGTCTGAGGTGACTGACACATTAAAAGATGTTCTGGCGGGACTTTTTAGCCATCTCACAAGAATAATTTTTAAAATTATCTCATAAAATTTGGTGGGGAAAGAGGCTCTTTCCCCACCAAATTTGTTATTTTTGACTCCAACAATATAGAAAAAAGTATTCAGGCTGACTACCAATCTTCTCCAGGATGTTCTTTGAAAGATTCCCCTGTAAAGGGCTGCACGCCAGTCAGAGGATACTCATCGTCACTTGGTCCAAAAATGCGGGCGATCGCGCCAGAAAAATATTGGATGATATTCTCAAACATTCTGGTAAGACTCATATCTTTACTCTCCAGATTCCTTTGGGGATTTCGATGAAATGTATATTAGTCTTTGATACTTTTATTATGGATACGGCTCGATAATTTGAGGTAATTTGCAATACTTGTTTGATTAGGTTTGCAATACTTTGCTTAAAGTTGAGTTGCGGTTAGTTTACTTAATATTTCTACATACTTTAAAATCTATTTAGATTTTGCACAATTAACCCTAAAAACTGATGGTTAATGGCTAATGACTCATGGATAACGCCGCCGCATCCTCTCCTCTATCCTTCTGACATCAATTGCCATTTTCTGTAGCTTTTGAGTCAAAATACTATTAAAAATAATGTATATAACCTAAGAATGACCTGAAGATGGCAGTAAAGCTATCTTCAGCCACCCTGTTTTTGAAGCAATCATCAAAATGCCTTGACACTATTATGGTAGATATTACTATAATTGGAGAACCCACTCTTGCTAGGCAGCAAGACTATGAGAACTTCCGTGGACAGACTTGTAAAGTATCCTGCTAACCTGCTTCAGGAGCCGGTTAGGGTAGAAGATCGGGAACTGGCGATCGCTTCTGAAGATTACAGCCTTTTGACCGACCTGTATCAGCTGACAATGGCAGCTTGCTACACCGGCGAAGGTTTAGATCAAACACGGGCAAGCTTTGAGCTATTTGCGCGGCGTCTACCCGCTGGCTTTGGCTATTTGATTGCGATGGGGTTGGAACAGGCGCTGGACTATCTGGAGAAATTCCGCTTCAGTCCCAGCCAGATAGCGGCTTTGCAGGCGACCGGAATTTTCGATCGGGCACCGGAGCGATTTTGGTCGCTATTGGCAGATGCTCGCTTCACAGGCGATGTTTGGGCAGTTCCAGAGGGAACCGCCGTATTCGCCAACGAGCCGCTGCTGCGGGTGGAAGCTCCGCTTTGGCAAGCTCAACTGGTGGAAACCTACCTGCTAAATACGATTAATTATCAAACTTTAGTTGCCACGCGAGCGGCGCGGATTCGGGATGTCGCCGTACAGGAAGCGACGTTGCTGGAATTTGGCACCAGACGCGCTTTTAGCCCCCAAGCGTCTCTGTGGGCAGCCAGGGCGGCATTGGCGGCTGGATTGGACGCGACTTCTAATGTACTGGCGGCGATCAAGTTGGGTCAAAAGCCCAGCGGGACGATCGCTCATGCTTTGGTAATGGCGCTGACAGCAACCGCTGGGAGTGAGGGAGAGGCTTTTACCGCCTTCCATCGATATTTTCCGGGTGCGCCGTTGTTGATTGATACCTACGATACAGTTGCCGCTGCCCAAATGCTGGCAGAAAAGATCGATGCCGGAGAAATGCAATTGTCTGGGGTGCGGCTAGATTCTGGTGATTTGGTAGGGTTATCCAAACAAGTGCGATCGCTTTTACCGGATGTTCCCATCTTTGCTAGTGGCGATTTGGATGAGTGGGAAATTGCCCGATTGCAAGCAGCGGGTGCTTGCATTGACGGTTATGGATTGGGAACTCGATTGGTTACGGGAACCCCAGTCAATGGAGTGTATAAACTGGTTGAAATTGATGGCATTCCCGTGATGAAGCAGTCGAGTGGCAAGTTAACTTATCCTGGTCGCAAGCAGATTTTTCGCTGCTTTGAGGGCAATTTGATGAAAGGAGATCGATTGGGATTGGTGACGGAAAGTCCGCAGTTTGAGCAGCCGTTGTTGCAGCCGATGTTTAAGCAAGGCGAACGGGTGTTTCTACCAGAATCTTTAGCGGAAATTCGAGAACGGACTGCTATTTCGGTGGCTAGTTTACCAGCGGAGACTCGCCAATTGGATTCGCCTGTGTCTCCGTCGGTGGAGGTTTCGGCTGCATTGTTGGAGTTGATGCAAAAAACTCGTCGTCCCGATTAAGGGATTTGAGAACGAACCGCCAAGACGCAGAGAACGCAGAGGAAAGAAGAGGAAAGAAGAGGAATTAGGAAGATAATGAGAATTGCTTTGTTTGGTACGAGTGCTGACCCGCCGACTTCTGGGCATCAAGCGATTTTGAGGTGGCTGTCGCAACACTATGATTGGGTGGCGGTTTGGGCGTCGAATAATCCGTTTAAATCGCATCAAACGCCGCTAGAACATCGCTCAACGATGCTAAGGTTGCTGATTGAGGAAATTCATCCGAGTTGCCATAATATCGGGCTGTATCCGGAATTCAGTAGTCCTAGAACTCTGGAGACGGTGCAGAAGGCTAGGCAATGCTGGGGGATGTCAGCAGATTTTACCGTCGTCATTGGTTCGGATTTGGTAAACCAGATGCCGCGTTGGTATAGAGTTGAAGATTTATTGCAGCAAGTACATCTGCTCGTGGTGCCTAGACCAGGATATGCGATAGATGACTCTGATTTGGAGGCGCTGAGGCAACTAGGGGCGCAGATTGCGATCGCTGACATCAAACCACCGGCGGTTTCTTCCACCGCTTATCGTGAGAATGGCAACAGACAAGCCTTGACGACGACCGTTGAGGACTATATTCATAGAGAACGTTTATACGAATGCGAGGACGCAGCTCAAAAAAGATAGGTGATTCGGTAAAAAAACCGGCATTAGCGGATTTTAAAGTCGGAGTCGATAATGTGATTTTCTCAGTCGATACGGCGCAAAACCGACTATTAGTTTTGTTAGTAATGCGGCAGGACGAACCTTTTTCAGATCGGTGGAGTCTGCCCGGTACTTTAGTGCGCCAAGGAGAATCTTTAGAAGATGCCGCCTATCGAATTTTGGCTGAAAAGATTCGCGTAAAAAATCTGTACCTAGAGCAGTTATACACTTTTGGCGGGCCTGGACGAGATCCGAGGGAATGCGAAGAAAGCTACGGAGTTCGTTATCTGTCTGTCAGCTATTTTGCTTTAGTGCGATTTGAAGAAGCTGAATTAATTGCCGATGGAGTTAGTGGAATTGCCTGGTATCCTTTGGAGCAAGTGCCACAATTAGCCTTTGACCACAATAAAATCTTAGAATATGGTCATCGGCGTCTGCGAAATAAATTGGAATATAGCCCAGTCGCCTTTGAAGTGTTACCGGAGTTGTTTACTTTGAGTGACTTATATCAGCTTTATACCACCGTTTTAGGTGAAAACTTCTCAGATTATTCCAATTTTCGCGCCCGACTCTTGAAGCTGGGTTTTCTTTACGATACCAAGGTCAAAGTATCGCGGGGGGCGGGGCGTCCGGCGAGTTTGTATCGGTTTGATGCTGAAGCGTTTTCTCCATTTAAGGATAAACCGTTGGTATTTATTTAAACGCAAAGGTAGCGCTGTCGCGCCGCTTCGCTAACGCAGAGGTTCGCGCCAAGGTTCGCTAAGTTAAAAAAAGATGATTTTTCTCTGCCTCGGCGTTATCTTTTGCGTTTAAAAAGAGCTGAAAGGAAAGAAAAGGATGCAAAATCTAGATAATTGGTCAAATAGGCAAGATCCTAAAGATTGTTCAAACCTCGAAGAAATTCGTGAGGAGATTGATAGGATTGACCGCCAAATTATTGCAGCTTTTGGTAAACGATTTGAATATGTAAAAGCGGCGGCAACCTTTAAAACTAGCGAAACCAGTGTAAAAGCCCCGGAAAGGGTTCAGTCGATGTTGCAGCAAAGACGCCTTTGGGCTGAAGAACAAGGCTTAAATCCAGATGTAATTGAAAAGCTATATCAAGATTTGGTGAATTATTTTATGGCTGAAGAATTAAAACATTGGCAATCTAAATCTTAATGACTGCGATTGAAAAATTAGTTTAAATAATCAGAACGACGCAAAATGCCCTCACATAGGTAATTACTGAATATGAAAATTGCGATCGCTCAACTCAACCCCACGATTGGCAACCTCACTACCAATGCCCAACAAATTCTAGAGGCGGCAAGACAGGCAACTCAGCAGGGTGCCCGTTTGTTGCTGACGCCAGAACTCTCTTTGTGCGGCTATCCACCACGAGATTTGCTGCTGAATCCCGGTTTCGTTGAGTCTATGGCAGTGGTGTTGCAGCAGCTGGCGGGGGATTTGCCACCCAATTTAGCGGTGTTGGTGGGCACGGTGGAGCCAAATCCCAAAGCGCACGTTGCCGGAGGTAAACCGTTATTTAATAGTATTGCCTGGTTAGAACAGGGCAAAATACAGCAAATTTTTCACAAGCGACTGTTGCCTACCTACGATGTTTTCGACGAATATCGATACTTTGAACCGGGACTTCAGCCGAATTCTTTGACTCTCGATAATCTCCGCATCGGCGTCACCATCTGCGAAGATTTGTGGAACGATGAGGAATTTTGGGGAAAGCGCAGCTATGCAGTGAATCCGATTGCTGACTTAGCTCAATTAGGTGTAGATTTGGTGGTGAATTTGTCAGCTTCTCCCTACAGTGTTGGTAAGCAGCACCTGCGAGAGGCGATGTTGCGTCATACTACTGTCCGTTACCGCCAACCGATCGTTTATATCAATCAGGTTGGGGGAAATGATGACTTAATTTTTGATGGTAGCAGTTTCGCTTTGAATGACGCCGGGGAAGTGGTGTGTCGTGCCCTTCGCTTTGAGACGGATTTGGTGTTGCTGGAATTTGATGAGGAAAAGCGAGATTTGATCCCCCCTAACCCTCCCTTAGTAACCGGAGACAACGGCGGGGTAGCACCGCTTGCCGCAAGTGAAGAGGAGGAAATTTGGGCAGCGCTGGTGTTGGGAGTGCGAGACTATGCCCGCAAGTGTGGCTTTTCCAAAGTCACAATTGGCTTGAGTGGTGGAGTGGATTCGGCATTGGTAGCAGCGATCGCATCCGCCGCCTTAGGGGCAGAAAATGTATTCGGCGTTCTCATGCCTTCGCCCTACAGTTCCGATCATTCTGTCAAAGATGCGCTGAAATTAGCTGAAAATCTGGCTATTGCCACTCAAACTCTACCGATTGGGCAGCTGATGCAGGGTTACGACCAAACTTTAGAACCTCTGTTTGCCGGAACGCCTTTTGGACTTGCGGAAGAGAATATTCAATCGCGAATTCGGGGCAATTTATTAATGGCGATCGCGAACAAGTTTGGCTATCTCCTCCTTTCTACGGGGAACAAGTCAGAAATGGCGGTCGGTTACTGTACGCTTTATGGCGATATGAATGGGGGATTAGCGGTAATTGCTGATGTGCCGAAAACTCGCGTTTATTCTCTGTGCAATTGGCTGAATCGCAACGGTGAAATTATTCCGACTAATATCCTCACAAAACCGCCAAGTGCCGAACTAAAACCCGGTCAAGTCGATCAAGATTCTCTGCCCTCTTATGACATTCTGGATGATATTTTGCAGCGATTAATTCACGAACATCAATCAACCGCTCAAATTATCGAAGCTGGTCACGATCCAGTCGTTGTCAATAAAGTGATGCAGTTAGTGGCGCGTGCCGAATTTAAGCGGCGACAAGCACCGCCTGGACTGAAAATTACCGATCGGGCTTTTGGCACCGGCTGGCGAATGCCGATTGCGAGTCGCTGGAGTGCGATCGCATAATGCAGAGTTTATTTTTGGGAACGGCAATCTTGGCTGATTTTATCGGCGGATATAGCCCCACTGATTGCCAATTTTTACGGGTGCCAGCCTTGTTAATCGTGACGACTGCCAGCCCTTCTGAGAAGTTTTCAGCAGCCTCAAATTGCGGCTTGATGACGCGATCGCCTGTTTTGTCATTTTGTGGCACTAAAGTACTACAGTTGTACTTATCAGCGTCTTGCCAATGAGACACGATGATTGTTTTTTTGCAAACCTCTTTAATCCATTTAAGGAGTGCAACAACAGACCGTTCGGTAGCTTTGGCAAGACTATCTACAACTGTAGTATCTACCGATGAACCAGCCTATCTAATCTAACTTATCTACAACTGTAATACTATAAAACTTATCCAGGTATAACTGTATTTGAATAAATTTTACCTATAGGACGACCTAACGGGATTTAAACAAACAACCCAAACAAAAAGTCTATAATTTAAATAAGGCAAAGCTCCCACGTTGAGGAACCCCTATGACAGAAACCATTTCCTCCGCCATACCGCCATGCTTTGAAAAATGGTGTGCTAGGTTCGATGATGTGTTTAGCTATAATGCCGGAAGCTCATAACCTAATAGAAAGCAAAATTTAACCGCTTGGATGCTCATGATGTTAAAGAAAAGTGGCTCTTCCGTAGTTGGTATGCTAAATTTATAGTCAAGAAGCGCCACAAGCTATACTAGCCATGAATTTAAGCCAATTTAGCGTTTATTAAATAGAAAATACAGTCCAAAATCGTTATACCTTGCTAGGTAAGCCTTTCAAGTTTTGGAATCAACTTTTTAGCATACCAAGTAATGAAGAGCCAGAAAAGTTTACCCTCTATTACTGTAATAACTGCTGCTGTAGTAGTTTATCTTTCTAGCCCAGTCTTAGCAAATCACCTACAAAGCAGTCCTAGTAAATATGGGATTGCTCAAAACTCTAAAACAGACCTTGAAGGAGCCCTCTTCAAAGCAACGATCAATAGTATAAATGCCTACTATGTACCTGGAAGCAATTCAAGGTTTATAAATCATGAGATGTGGCTACATAAGGATGTTAATAATGGCTGGGTTGAACTAGGCTTCACAGATGGAGTACTTAACGAATTGAGCACAGGATATTCTGGACCTCATTACGGTCATTTTGCGGCAGAGGGAGATAGGAATAGCAACGGCAACGTCACTTATTATGCTGAAGAGAGAATTTTTGGTCCTTCCACGGAACGAAATAGTACTCATCAATGGCACATGCAACGAGAAGGTATCAACAAAGACAATTGGGCTTTATACATAAATGGTGTTAAGAGAACTGTCTATTATGCACCTGGTCCAGGAAAATTTCATGATGTTGGACTTGAAACAAATACAATCTATTCCGCATCATTAGATTGGAATGAAAGAAGTTTTCAATATAATCATGCTGGTGCTTGGAGATTTTGGGGTAGTGGTGGATTGAATGTAACTTCAGGTGCTGGTATTACAACAGTGTGAGATGTTTATCCTACTTCAATATTTACAAGCAAAGCATCGCCGTAGCTTTGGTAGTAAAACTTTACGTAACAAAGAAAGAGAAGTAATAACAAGGTAAACAGATTTGGCTATGAGTCTTAGAAAGATAATTGTTGTTTTAGCATTTCTGACAATTCCCCTATTTGTTTTGAGTGTTAATGCCGTAATGAATGAAAAACCTCAAGGAAAACCTGAAGGATATACAGCAGATGATGCAGTTAACCTGAATCCAGATCCAACAGGTCCAATTATTCCCAGAGTGAATAGCAATCCAGAAGCCGTTTTTAAAGCAAACAAGGAGACTCCAAAGGATAAGTTATTCGACATCAACAAAAAGATCAAAAAAGATAAGATAGCAGAAAATAAAGGCAAACTTCAAAAGGTAGAAGTCAAAACATTTAGAGAGTATCATCAAACGTCCGGTACGAAGGTGAAGGACTTTACGCAGGTATCACCTGACCGTCTCGTCTGGGTTGTTGAATCCTATTATCCAGAAGGCATCAACCATCCTAAAGTAGGCATGATTAACAATGTTCAAGTTGTAGGCGTTTATGATGCTGAAACGGGCGCTCTGATAAGAGAAACTTACAGAAGTCTTCAGTAAGTTTGGCTTGTATAGTATTACAGTTGTATTTATTTGGGTGACAATTTTCTAACTTTTTAAATAGCATCGGCTTCCTACTCGGTAAATATTGGCGTTAATCTCAACCAAGTTTATTGAGCATTTATGGTTCTACCGAACCTAGCATGGTAAAAATTGCTGAAATTACCACTGAGCCTGATTTGGCAGAAATTCCATAATAAATTAAACTATCAAAAACCCAAACCCCTGCCAAATCAAACTTATGCTATTTAGTTTCTAACAGTTTTGCATAGCAAGTTCGGTAGAGCCGCATTTATTTGGCATTCAGGAAATTTAAGCTGAGTGCGGCTCGCTCGAATGTGGCGCTGGATTTAAGGGGGTGTGGAGATGACTGGATGAATTCCGATCGGAAATTGAAATCATTTCCCGACTGAGAGCCAAGAGTAACCTTGAATCCTTATCAGAAATTGAAATACAGTAGACTGGTTGGCTATAGCTGCTACGGCTCCTCATCAAAAATGTTTACTGGATCGGAAACTACGGCGACAGTTTTAATTGTGCTGGTGGCTTTAGGCATCCTGGGTTGGGGCTTCTACCGTGCCAAGCCATTCGGCAAACTCGGCATCTTAGCTTGGTTGCAGTCAGTGGTGTTGATGTCTCCCTGGCTGTTGTTTTTTGGATTGTTCGCAGCGGGGATTTATATCAACCTGGTGAGCATCTTGTTTATGTTGATAGCCTCCGCTGGGTTGTACATCTTCATCGGAAATAAACTGCGGGCAGCCGGTGAGGATGCCATACTGCGGGAGCGAGTCTTGAAAATGATGCAAGAATCGCTCCCGACAGAAGAGACTTCTGAGGCAAATGGGAAAGAGACACCGGCGGCGACGCCAAAAGAGGCGACAAATCCCGTCTCCCAAGAAGTGGTTCCCATTCCCGATGAAGACTTGAAAAACATCCAAGGAATTTTTGGCATTGATACCTTCTTTGCCACAGAAAGCATTCCTTATCAGGAAGGAGCCATCTTCAAGGGGAATCTGCGGGGAGAGCCTGCGGTGGTTCATTCCCGGTTGTCTGTGAGTTTGCAGGAGAGATTGGGCGATCGCTACCGGCTATTTTTAGTAGAAAATCCGGAAGAGAAGCCGGTGGTGATTGTTCTCCCCAGCAGCAACGATCCGCAACCGGCAACGTTACCTCAGAACATCTTGGCAGGTGTCCTCGTCGTGGCTACCATTGCCGCTAGCTTAGAGACTGCGGGAATTTTCCTCGGCTTTGATTTCTTCAGCAACCCAAGCCGATGGGGCGAAGTTCTGCCCATCAGTGCCGGAATCTGGGTGATTTTAGTGACTCACGAACTCGGTCACTGGTTCCTCGCTCGTCGTCACAACATTCGCCTGAGTTTTCCTTTTTTCATCCCATCCGCGCAGATTGGCTCGTTTGGGGCGATTACTCGGTTTGAATCGCTGTTGCCCAATCGCACAGTGCTGTTTGATATCGCTTTAGCTGGCCCTGCTGCCGGTGGTATTGTCTCCCTATTGATGCTAATCGTCGGCTTAATTCTTTCCCACGAAGGCAGTCTATTTAAGGTGCCATCGGAGTTCTTCCAGGGGTCAATTTTGGTGGGCACTCTGGCACGAGTTGTCCTCGGTTCTAGTCTCCAGCAAACCCTGGTTGATGTCCACCCGCTGACGATTATCGGTTGGCTTGGTTTGGTGGTAACAGCGTTCAACTTGATGCCAGCGGGAATGCTTGATGGAGGTCGAATCGTCCAGGCAATCTACGGACGCCAAATCGCTCGACGCGCTACCGTCGCCACGTTAATTTTGCTGGGAATTATCTCTCTGGTGAATCCGGCGAATCCTTTGCTGCTGTACTGGGCAATTGTGATTCTGTTCTTACAGCGGGGTCTGGAACGCCCTAGCTTGAATGAGATTTCCGAACCCGATGATGCGCGAGCTGCTTTAGGGTTGTTGGCTCTGTTTTTAACGGTGGCAACTCTCCTACCTCTCACTCCAGGCTTGGCGGGACGCTTGGGAATTGGGGGATAGAAATTGGGAATGAGCGAATGGGGAAAAAGGGAATGAGTGAACATTCTCTCCTCACCTTTCCCTGTCTCCCACTCAGTCCCATCAGGGGAAATGCCAAGAAGTTTAAATAGTTCCGGAAAATATTTACATTTCTTAAACAATTTCCCCAAAAACGATTAAACTTCATTGCAAAGTTAGAAGAGACTCTGAACGGTGTGATAACTTCGTTAAGGTTGACAAACGGCTGAGAGATAACGATGGAGAACACAATAAACGTGCCTTTACAGCAATCCTCAACTCCTTCATTTCGTGAAGATTTTAGTGAGTACGTGGCGCATCTACAGCTTCACATGGCGTTACAAGCGCGCAACCTTGTTCCCACTCTCACCAAGGCTGTTGATAGCCGCGAGCAGCTATTGCACCAAACTCAGGCGGATATTGAAAAGCTGGTTTCTCGTCAAGGCATCTAATTGGGCTGATTTTGATTGATTGGCTGATAAACCGATAGCCGCGCCATTATTTCTAACAATTTTTGGAAACTCCACTGAACTTAGTTTGACAATCAGAGCTTTATCGCTCTGATTTTTTTAGGAATTGAATTGCCCTCCAATTCCCTGCGTAGGGGCTTTTTCTGTGTCATGCCAATACTTCTCGGTTAGGAAAAATTGTAGGTTGGGTTGAGGTAACGAAACCCAACAAACCTAATATTAGCGTTGGGTTTCGTTCCTCAACCCAACCTACTTGATCTCAAATGGTCGCTTATCCGAGAAGTATTGACTGCCATGCCCCTACAAAACGTAAATTTTTTACCACTTAATTTAATCCAGATTCCTCAGGGAGGCGCGATCGCTTTACCGAGTTGTAAGCACGCACATTATTCCGATTGAGCGCAATTACCGATTCTGCCTGTTGGAGTGCCGATTGCCAAACTTCATATCCCCGACTGCTCAAATGCAGCCCATCCGTCGTTAAGTCCAGACGCAAATTTCCTTCGACATCGCTAAAACGAGAGTGAATATCTAGATAGCCTGCACCCTGTTGTTGAGCAAGGATAGCAAGTTGTTGGTTGAGGTTACGAATTCGGCGATTTGGGATAGTGTTAATCCGGGTGGGAAGAATGGATTGCACGATGATTGAGCTGCTAGGATGCTCTTGTCGTAAGCGACGAACAATCTGGCGAAGATTATCGAGAATTGTTTCATCCGTTGCACCTTGGCGCAAATCGTTGATGCCAGCTAAAACGTAAATAACATCGGGACGAGTTTGGGAAAAAGCAGACAATCTTTTTAAGATGCCACGGGAATTATCTCCAGAAATTCCCTGATTCAGCCACAAACTCCCCCCAGGAAGACGTTCTTGGGGAAACCACAATGAGAGAGAATCTCCCACTAATACGGAGAGACGATTGGAACCCTGACCTTCAGCAACTGCTCTAGCTTCCTTTGCCAGTAGGCGTTTCCACTGTTCATAGCTAGGTTTTTGGAAAGACAGTGCCTTAGTGCCTGCTTTGTTCGCCCAGTATGACTGAAAACTATCAGCAGGCAGACGAGTATAAATCTTACCTGCTTTCAGGGCGGCTAATCTTTGGTAAAAAAGTTGACTGCCAGATGCCGGTTTTGTCGTTGCTGTATCCGGTTTCAGCATCGCTTGTAGAGAGGGTTCCAGTTCTGTCGCTGGAGCTGCTGTTGGTGAAGTCGCTGTGGTAATGGTTAGTGTGTCAGTCGCCTGGAAAGGTTCAGTCTGCGAACTCAACTGCTGGCTGAATTCAGGAGAGGTGATTTCAATTGTTGGGACGATTTTCTGAGCCACAAGTGGTTGAAAGGCACTCGAATCACTGGAATTCCACAATGCTAACAGGGTGTCTGGCTGGTTTGGGGGCAATACGGGTGGGGGCGGGACTGACATTTGCCCTCCGGTTAACAAACTTGCCGCCAACAGATAAGGATCTCCCATTGTGTCTCTACTCCTTCACTTTTTCCTTCCTTTCCCTTTGACAGGGATTATTGGTTGGAGTCAGGAATTTTTAGGAGAAGCGATCGCTTTCAGTTTCCCAGACGTGGGGGCGATCGCTTTTAAACTTCTCTAAAGCGATCGCCTTACACTCACGAATACTGCGTTATTATTGGCAGTTCCTGATTGAGAACCCAATTGCCAATATCCCGTAGCTTGTAGTCCACTGGGTCATGCAGGGTAAACGTCCGCAGATCGCGCCAGTAGCGGTCGAAGCCGTATTTCGCAGCAGTGGAACGAGCGCCCATGACTTCAAAGATGCGGGTGGTGATATCCAAGCCAACTTTAGTGGTAAAAGCTTTAGCCGTATAAACAGCGATCGCAACTTCACCCCGTTCCTGATGAGTGAGCGCCTGTCCCTTTTCCCATGCCTTCTGTACCTGCGGCGCTGCCTGACTGCACAGGGCGATAGCGAAGCGCCGACCTGTCGGTTCGCTGCCCTCAGTGCAGTCCATAGCTCACCATAATGCTGCAAAATGTAGGGATATTTCGCTGCCCGATCGACGCCTGAGGTAATCCAGGGTCGAGTCATCGTGGTTGTGTAATCCTTTGCCGCTTCCAAGGCACCCTCGGCAATTCCTAGATAGACATGGGTTTTCGCCAACTGATTCACCACGAACAGGAAGGTGGAAAAGGCACCCTCTGGAGACGGCGGCGGACCGAGAATTTCATCCGGGTTCACCAGGACGTTGTGGAATGTGAAACTGCCGCTAGCGGTGCAGCGTTGTCCCATTAGGACTTACGCAACATCACCACATCTGAGGGCAACCACAGGGGGATTGAACCCGAAAAAACGCTATATGTATAAACTTTGCGTAAGTCCAGCCATATTGTCCCAGTCGTTGTTGTAGACAATGCCTTCTCGATCCTTGGGAAGGATGAAGACAATGGGATAATCAACCCCCTCTTGCACGGCTGCGAATACACGCATATCCGCTGCTGCCACTCCGGTGCCAAAGGTCTTAATTCCATTTACCCGGAAGCGATAGCGAAGCGCAGAAAGAGTCAGTTCGCCTTCTGGCTCAATTTTGAGGCGAGTGTCCCGCGTGTTAAATGCATTTCCCCAAAACAAGTGGTTTTGGGCAGTGGCTCGATAGTAGCGTTCGGTTTGAGCAGGGGTACCGCTCGCCTGAGCCACCACTGATAAAACGAGCTGATTTGAGTAGAGCTGCCCTGTGGAACCATCAGCCTTAGCAATTTCTTGAAGAATCTTCAAAGCTTCCACCCAAGTTGCCCCAATGCCCCCATACTCTCGCGGGACAACCAGAGGTAACAGCCCCGATTGCCGGAGCAGCCGAACTTCTTCATGGGGGACACCGGCTTGGCTATCGCGCTCGACAGCACTCGCTGCTAATTCTTGGGATAGGGCAGTCGCGATCGCTGCATAATCTTTTAATTCGATGCGGTTTAGTAATGTTGTCATGGTTTTTTCTCCGTTTTACTTGTCTTTTGCAGTAGATAATTTTTGAACTGGTTGCGAGGCTTGATTTAAAACAACCAGTGAAGAGAATTGTTTCGTAGTCAGCAGTAGCGAATCACTGCTACTCGGTTTTTGGTAACGCCCAGCAAATGCACAGAGTTTGCACATAGGGTTCTCTAGCTTTCAATGGTTTTAGTAATTGAAGGCTGGTATTAGATGGTTTTAGTTCTTCCGCACAATGTAGTAATTGTTCTGAAAATCATGAGCAAGTTGCTTGATTTCCACGCTAGTGAAACCTGCATCTTCCAGCATTTCCAATGCTTTCTCCTGACCCCACATGGTACCAAGTCCCATGCCTCCTGCGGCAAGCGATACAGTCATGCAGTGCATACAAGAAATGGTGTAAAGTAATGGCCCTATCGGATGATTCAGATTGCCACCCACATAGCTGGAGGCGCGAATATCCTGCATCAAATAAACACCATCGGGACGCAGTGCTTGGGCAATTCCTCGCAACACTACATCGGGCTTAGCTTGGTCGTGAATTGCGTCAAAGGTAGCGATAAAATCATATTTCTCCACCTCATCTAAAGTGGCAGCATCTTTTACTTGAAAGCGGATATTTGCGAGACCGAGGTGTTGGACTTCAGTTTGAGCGATCGCGATCGCTTCTTCTGAGAAGTCGTAGCCTGTAAACCGACTATTCGGAAACTCCTTCGCCATTTTGGTGATAGCACGACCGCTACCACACCCCACATCCAGCACATTAATTCCCTCCTCAAGTGCCTCAATCAGTCTGGGAATTAAGGGCAGAATGTGGTTATTTAGCGCCGCAACGACAGTTTGACCGCTGTCTTCTGCCATCACTTCATGAAAACGCTTGAAAGCAGAATAGGGAACCCCACCACCCTTGTAAAAACAGTCGATGATTTGATCCTCAACTGTTCCTAGCAAGGGAATATATTGGGAAAATGCAGCAATGTTGTCAGGACTGGAAGCCCTCGTTAAGAAAGCGGCGTGTTCTAGGGGCAAATAGTAGGTATTCTTAGCCGGATTGTGTTCTACAAACCCACCAGTAACCATTGCTCCCAACCACTCACGCACGTACCGCTCATTCAACCCCACTGCGTCTGCAATCTGTTGGCTCGTAGAAGGCGGTAGTTCAGCCATCGTGTCAAATAGCCCAGTTCTGTGACCGATGGAAGTCATCACAGCGATCGCGCCACTGTTGAGAATGTCAAGCATCCGTCCGGCAAACGCTTCTGCTTTTGTTTGGTCTAGAGTAAGTGTTGTCATAGAATCCTCGTAATGATTTTAAACATTGAGTTTGAATGTATTATCCAGAGTGCGATCGCAAAAACTTAAATTTCTGTTGCCTCCTTTAAAAAGGGGGATTGGAGGGATCTGATATGTAGCATCCCAAAGGGAAATAGATATAAGAAAAACTGAGCGTATTCGCAGGTATTCAACCCAAACGGTGTGTCTCCCTTCAGGATTTATTCGGTATCCTCTGTGAATGTTTCTTGGTATATGAACAAGCTATCAAGGCAAGCGTTCCGATAGCGTTCTTGCAGCGTTCGATGTCCCCAAACGCTTACCCTAGGGTATTTATGCAAACTATAACCACCGTAAAATAGCTGCGATAGCTAACATCACCAGGTGGTTGCCTGCTCGTTTCTCATAACGGATTGCGGCTCGTGGAAACTGCTGGAGACGGTTATAAAAGACCGGAAAAAATAGGTTTCTTCAGTTTCTTGCTGCACAATACCAGGAAAATTTATACAGAATTAGTGAGTTGCCAAGGATAAATGAAAAAGGATAACCGCTGCCAAAAATTTTGCTATAAGGCATCTTCGCTTTAACCCGACTGTGAGTGATCTAAATCACAAAAAAGCAATTTTATCATCACATTTAATTGAACGCTTTGCGAACGCTGCTTTGAATAACTTGGTATTTAGTGCAAGCAATTCACTGATTAATAACGTAAATACCAAGGAGATTCGATGATGTCTAACATGAAACTTGCAAAAGTAGCGATCGCATTTACTGCCACTCTAATGTCCACTGCCATTCCCACCGCAGCATTTGCTGGAGATAATAAAGTCTACTCTGGAAGTATGTGTCAGCCTGAGACATCAGCTTCTAATCAGCAATTTAGTCGTGTAGCTGGACAGTTTTTAGTTCAAGGTACCACCTCCATCAACCTGCGTTGTCCTATTGTTCGGGACATTACCTCAGGGACTGAAAATGGCAGCACAGGACCGCTTGCTTTTGTGCATGTATTCAGCAATAACGCTCAGTCTAAAACCCTACAGTGCGAGCTGCGGGCTAACCAACCAAACTCTCTAAGTTTCCAATTTCAGAAATTAACAATCGCACTTAGCGGTGGTGCTGCAGGTACCCCGAAGAAGCATATGTTCAACTTCACAGGACCTGTAGCACAAACTCCTAACGGATCTTATGAGGTTGTTTGCTCGCTACCACCGGGTACTGGAGTTGCGAGTTACTCAGTTGCTGAGTAAGTGGGTGCATCTGCGGGTCGATTTCCTGTTCATAGCTCAAATCTGTTGAAACAGGCTGAAATATTGTTGGGTATTTCAGCCCTTTTTAGCTAATTTAGGTATCAGTCCGTATGCTTCGCACACTTCCCAAACGCGAAAGTTTGAACTTCTCAATTTATTTCAGTGTAGGGCAAGGTTTGAGCTAAAAAGATTGGCGTTTCCGCAATCAATAAATGAATACTTCTCTAGTGTTTTTACCGGCTATTGTCACCATGCAAAAATCACTTCATCTAACAATTTTCCTCTGGATTGCTTCAATCTTGTTCGTCAATCATCACTCTTCTAGCAATTCATGGATGGCAAATTTCCAAGCGGCGGGTGCGTCAGCTTCCGAGATTGATATGCCCTTTTGCTATATACAGACATCGGATGGCAGAACTTTAGACCTCACCCAACTATGCGGTCAGAAACCTCAAGTCATCATCGCAGACCAAACATCTGATGGTGATATTTTGACAGGTCGCATCATCAATGAAACCCAAAAAACAGTTCACTCGATTGAGGTCAGCTATAACGTTGTTGGCTTCGATGGCAAGGTGATTAAAAGTAGTTCTGTCAACGCGGAACCCTCCACGCTTAGTGCAGGACAAAGCGGCTCTTTCAAAGTTCACACTATTGTCGGTGATGGCAAATTGAGAGCGACATCTGTTAATTGGGAAGAGTAACGAGAATGGGTGTTCGTAATGAGAACACAAATTTATTCAAACTCAGCGATTGATTTGGTTGAAAGCAACAATGCAGACCCACCAGAAATTTCCCGATTTCTGGTGGGTCTGCTCTAAAAGTAGTCAATAAGCAAGGGATAGTAGAGCTAAATTTTCTGAACGCAGATATCAGCGATCGCTTTTTCGGGTATTTTCTGAGTCCAAGACTTTACTTCTAGCTGATTCCGTTGTTGTTGTGGTGCAACTGTTACTAATGGGGTAGTCCAGTTGCACCTTCTTACCTAAGCAATCAAAGAGTTGAGCGATCGCATAAGCACCAACATCAGAAGACTCTCCAGGCGGTAAGATGAACCGATAAGCGAACCGACAGGTCGGCGCTTCGCTATCGCAGCAGGATTCCATCTGCATAAACCCAAGCCTGGAGAACCGGAAAAACTGGTTGAAGCGATTGCTACTCTAGTTACATCTAGCAGATGAATTTGAAGCACCCTTGACCTCTGACTACTCTAACGAAGCACGGCTATAGGATCTGTTGACATGACCTTGAAGTTACCCGGATTTACGATTGTCACTTTGCTCAAAGAAGGGGGAAAAGCCGTCCTATACCGTGGAATCAGAGTCGAAGATCGGTGTCCAGCGATTGTCAAAAGGCTACGTCCAGATCGCTGTACGCCCAACAATATTGAGCAACTCAGACATGAGTATGCGATAGCGAAGCGCTGACTTGTCAGTTCGCCCAACGGTTGAATACCCCAGGGGCGGTTAAAGCCTACGCCTTAGAAGTGCATCAGGGCATCCCTTATCTGATTTTGGAGGATTTTGGCGGGCGATAGCGAAGCGCTGACTTGTCAGTTCGCTCGACCAGGTTCTAGACCACTTTCGGGAACCGATGCCGTTTTTGAAAATTGCCATTCAAATCACAAACGCGATAGCGAAGCGCTGACTTGTCAGTTCGCCCAAATTCACAGCCATAGCATTGTCCACAAAAACATTAAACCGCAGAACATTCTCGTTAACCTGGAAACGCTCGACAGTCAAAATCGGTGATTTTGGGATTGCTGCCTTCATCTCCTACGAACAGCAAATGGTGAGCAGTTCCAGTCAGACGATCCGGCTACGAGAGATCGCGCCTTAGAAACCATTGAGCGCAACGCTAAGTTACAAACCCAATTAATTGAAGATTTGCTCGATGTCTCCCGCATCCTTCAGGGTAAGCTGAGTCTCAACGTCTACCCCGCTCTTCTTGGTATCGACGATTGAAGCCGCAACCCTTGACGGTGCGTTTATCAGCCGAAGCCAAGTCTATCCAGATTCAGACAATCCTCGAACCTGGCGTAGGGCAGGTTTCCGGTGATGCCAATCGATTGCAGCAAGTCGCGCGTGAATCTCCGATGCCTTTGCGGTTAAGTTTACTCCCGCTGGGAAGTAGCGAACCGACAGGTCGGCGCTTCGCTATCGCATTAGAGCAGGTTGGAGCGCAGGCGCAAATTCGAGTAACCGACACAGGTAAGGGGATTGCACCTGAGTTCTTACCCTATGTCTTTGAGTATTTCCGTCAGGCAGATGGTAGCACCACCCGAACCTTTGGGGGATTGGGTCTAGGACTGGCAATCGTCCGCCATCTCGTAGAACTTCACGGCGGTACCGTTCGCGTATCTAGTCCGGGTGAAGGACAAGGTGCAACCTTCTCTTTGCAAACTTCCCTGTTTGCAGAATCATCGAGAAAGGCACTCGGATGAAAAAGACAACTTCTCACTTCTGACTTTTCACTCCTTACCTTTGTCTGGCTTACAAATTCTCGTGGTGGATGATGATGCAAAGCAAGCGAGAGTTTTTGTGCTTCATGTTGGAGCAATATGGCGCAACCGTGACCTCCGTAGCCTCAGCCGTGGAAGCGCTAACTACACTGAGCCAATCAAAGCCTAATGTCATCATCAGCGATATTGGAATGCCAGACATTGATGGCTATATGCTGATGCGACAGGTGAGGAGTCTGAAACTAGAGCAAGAGGGAGAGATTCCGGCGAACTGACAAGTCAGCGCTTCGCTATCGCTCTGACTGCCTATGCTGCTGAGATTGATTACCAACAAGCGAACCGACAGGTCGGCGCTTCGCTATCGCGGCAGGATTTCAACGGCACATTCCTAAGCCTGTGGAGCCAGAGGCATTGGGGATTAGCGATAACATCATTAACGGGACTTAAACGAAAATCAAAAGGAAAAGAAAGTATAATGCTTGCAGAGTAAACAGTTCACGTCGAGGTTTCTCCCGATGAAACAGACAACTCCCGCCGCCATGCCCCCTTGCTTTGATAGAT
>NZ_JBHZGO010000038.1:0-22243 GCF_042747725.1 Coleofasciculus sp. H7-2
CATTTCTCAAAGCATGGAGGCATTGCGTCGGGTGTAGTTTCCTTCATGGGTATTTTTCAACGTGAACTTCTTATCTGGCATGGATCATAACTCATTTGGTTTTAATTCATTGTTTAAGTCCCGTTAGAAAAAAAGTATCCTTGTCCATATTCACATTGCAGCCGCTTGAGCTGAAGCATCTGCTCTGCGGTTTCGATACCTTCGGCAACCACATCCATACCGAGATTGTGAGCCAGCGTCATAATTGTCTGGACAATTTCAAGAGCGATTTTCCTCATCACCCACGCCGCTAATAAAAGAGCGGTCAATTTTCAAAGTATCAATCGGTAAGCAATGCAGACGCCCTAAGGAAGAATAGCCGGTGCCAAAATCGTCAATTCCCACTTTAACTCCCAGGGCTGCTCAGCTGAGAAAAGCATAGCGGTTACGGTATCGGCATCTTCTAGCAAGCAAGTTTCAGTAATCTCCAGCTTTAAAGAGCTAGTTTCTCTCACCAGTATCCCGAACAATTCGATCGATATGTTGAACCATGTCAGATTGGGCAAACTGCATCCCAGAAAGATTCACGCCAATAGCACTGATGCTTAAACATAGGCACGCCTTCAACTTGCGGTACAACGCGAGCGAGTTAAACCATCACCATCCTCGTGGTTGGCAATATGTACGGGTAGCGATCGCGCTTTTTCTCAATTCTGGAGTTGGACGCAAGCGGGCATTTGTGCGATCCCATCCCTCTAGCCACACCACCTGACCCAGTTTGTCCATCGCCGCCGCCATCTGTCCATCTTCCGGGCTACTTTCGGGCATCAGCACGTCCAATACCACCACACTGGGCTGCTGCTGCGGACAGTTGATTCAGCAACTGGGTGTATTGCCTGCGAGGCCAAGGAAAGCGACCTAGTTCCTTTAAAAAAAGCATCATCAATGTCAATTAACACCACCCGTTGATCCCAAGGCATCGCTCCCCGGAGGCGGAATAAACCCCGGTAAGCCAGGTGTTCCAGTGGCTGCCAAATGCCTAGCACTTTCGCCACTTGCAACGATTAAAGAAGGAAACCAGAAAAAAGCAAAATTCAAGAGTCAAGGATTTCTTTTCTTTTTCTTCGGCTTTTGGACTTGGGATTTTGGACTTTTCAGGGAATTGCCAGTTCATACATCTGCTGTTTTCCCAAAGGAGTCGCAACAGCTTTGATGCGACCGTTTATCACAATTTTGCTCAAAGGCTGCCAGATTTAATTTTTTCACGCCTCTCTATTTGGTAGAGACGCGATCGCCTTTATCTCTTCCCTTGCGAATTCCACCTCGATCCCAAATCTACAATCCAAAATTTTTTAAGAGGTCTTGTTAGGTGGATACCCATTGTCGAACACCTCATACCGTCCCTTGCCTAGCGCTTTGGCACGATACAAGGCTGTATCGGCATCGCGCAGCAGGTCTTCAGGTCGATCGTATCCGGTGCTGAGAACAATGCCAATACTAGCGCCGGTAAAAACTTCGTGTCCGTCGAGATAGAAAGGCGGTGTCAGTTCTCGGTTGATTCGTTCGGCGATGCTGGTGGCGTTACTAAGGTCGTCAATGGCTTCTAAAAGCAGGGTAAATTCATCTCCTCCCAAACGAGCGACGATGTCTTCAGCACGCACGCAGGTTTCGAGGCGGTGAGCGACGCAGCGAAGCAGCCGATCGGCTAATGCTACCAATAATTTATCCCCAACCAGGTGCCCCAAACTGTCGTTGACTTTTTTGAAACCATCCAAATCTACAAACAGCAGCGCAAACTGAAAATCTTGATACTGTTTCGCTCGCTCCACCGCTTGACTGAGGCGATCCATGAACAAAGCCCGGTTGGGCAAGCCAGTCAAGGTATCATAAAACGCCCGCTCCCGCAGCTGCTCCTTTGCCCGCTTGCGCTCGGTAATATCTTCCACCGTGCCTTCGTAGTAAAGCAGCTTACCTTCACAATCGCGCACCGCACGGGCATTTTCCGAAATCCAAATGATACTGCTATCTTGGCGGGAGACAGCAGACTCAAACTCTGAAACGACATCGTGTTCTTGCAACAGGCGCTTAAACTCAGCACGCCGGTTCGGGTCAACGTATAGTTGCTGTTTAATATCCGTCAGACGCGCCATCAGTTCTGTCGGAGACTCATATCCATAAATGCGTGCCAGAGCGGGATTGGCACTAATATACTGTCCGTCGGGCGTCGTCTGGAAAATCCCCTCAATTGCATTCTCAAAGATACTGCGATATTTTGCTTCTGCTTGCTGTAGAGCCTCTTCTGTCCGCTTGCGCTCGGTGATATCGGTGATGAAGCCTTCGAGTCCGAGGACTTTACCTGCGCTGTCATAGACCGCCGCTCCTTTCTCCCAAACCCATTTTTCCACACCTGATTGGGTACGAATGCGATATTCCACAACATAGGGTTTTAGAAGCGTGATGCCCGTAGCGATCGCCTCTAAAACCTTGGGTAAATCCTCAGGATGAGTAATCGAATCATAAGACACCGCGCGATCGCCGATCAATTCTTCACTGTGATACCCAGTCAGCGTAAAGCAACCTTCACTAATGTAAGTCATCGACCACGCTGGGTCATTTCCACAAGAAAACACAATCCCTGGCAACGAGTCAATCAAACTTGCCAGACGGCGCTGGCTCTCTCCCAGTGCAGCTTCCGCTTTCTTTTGCTGCATCACGGTTCCCAGATGCGCTGCCACTGCTGACACCAGCTCAACCAGTCGCTTGTCCTTCTGGCGAGATTCAAACAGGAAGAAAGTGAGAATTGCCACTACCCGATCTTTAGAGATAATCGGCACGGCAAATCCAGCTTTGAGTCCGCAATTTCTGGCGAACTGAGTCCGGATAAAAAATGGGGGCGGCTCAATCGAAGCATCGGGAATCCACTCTGGCTGCTTGGATAACCAAACTCGTCCCGGTAGCCCAATTCCCGGTGAAAACTTCAAGATTTCGCTCTCTAGCCGGAACTCACTCAGGGTTAGGGGAAGTTCTGATTGCAGCTTAGTGTTGGGTTGAAAGTTAGGAGGTTGATTTAAACCTTCCAGTTGCAACCTTTCAACCTGTAACTCTAAAGTGCTGCTGTACCAGGCGGGACTGCATTCTAAAATAGTGCCGTCTGAGCTGGGTATCCAAGCTTCGCCAAAATTCCAGCCAGTCATTTCACACACTTGACGTAACGCCACTGAAAGTGCCGTGTGAAAATCAGGAGCAGCACTAATTGCCTGGGTTAGGGTTTGCAACAGTTGAATTTCTTCTTCAGCCCGCTGGCGATCGCTAATGTCAATAGACCTATCCGCAAATGGGTGTAAAGTGTTAGCGGGGCGGGGAGCTAAATCCCGATTAGGGATTGAAATCACGATCAAGCCCTCCAGAGCTAGCAGTTCTCCCGACTCGGAGAAAACTCCACAACCCTGTTCCCAGACAAATTTCTCTTCTCCCGCTGCTGTGATGATGCGGTAGACAAGCTGGAAGGGTCTATTTTCTTGCACGGCGGCTTGTATGGCTTTCCACACCCGCTCTCGGTCGTCAGGATGAATCAGTTGGGCATAAGAGATTTCCCGGTTGCCAATGAGTTCAAACGGAGAGTAGCCGGTGAGCGGATAGCAGCCCTCGCTGACCGCCTCCATTGTCCAGTTCTGGTCGTTGCGGCAACGGTAAGCCATGCCAGGTAAGTTACTCATCAGGGTTGAAAGAGTACGAACTCCTGATAGGGATTGCCCCGTTGAGACATGGCACTCTTGCAATGCATCTGCTGTCGGCAACGTATAAGTCATTTCAAACGGTGTTCCCAGCCCCCTGATGTTTTCCTTGAGATCAACTGGTTCTAACCGCTCCACTCTCGGCGTCTCCTACAGAAATAATGTAAAGCTCGGAGAAAGCTCGTCAGCTGTGGCGAGGCAGCTATTCGCTGCTCCTTTCATGACGGTTAGTGTATATTAAACTACCCTGAAGTTTCCAACAACAGTAAAATAGACTACACTCGAATCGCCAATTGAAGGATTTCTAATTACTCATTGCTAATTGCTTTTTAATATGCAGCATTGGATGCCGAAAGATTGGATTTTCGCTAAACAAAGATTAACGCCTTATCTGTTTTTGCTGCCTGCTTTGTTGATTTTGGGGCTAACCGTTTTTTGGCCTGCCTTACAAGCGTTTTACCTTTCTTTCACCGAATACACTCTCATTGGTCAACCGCCAGAATGGGTAGGTTTTAAGAATTTTCGGCGTCTGTGGACAGATATGGTGTTTTGGCAGACGCTGGGGAATACTCTGCTTTACCTGATTTTTGTCGTGCCGATTTTAGTTGTGGCATCGCTAGGACTGGCGATTCTGGTCAACCAAAAGCTACGTGGAATTAGCTGGTTTAGAGCTTTCTATTATACACCTGTAGTCATTTCAATGGTGGTGGCTGGGATTGCTTGGAACTGGCTTTATGCAGAAAACGGTCTGTTGAATCAGGTGTTGGTAAACACAAAAATTATCCCGTTTCTCCAAAATGGCATCCCTTGGCTGACTAGCCCGCACTTTGCGCTTTTTAGCGTCATGGTGGTGACGATTTGGAAGGGATTAGGCTACTACATGGTGATTTATTTAGCTGGATTGCAATCAATTCCAGCAGATGTCTATGAAGCGGCGGCGATTGATGGCTCGGACGGGATTGCCAAGCATTGGGACATTACGATCCCATTGATGAAACCGTATCTGGTGCTAGTGGCGGTGATTTCTGCTATTTCTGCCACGAAAGTCTTTGAAGAGGTTTATATTATGACCCAAGGAGGGCCGCGAAACAGTTCCAAGACGATTGTTTATTATCTCTATGAGCAAGCTTTCCAAAATTTAGAGATGAGTTATGCTTGCACGATTGGACTGGTGTTGTTTTTGGTAATTTTGGGGCTATCGATATTGAATTTAAAGCTATCCAACTCAATTAAAAATTAAATTAAGAGTAATTTTTAATTGTTCTGCTGGCAAATCCACTCAACCGCCGCGACTAAATCTGGAGCGATGTAATCGGGTTGAGTGTGGTGTTGGTAGTCACCAGTGAGGACGCGATCGCCAAATCCAGTTTGCACTAAAATCCCCGTACAACCGGCATTGTGCGCCATGTCGATATCGGTGGCTTTGTCCCCCACCATAAAACTGCGCGACAGATCGAGATCGTGTTCCCAAGCCGCCGCCACCAGCATTCCCGTATTCGGCTTGCGCCAGGTACTCCAGCGGCTGAATTCTGGATTTGTCCCTCCTTCCGGGGGACTGAGATAAGGGCAGTAATACAAAGCATCTAAACGCGCCCCTGCTTCAGCTTGCAATAGCTGGCAGAGGCGCAGGTGCAGGGCATCCACATGGCTAGCCGGATAGTAGCCTCGTGCGGGGCCAGATTGATTGGAGACGAGACAGCAAAACATCTGTCGGTCGTTGAGCAGCCGTACCGCCTGAGCCACCCCCGATATTAGGTGTAAATCCTCAACTTGATGGATATAACCGGCTTCGACATTGAGGACGCCATCCCGGTCAAGAAATACTGCTGGTTTGGCAGTTTTAGACATGAATTGCATCAACAGAGAATAGTTTGGAGGGGCGGGAAAATTAAAAATTAAAATTTTGCAATTTTGCATTTTTAATTTTTAATTTTTAATTATTTAACCGCCCCAGATTTGCTTGAGAACATCTGCTGGAGGGATGTCGGCTATCGAGGAACTAGAGGATTGCAAACCGCGAACGCGATCGCTACTCGGCAGCAATTTTTTCGCTTCTGTGGGACCAAACAGCGCAATCGTGTAAGTACCAACGGCGACGGCTAAGTGCATGGGCGCACTATCCGTACACAGCATCAAGTTAGCACCGGCAATCATTGCCGCCAACTTCCCGATATCCCCAGGGGAAGTCACCTTCAGGTTAGAGGAGGACTGCATCAGTTGGCTGACGAATGCTTGATCCTCTGGCCCTTTGAGGAGGACAATCGGCAAATCGGGCTGGCGCTGTTGAGTTTCTTGAATAATCTGCTGCCATTTCTTGACCGGGTAGATTTTATCAATCCCTTTCGCCTGAGCCAGGGCGCTAGAACCACCATGAATCAGGATGTAGCCAGTTTCCTGAACACCTAGTTGTTTTTGTTCCTTTTGTGCCCACTCAATATCTGGTTTTGGTACATTGACCGCCAGAGGCGGACAGGGGGAATTAATTCCTAAACCTTGCAGCAAATCGTGATACATATCAGCGGCATACTGCTCAGTTTTTAGCGGTACTGGGTTAGTGAGAAACCAGTTTCCTGGGCCGTTATAGCTAATTCGAGCCGGAATGCCAGTCAGCCACAGCAGCAGCCCCACACTCCACCTACGCCCCAGAGACAGGGCGATATCATACTGGCGATCGCGGATTACACCCAGTAAATTTCCCCAGTCTGCTGGCCCAGTACGGTCTTTGAAGTCATAAGTGAGGGTTTCATTAACCGACTTGCAAACCCGGTAGGCACCCTTTGCCCTGGGTTCTACAATGACATCAATCTGAGCTTCCGGGTAATACCGCTTCAGGTCATCCAGGGTAGGGAAGAACAGAATTTGGTCGCCAATCCCGCCGGGGACAAGGGCAAGTATTCGCATTACTGTTGATCGAGGTTATTTATCAGCTTCATTTTAGGGGAAGATATACTGAGCGCAACAAGGATTAACAAAGCGGTCAGCAAAAGAGGAAGACTGTGCATTTATTGATTCCAGCAGCAGGGATGGGGCGTCGGATGGGGAGCGATCGCAACAAACTCCTTTTGACGTTGCTCGGTAAACCCTTGATTCACTGGACTCTCCAAGCGGTTGAAGCTTCTCGTCACATCAGTTGGATCGGTTTAATTGCTCATCCAGATGACTTTTCCGACTTCAAGGAGATTCTCGCCAATCTCTCCCTCACCAAGCCAGTGCAATTGATCGTCGGTGGGTCAACCCGGCAAGAATCTGTCTACAACGGCTTGCAGGCGCTCCCACCCGCCCACCACGTCTTAATTCATGATGGCGCTCGGTGTCTGGCGACGCCCCAATTACTGGATCGGTGTGCTGAAGAACTGATGAATTGTCCCGGCTTAATTGCAGCGGTGCCGGTGAAAGATACCATTAAAGTCGTGGATGCGACTGGGTTAATTGAGAGTACACCCGATCGACAGCATCTATGGGCGGCTCAAACACCGCAAGGTTTTCAAGTTGATTTGTTGCAACAGTGTCATACCGAAGCCCGACACCAACATTGGGAAGTTACCGATGATGCGGCTTTATTTGAAAAGTGCAATTTGAAAGTCCGGATTGTGCAGGGAGAAGAGACGAATCTGAAGGTGACAACGCCGGTGGATTTGAGTGTTGCAGAGTTTATCTTGCGCCAGCGCTTCGCAACGGAATGATCTCAATTACGGCGTGACTCTTGTGCGCTTTCTTGCTGATAAGAGTTCAATTGATTGCCTTGGGGTTCATATTTTTTTTGAACCTCTTCCAGCTGCTTAGTAATTTGATTGATTCTTTGCCTAACCGTCTGAAAGTCAATGTTACGCCAATTAATAATCGTATTTTTTACTTTTTTCTTTTCACTGTCAGCCACAGCTTACCTTCACCCTCCCTTCACAAAGTTTTTTAAATCTCTCTTGTAAATTAATGTAACTTGTGATATTTAAAAGTCCACTCCATCTTGCGGAGGAAACCAAAGTAAATATCCCCACATCTTGCACCATTCTTCTGAAGTCGGCGGTTGAAACTGCGTCTAAAACTCTGAAACCCTTGAAAAATCGTAGGGAATGGTAGAGCGTAAGCCTAGGCTTTAGCCTTCAAGGGAGAGTAACTAGGGCAAACTGCACCAGTGCTGGGTTTCGCTTACGCTCTACCCAGCCTACACATCTGAGATGTGGATAGTTTTTCAGGGGCTTATAAGTAGGTAGACATAATTAAACTCGCGCATCTGATGTAGGGAATGGTTGAGGAACGAAACCCAACGCATGACACGGGTTTGATAGGTAACGCTTACGCTCTACCCATCCTACAAATAATTAGATCCATCTACTTACCATTTTGTTTTTTGTTGGCAACAGATAGACTTCTTAGCCCCCCAATTTATCGGGAAGTTAGGGGGCTAGTTAATGTAGCGCCTCACAACCCAAATGGTATTAGTTTGTGTAGCCGCGACTTTAGTTGTCAGGCGTTTTTACTGAACCCAAAAAGTGAAATTGGATTGACTAGAAAACATCTATTGATTCTTTTTATAGACGCGGATATAGTCAACATCCAAGTAAGTCGGAAATGGGGTTGTGGTGAGAGGACATCCCGCAAAGCTGTCGCAGCTACCCACGAGATTGCCCACCGCCAGCACCATTGGGAAAGCATCAAACTTTTGCGTCGTGGTAAATTTTTGCACGCCATCGACGAGCCATGTCAAGCGTCCGGGTTCCCAAATCACGGTGTATTCGTGAAAGTCGTCGGTGTAGTTAGTTTCGTACAGTTTGGAAACTTCTGACTTCTTTTTACCATCCAGCAAATAGTGCTGCGTAAAGATATTTTCGTTAGGTATGTTTCCCCTGATTTCAGCAAAGTCGATTTCCGGAGGCCACTTAAAGTCCTGTCGCCACAGCGAAATGTAGCCTTGGGTACCTTCTCCCTTTTGAAAACGCGCCCGAACTACCCAACGTCCGTAGGTTTGAGCCGTAAGTTGGGTAAACCCGCCTGCGGTGTAAGGAAACGTGACTCCATTCTTAGTTACGGTTTCTTTCGCAATCTTGAGGCGCAATAGTCCGTTTTCTACGATTAGTGCGGAGTTTCCATTCCACCAGGAAACCGCTCCTGCTGAACTCGGTTTACCCCAGTATCGGACATAATTCGATTTGTCCAGGGAAGTTGAGTTGAACTCATCTGCGAAAGTAAGAGTCCAACCCGGAATATTGGGAGTGGTGTTGCTATTTGAAGTGATTGCAGAACCGGCTCGACTCAATGTTGAAGTGAGCAATACCACAAACAGGAACAAAAACAGAAAAATTCTTCTCATTTCAATCGCAACGAATTGTTCATGACTGACCTATTGCAAGGAACAGCCTGATTCACTCTTCTGACGTGTTGCGATCGCACCGGACATTATCAGGAACAGCCAATCCGTCTGTGGAATGCTAACTGTCGAGTAATCAATTGTTAGTTACGATCAATCCATTGATGTCGCTCTCACAAAGCTACTCTAAATGCTAGATAGATATGTAGTAATACTCCAACCGTAGCAACAATCCCTGCATTAATGAGTTAATTGTTGACGGAGTGAGGCAAACTCAAGAGAACAGCTAGAACGATAGTCGGATGATTCCAGTTAAGTGAATCGGCAAGATAAAGACCCTAATTAGATTTCATTCGCGGCTAAATCTCAGTTAAAATAACGCTTTTTTCAATTGAAACGGAGCCACGTTGACAACTGAACACAGCTCAGAAGCGGTTATACAGCAGCCTGCTTTGGCGTTAGCAGGCTTGCTATGGTGATTCCAGGTAAATATGAACTCCAGCCCTATGAAACAGCCCGTTCTGCCCAGGGTTTCCGTAATTGTCCCCATCTACAATGGTGAGGGGGACTTGCCAGACTTAATCGACTGCCTGCGATCGCAAACTTACCCCGCTGAGTATGTCGAATATTTGCTGGTCGATAATAACAGTTGCGATCGCACTGCTACACTTCTCCAGTCAGCCGCCGACTCAGCCGCTTGTGGCTTAACCATTCGCCCGATTGCGGAAAACCAAATCCAAAGCTCCTACGCGGCTCGGAATGCCGGGATTCGGGCGTCAACGGCTGAGATTTTTGCCTTTACCGACGCCGATTGTCGTCCTCAATCGCAATGGTTAGCAGACCTAATTGAGCCGTTTGCCAATCCCACGATTGGCATTGTCGTCGGTGAAATTATGGCTTTGCCAGGGAACACTCTGCTAGAAAAGTACGCTGACCGAGAAAATGTTTTATCCCAAAAACATACCTTAGAAAATCCGTTCTGTGCTTATGGTCAAACTGCTAATCTAGCGATTCGGCGGAAAGCTCTGGAACAAGTGGGTTTATTCCGCCCTTACTTGACCACTGGCGGCGATGCTGACATCTGTTGGCGCATCCAACGGGAAAGTGATTGGCAGTTGCATTTTGCCCCTACAGCGATTGTCCAGCACCGGCATCGTTCCACGCTTGAGGAACTTCAAAGTCAATGGCGTCGGTATGGTCGCTCGAATCGCTACTTGCACGAACTGCATGGCGTCAAGCTGATGAACAACCTGAGTGCCAAGGAATATCTATATCGCCTGAGTCGGTGGTTGGTCAAAGAATTGCCGGTGACGGGTGTGAAAGCGATCGCTGGGAAAGCCACGCTTGTAGACTTGTTGAGGACTCCCATCGGTTTGATTAATGTCCGAGCGAGAGCAGCGGGGCAAAATGAAGCTAAACTTCCGGAAGAAGCCAGGGTAATTGAGTGGCTGGAAAAACCCCAGGATGTGGAAGTAAATCCATGAAAATCCACCAACGTCATGCATGGCCTGATACGGCTGAGGAAGCGATCGCCATCCAGCAAGAACTGAGCAAAGAAGTAATTACTTCAGACCAGTTGGAATCGGTGCAGTATGTCGCTGGGGTCGATATGGGTTTTGAGGAGTCGGGTACCATCAGTAGAGCAGCCGTTGCCGTTCTGAGTTTTCCAGATTTACAGCTACAAGAGCAAGCGATCGCCTTCCGTCCCACTACCTTTCCCTACATTCCCGGATTCCTCTCCTTCCGGGAAATTCCGGCAGTTCTAGACGCCTTAGAAAAAGTCAGCATCACGCCTGACTTAATCCTCTGTGATGGTCAGGGAATCGCCCATCCCCGCCGATTTGGCATCGCCTCCCATCTCGGAGTGCTAATCGACCTTCCCACGATTGGTGTCGCCAAATCTTTGCTCGTTGGTAAGCATGACGAGTTGCCAGTTGAAAAAGGCGCATGGCAACCGTTGCGGTATCGCCGCGAAACGATTGGCGCGGTATTGCGATCGCGCACTGGCGTTAAGCCAGTTTATATTTCTAGCGGACATCGGGTGAGTCTAGAAACGGCGATTGATTATGTGATGCGTTGCACTACGAAATACCGCTTGCCAGAAACAACCCGCATTGCTGATAAACTGGCGTCGAATCGATGATGCAAGCTTGACGGGGATGTGTTTGGGATGCGATCGCTTCTTTTAGGAAACACTATCCCAATATTTCATCTACCGTTAAGTTAATATCAGGAAAAGCTTGGATAAAAATACTTTGTCCTCGCTGTAACTTCTGCACGTTCTGGTAGCCATTTGACGCAGGTTGCCGGTAAACTTCTAGACATTGTTCATTAATATCCACCAACCAAACTTCCGCAATTCTGCTACTTGCATACAGGGGAATTTTTATTTCGCGGTCAAACTCCGCAGTGGTGTCTGCAACTTCCACCAAGAGCAAGATATCTTGGGGTTGAGGATGTCCCGCTTCGTAGAAATCTTCCCGTGGTTGCAGTAATGCGATGTCAGGTTGTGGTTCCGCGCGATCGCTCAATTCGATAGGATTTTGAACTCGGACAATGGCTCTTTCTGCTAGACGACTGCCAAATAATCTATTCAGACGGTCAACACAGGCTGCATGGCGTCTTCCAATTGGGGACATCTCTACAATTTCTCCATCTAATAGTTCCACCCGATCGTTCTCTGTGAGAATACCAGCCTCTGCCATCTGGTGGTATTCCTCTAGGCTAAATCGCCGTCTGAGTAGCTGAATTGACATCACAACCTCCTGTTGCAGAAAATCGAATTTTATTTTTAAGCGATCGCCGATTGGTATCAACCCCATCTATAATTTTATATCTGTTTTCATTGACAAAATTGTTAAACTATGCCAGTAAGCTTGTTGGTGCCATCACGAACGCCAAAACTTAAATGAATTGCACGGGAACAACATCGGGAACATTTACAAAGTTTGCCACTGAGTAACGCCTTCTCAGAAAGTGAGGTTGAGCAAAGATAACTGCTTGCCGTCATTTCCTATGCATTTTAGTTTTTTTTAAACTTCCTACACAATTTCGGATTTTTCTTCCAGGTCATGTTAGAAATCAGGACACTAAGACTTGAAGCACTTTATAGAAAATAGAAAATATATAAGGGCTGGCAATATGAATGAATTAACTTTAGAGTGGCAAGAAGCCGGTCGGGTACAAACCCAGACAATTCACGATCGACAAATTGCTAAACATCCCGGCACCATCCGGATTGGTCGTGACCCAGCTCGATGCGATATCGTTTTGACAGATCCCACAGTATCTGGGCTGCACGTCGAAATATTTTTTAACCAACAGCAGCAAAGCTTTTACTTGCGGAACCTGCGAGAAAGTAATCCGCCGCTAGTGGATGGGCGCACCATCATTCAAGGCGAGGTGCCTCTGAGCCAGGGTAGCACGATCTGTTTAGGACAGATAGAACTCAAGGTGACAGCGGTTTCCCTGGCAGTGATAGGCGTTCCTCCTACGGTTTTGTTGCCGCCACCGTCACCCGCAGCAGGCAAACCAGCCCCCACCGCCCCTAACCCAGCGGCTGTAACCTATGGTTTGGAATGTTCCAGTTGTCATCGAGTTTCACCGTATAACTTACTGAATTTGGGGTGTCCGTGGTGTGGCACCTCCCTAGCAGCAGCATTGAGCGTTTTAGTCACTCCTAGCAGCAACTAATCAACCATGAATCCAGCACTCATGCGCCTTCGCCTCAGCTGGGACGATCCAGGAACGGGAGAACGGAAAGAACCGACGCTAACCCTCCCAATTGCACTGGGACGGGAATTTAATCAGATGCCAGCGGAAATTAATGGGCGTCGCGTCTCCCGATTAGCCCTCAATAGTCTTGAGGTTTCCCGCTTCCACGTCCTGATTGATATGGACGCTGGCGGGTTGGTGGTTATCGACCAAAACAGCAGCAACGGCACCTTGATTAATGGGCAACGTCAGACGCGCAGTGTTCTGGGTAATGGCGACTCGCTGCAAATTGGCCCTTATTACATCAGCGTTACCTTCGCTGCAAATCCACCTGCATCGCCCCCCTCTGGCAATTCCCAGATTTTCTTTCACCCAGACACGGATTTACCTGACCCCAGGATTAGCCATCCAGCACCGCTGCCTCCGCTTGTCTCCCCCGCGCCACCTGGGGGAACGGCAGCGTTTCCCCCACCCGCGTTTCAGGCGCAGCAAGTCGTCGTGCAAGACCTCCATGCTACTGGGTTGCGGGTGGATGAAGTGGACTATGCCGCCGTTGGGGGCGGTTTGGGCAGCTTTGTCTGGGTCGATTTATTAAGAATTTACGGCGTGAAAAGCAGTCAGATTGCGGCTTTGGGAATGGAACCCCAACCGTATGCCCGTTACAAGCGGCTGTGCATGAATTCGCAAATTCCTCTGTACGAACGGCTGCGGTCGAATTCGGATTCTTGTCCTGATAATATTTGGGGTTGGCCTAGTTATGCCCTGCGGGAAGCTGGGCACGATTTGCTCAAGGGAAGTTTAGGAACAGGATTAGGGTATTTGTGGCAGGTATTTGCCGAACCGGCTTTTGCCCAAACTTATACCCCTCGTGCCGGTAATGTCTTTGACGCTATCGATAGGGAAGCAAAACGGATTGGTTGGGAACAGATATTTCGCTACGCCAGCGTCCGTTCGATTCGGAAAACTGAGGATGGACGATATGCGATCGCTTATTCTCGTACCAGTGCCAACCACCGCGACCATGCCTTCTTAATCGCCCGCAATGTCCAACTCGCCACCGGCTACCCGGCAATTCAGTTTCTCCCAGATTTGCAAGCTTACCGGGAAAAAACCAATGATTTTAAGTCCGTCGTCAATGCCTACGAAGAACATAACCACGTCTACGAGCATTTAGAGAAATTTGGTGGTACCGTGATGATTCGGGGGCGAGGGATTGTCGCTTCGCGGATCGTACAGCGAATTTATGAAGCTAGGGCAAAAAACCCAAATATCTCGCTGCTACACTTGATGCGATCGCCTAAACCCCAAGGTAACAAATTTGGGCGATCGCAACGGGCTGTCGAAAATCATTACGAATTTCAACCCTTTAACTGGCCTAAAGCCACTTGGGGCGGTGAATTGCGGGTAATGCTTGAAAAAGCCGACCCCGAACAGCGATCGCGCTTACTCGCCGATTGGGGCGGCACCACCACAGCTGACCGCCAAGATTGGCGACGCATGGTTGAAGAAGGCATCCGTCAAGGCTGGTATCAAATTACCTTTGGGGAAGTGGAACGAGTCGAACGCAACCCCCACTCGTCAGGAATTGAGCGCACCGTTACCTATATTCAAGAAAAGGGATTAAAAGGACAAATTCGCCTCGAAGCTGACTTTATCATCGACGCCACCGGACTCGATGCCAAAGTCAAAGCCAATCCCCTCCTGAACGACCTTGTCACCCATTACAACCTCCCCCTCCATGAAAATGGGCGGATAGCTGTTGCCAACAATTTTGAACTCGTCGAAATGCGATCCTCGCGGGGTCGGATGTATGCTGCTGGTGCTATGACCCTAGGGGGTCCTTACGCCGCTGTTGATAGCTTCTTAGGGTTGCAATATGCAGCACTTTGTGCAGTTGATAATCTGGCGGCAGCCCATGCCCCCGGAATCCATCGACTGAACTTTTTGAGTTCTTTTGGGCAATGGCTGAAGTGGGTAGTGAATCAAGCACCGTAAATTTACTAGATTGGCTCTGGGCACTCCACTGATTGCCCAGAGCAGATTTCAGCAATATTGCTGATTCATCTAGAAGCGGAGAGGCAGAAAATATAGATAGATACTGAAAAAAAGTTGACTCCATCAATACCTGCTGTCATCGCCCTGAGCGAACCAAAAATATACGAGTCCATTGCACTTATAGGAATGGAGGCAATAAAGTGCGAAAACTCAAAATTTTTAACGAAGTTTTACCTGAAGTCAGGCTGTTCAAGTGTAAAGAAGCGGAGATGAGCAGCAGCTACCTTCTAGAAGATTTGACAATGAAGGAAATCGCTGACTATATGGGTTTTGGCTGTATCGCCGACCCCGAAGAGGCAAATGTTATGTCGGAAACGACAGGGCTGCCAATTGTGGGAAATTCTGTTTGGGTGAGATGCCCATCTAAGCTAGAAGTAGGAATAGTCTACGAAGGTCATTTACGCAAAAAAGAAGCGTCCGGACTGCCCGAACTGAAGCTTGAAAACTGATGCGGTAAGTGGATTAAAAATTTACCATGACTCCGACACTCTTTGGTCGTTGGCAAACCAGATTATTTCTGCTAGTAACAGTGGGCACGTTGGTAACGTTGCCCTTTGCTTTGGGCGTCATTAGTCCCGGTGCCGACTCGCTTTTTTTCTGGATACTAGGGTATGTTGCTGTCTTTGGACTCGGCTGGGATCTTCTTTATGACTATATTCAGAAATTCCGTTGGGATCGAGATTGGCCCGGAGCATTACAGCTGCTTGCCGGTATTTGGGAAGCGGTATTTATCGTAGTGCTGGTGAAAATATTTAGCTTACCGGGTGTAGGACGGGATTTGCCGCTGCAATGGTTTGTGCTGCACTACAGTCTCGTGTGGCTTAGCGTCTATCTGGCGTCGCAAACCATCATGCGAATTTTGTTTCCTCGTTGGCGTTTCCACGGGGGTCAGTTAATATAACGGACGTTGCAGCGTACTGAATCCGGTTCATTAAAAAATCTAAAAATTAGCAGTGATTGTTCGGCGTTACACGCTCAAAGAATGATAATGATTCGTAGGGCGGACAACACCACCCTACAAAAAGCCCATGACTCAAGCGATATCGGGGGGCAAATTTCTGGGATTAGAGTTGAGGGAAGGCCAGTGTTGTTGCCGGTGTTCTTTAATCCGGTTCAGCAGATTTTCCCGAAATATTTCAGTCCCGGTGGTACGATTACCGGGAGTTTCAAAGAAAATCGTGCTATCTACAATATCCCTGCCAACCATTTCAAATAAAATGTGAGTCACAGGTTCTGGCAAGGCAATAATTTCAGGATCTGGCACCGAAGGGAAAAGGTTGGCGTCTTCTAAAGTTGAAAAGGCGTGGATCGCATTTTTTTCGAGATTGGCTTGGGCGCGATTGCTAAGGGTCGTCAACAGCCAACCATCTTCCTGACTCTGGAGAATGTAATACTCCGAATGTTGCAGCTCAGTCGCATAGTTTACGAGAACGGGTGCAATCTCCGTAATCCACTTAGGTGGGATGCGATAGAGGGGCGCTTTGTCAATCAGAGCTTGAATTTGTTGGTCTAAGTTCATAAGGACTATTTGGGGTCTTCTGCCGTTAACGTGTCGTAGTTGGGTATGCTAGGGTCTTGACAACAATCAGCCATTGTGGGGAAATCTACCAGGGAGTGGTGGAGGCAATCTTTCAACTACTATTTAACGAACTCCGAGTGTCATCCAAGGCGTCGGAGCAGAACTGTCGTGAGGTTGCGGCGCGGATAGCTAGCGAAGTCGCCCGGATTTGCACTGAGAGTAAGCGCATCCAGGACTCAGGAGACATCGAAACCTGGGCAATAACACTGGCTCGTCTTCGCCTGAAACAATGTCTTCATTATTACCAAATGGGGGCACACCGGGGACGAGTAGAATTACATAGCACTCTCAGTGCGATCATCTATCGCTACATTACACCGTCGCAAGTGCCTACGAGCTACCAGGCGCGGCTAACTCTGATAGAAGATTTCTTACAGGGATTTTATGCTGAGTCCTTAAACGCATTTCGACGAGAAAGCGGAATGGGTGCGGCGTATCGTCCTCATACTTTGTTGGAACTGGCAGAGTACATGGCTTTTGCCGAGCGCTACGGCAAGCGGCGCATTCCTTTGCCCGGTCATCGCACTCAGCAATTAATTATCCTGCGGGCGCAGACTTTTTCGCAACAGCAACCCCCGGAAACTTCCGTAGATATGGAGCAGGCGGCAGAGGGAGCTGCCACTGATTCCGACTCGGTTTGGAATGAAGCGACGGTGCATCAGGTGCGGGAGGCGATGGTCGCTCACGAATCCGAACCGCTGGAAAAAAGCCTGCGCCAGACGGTGATTAAGGAGTTGCTGGCTTATCTGAAAGAGCGCCAGCAAAATGAATGCGCCGATTATTTTACTTTGCGCCTGAAAGATTTATCCGCTGGGGAAATTGAAGCAATTTTGGGTTTGACGCCGCGCCAAAGGGATTATTTGCAGCAACGCTTCAAATATCATTTGATTCGATTTGCTCTTTCTCAGCGCTGGGAACTGGTGCATCAGTGGTTGGAAGCGGATTTGGAACGGAATTTGGGTTTGACGCCTCAGCACTGGCAAGCATTTCAAGGAATGCTGAGCGATCAGCAGGCGGAATTACTACGATTAAAGCAACAGGGACTCCCAAACGCAGCGATCGCTCAAACTTTGGGTTGCACGGTCTCCCAGGTGGAGAAGCGGTGGTTCAAGCTGCTAGAGATTGCCTGGGAAATTCGCAATCGTTCAGTATCCGGAGCAAGTGCATCTCAAGATGAATAGTGACCTAGACAACAATTCCGAAGCGATAGACAACCGCTTTCTGGCGAGTCTGCTAGAGGATGGCGATCCTCTAGCAGCGCCACCACCCCAAGAATCGCCTGCTCTTACAGACGACTGGCTGGCGGCAGAGCTGGAATTGGATGCGTTAGATCCACTGGATTCAGAAGACTTGAGCGTAGTGACCGACCACTTCGGTGAAGCGACCCAAGGCTGTCAACCACTCAACTTGGGAGGAGAAATACCGACTGTGCAAAATCGTTTCCATGCGCTTTTGAAGCGCAAACTACAAGCAGAAATTGAACGGAATCCACCCCTGTTTCCCTGGGAGACGGAGATTCGTAATTATGAACCTGACTATTCAGACAGCCAAGTTTCGAGCTGGGTTCCCCTATGGACGCCGCAGCTCTCTAACTTCAGTCTGCCAGTCACCCTACCCGAAACGGTTTTAACACAACTGCTACACTCTTGCCAGGAGGCGATGCAGTCGCAGCTGCAACAGGGAGCAAAAATGGTGCGTGCCGCCAGTGCCTTATTTCCAGAGCAACCCCAGGCACTGAACCAGTTAGCAGGATTGGTGCTGCTCTATCCGACCCGTTCTCCTCAAGAGCAGCAACTTTTTACAAATCGTTATGAAGAGGCGACAGACAGTCAACAAATGGCGCTGTCCTTATTGGCAGCTAGAGAAATCATCAACGCGCTGACGCTGCCTGTATCGCCGGATCGGCAGCCGGTAGAGCGACAGTGGGAGACGACTGTTGGACTGATGACTCTTAGGGCGGAATATCAGGTAGAAGGGCGGGTTCCCAGATGCCGGATTGAGACGCGCTTGCCTCGCGGCGGCAGGTTAACTGTGCGTACCCCGCAAGGCTCGGCAACGGCACAGCGCACTTATCCGGGCTATTTGAGTGTAGAATCCTTTGATTTGGAACCCAACCAGACTTATCCTCTGGAAATTCAGTTTCAGGAACTGGATCGGCAACCGCTGATTTTTGCGATCGCGGTCAGTAATTAAATGGCTAATGGCTAATCGCTAACTGTGATAGAACAATTAGCAATGAGCAATTAGCGATTGACCTTTTCCCCAGTATGCGGCGTCTACCAGTTTTTAATCAGTTTAGGCAGCGGCTAGCGGCGATGCCGATGCCGGAAACGGAAGAATCAATTCTGTTGCGGGTGCTGGTGCAGGCGCTCGTGTTGGTAGGAATCATCGCCACGGATGTGGCAGCCGAGACGCAGATTAGCTTGTGGGCTGTGCCGCTCAGCATTGCCGGTGCGACGTGGAGTTGGTATCGACGACGCGATCGCAATGTGCCAGTGAAGTTCTTACTGGCGATTGGAATGTTGGTGGCACTGGCAGTTTTCTTGAAAAATCTGTTTGGTCAACTGAACGATACCCGACTGGTGCTGGCAGAGTTGTTAATTCATCTGCAAGTGCTGCATAGCTTCGATCTGCCCCGTCGCAAGGACTTGGGGTATTCGATGGTAATCGGGCTGATTTTGTTGGGTGTTGCTGGTACGGTGAGCCAGACGTTCGCTTTTGCACCCGTGTTGCTGGTGTTCTTAGGCATCGCCCTGCCGGTGTTGGTGCTAGATTACCGTTCGCGGCTCGGTTTGGAACAAATAAAAATGAAAAATAAAAAATTAAAAAAGGGGAATTCCCCAATTTTTAATTGGAAATTTTTCAGTATAAATTTTTTAGCGATCGTGGGACTGGGGTTGACGCTTTTTGCCGTGATGCCTCGGTTTCCTAGCTATCAGCTACAGACATTTCCCGTCAGTGCCCCCAGCAATCTCGCACAAAAGGATTTTCCCAGTAATAACCGTGGCATTGTCAACCCCGGTAAACAGGGCAAGGGAGGCTTTGGTAGCGGGTCAAATCAAGACGCTGGCCCTGGCAATGTAGATGATACTTTTTACTACGGCTTTAACAGTAAGATTAACCAGAACCTGCGGGGAGAGATGAAGCCCAAGGTGGTGATGCGGGTACGCTCCCAGTCAGAGGGATTTTGGCGGGTGCTGGGGTTTGACCGCTATACGGGTCAAGGTTGGGAGATTTCGCGCGACAATCAAACGCAGACGGTAGAGCGTCCACCTTGGTCATACCGATTTTTTATCCCCAGACAGTTCATTACTGGGAAAACTAGGGAGGTGATTCAGACCTACACGGTGGTGTCTGAGATGGCGAATCTGCTGCCAGCCCTGGCGTATCCCAAGGAACTCTACTATCCCACGCAAAGAGTGGCACTGGATACAGAAGGCAGCGTGCGATCGCCTTCACTGTTGCAAGAGGGACTCACCTACACGGTAGTTTCAGAAGTTCCTTACCGCGATCGCACTCGTTTGGGGCAGGCGTCCACTGACTATTCCAAAGCCATCCGAAATTACTATCTGCAAGTTCCTCCCCAAATTACTGGCAAAGTGCGGCAGGCAACTGAAGAAATCTTAGCGAAGTCGAAAAAACCCATCACCTCGCCTTACGAAAAAGCTCTTTACTTGGCTCAATATCTTAAACAGCACTACACAATTCCACCAGATCCCAATAGTTTGCCGTTTTTGGATGAAAACGAAGACTTAGTAGAGGCATTTCTCTTCAAGTACAAAGGCGGCTATCCAGACCACTTTTCCAGCGTCCTCACGATTATGCTGCGTTCGATTGGCATCCCGGCGCGACTGGTGGGGGGCTTTTCCCCTGGTGAGTTCAATCCCTTCACTGGCTTATACATCGTCCGCAACACTGATGCCTATCTGATGACGGAGGTGTATTTTCCGAGTAACGGTTGGTTTGCTTTCGATCCGATTCCCACGCATCCACTCATTCCGGCTTCGATTGAAGAAGACCAAACTTTTAGCGTGTTGCGCCAATTCTGGAAGTGGGTTGCCGGTTGGTTGCCTTCGCCCGTCACCAGTTGGCTGAATAACGTGTTTGGTGCGATCGCTACCTGGTTGATTGGGGGAATCATCTGGCTGTGGGCGTTGTTATCCAGGGGTTGGGTGGGCTTGTTCGCCGGTCTCATTTTAGCCATTTGCCTAGGTTTTTTGGGCTGGCTGGCTTGGAAGGGTGTGCGTTTATGGCTGTACCGTCGCTGGTTAGCTAAGCTGCCGCCGATGGAAAGTCTTTACCAGGAAATGTTGGCAAGTTTACGCACTCAGGGATACGCCAAGCATCCAGCCCAGACGCCCTTGGAGTATGCTTCTCTGGCGTATCAACACCAGCCACTGGAATCTGCTGAGGCGATTGACGAGATTACCCAAGCTTATGTCAGTTGGCGCTATGGTAAACAGAATCCCAATGTGAAGCAGTTGCGGCTGCGGCTGCGAGAGTTGAAAAAATCTCAGTTGAAGAAGCGTTGGCAGCAGCGCCAAGATTTAAAGCTGAAGACTCAATAATATTATTTCTGGCGCGATCGCTATTTCCCCACCCAACACCAAATAGCGAACGGAATTGTTTTCAATGTTGCCTGGATATACAGGTTCTAATGTGCAGGAGCGTCCAGAAGAAGCGGAGAAGGAAGCTTGTCTGACGCTGTGGGAATTAGAACAATTGCTGGTGCGCTTCATTGTAGACAAGTACAACCAAAGTATTGATGCGCGAATGGGCGATCAGACTCGCTTCCAACGATGGGAAGGGGGATTGATTGCGGTTCCTAGTCTAATTTCTCAACGGGATTTGGACATTTGTTTGATGAAGCAAACCCGCCGCACAATCTATCGAGGGGGTTATCTGCAATTTGAGAATTTGATGTATCGGGGTGATTGTTTGGAAGGCTATGCCGGAGTAAGCGTGGTGCTGCGATTTGACCCCAGAGATATTACAACTATTTTGGTTTACCGCAATGAAAACGGTAAAGAGGTATTTTTAGCCCGTGCTTATGCCCAAGATTTGCAAACTGAGCAACTGTCTTTGATTGAGGCTAAAGCCAGCAGTCGGAAGATTCGGGAGACGGGTAAAACAGTCAGTAATCGCTCAATTTTGGCAGAAGTGCGCGATCGCGATACCTTTTTAACTCAAAAGAAAAGCAAAAAGGAACGTCAAAAATCCGAGCAGGTTGAAGTTCAAAAAGCTAAAAAGCCCTTACAGACTAAGCCGGAAGCTGAAGAAATGGAATTGGCAGTTATTGAACATGAATCTGTCCCAGAAATGCCAGAAATCTTTGATTACGAACAAATGCGGGAAGATTACGGGTGGTAAGGCGGCGGGGCTTGGGGGTGCGATGCCTTCGGCGGGCTTCGCCTACGCTCGTTGGGAAAAGTTCTATCACAATCCTTTTCCCAGTCGTCAGCAGTTGGAGGCGATCGCCGTTTTAATGGGCGTTGATGCGGATAGGTTAGCTCAGATGTTACCGCCTGAAGGGGTGGGAATGAAACATGAACCAATTCGGTTATGTGGGGCGTGTTATGGGGAAGTGCCTTGTCACAAGATTGAGTGGCAGTTTAAAACGACGCAGATGTGTGAAAAACATAAATTGAGTTTGCTATCAGAATGCCCAAAGTGCGGAGCAAGGTTTAAGATTCCGGCGTTGTGGGTTGATGGGTGGTGTCAAAGGTGTTTTATAGAGTTTGGGAATATGAGTAAGCTGTTATGCATTTAAATAGGGTATAATGGAAAGCTTAATTAAGTCAAATGAGTGCAGAAATGCCAGCGAAGAATCATCTCAATGCAGAGCAACTAAAGAAACTACACTCAGCCTTAAAAAAG
>NZ_JBHZGO010000039.1:0-22239 GCF_042747725.1 Coleofasciculus sp. H7-2
TCGAAAAACGTTGTGTTACTCGAAGTCAGAAGAAATGCTGAAACACTCTATTAGATTGCTACTTCACTACTTGAAACACCAATCGATACCAGCATTTGCGTAATTCATACTTCATTCAGCAACGCCCCTTGAGCTTGTAAACCTGTTCGGCAGCTTGGGCTAATTCAGTGGCAACACGGGCTGAGTAAGAGCCAATCATCCACCAAATTAAAGGTGACAACCAACCGCGCAACGTCACTGAATAAGATACATACGTGCCGCAGACCGTGGATTCTACCTGGTACGTCACCCGTTTCTCAACTCCTGGGATTGCCAGCATTCTCACACTGAGTAACTCACAGGGACGGACGCGCTCAACAAAAACCCGAATGGGAATTGGCAGCCAGCGCGTGACTACCTTGTAAATCAGTCCCGGTTTGGCAATCAACCCGCTGGGGACATTGGTGCTGGCAAGTAGAGGATGCCATGATACATCGCCGAGATTGATTAATTTTTGCCACAGGACATCTACCGAAGCAGAACTAACGGCGCGGTAAGTCCGAACTAGGGAAAACTTAAAGGAAAAACCCTCTCGACCAGCGATAAACTTTAAGGAAAAATTGAGAATCACAACACTCCTCCCCACAGCGAGTCTTTAAGGGAACTTATTACTTTAATCCAAGGGATCAACAGGTAGCATCCCCCTGTAGGATATTTCGAGAGTAGCCTGTAGAGGCTTTATTCAACTATGCTGCTTGGGTTCAGGCAGACCCGATTTAAGATAGGCTGTAAGTTCCCCTGCGATCGCATAGAGTTGAGTGCTTTGACACTATAAAAGCGGCTCACCCTCACCCCGAAAAGCGAGCAGACGCTGCATAAGCGATCGCGCGCTTACCAAGCCTGTATCCTGGGTAAATTCAGGCGAACTCCCATCCCGATTTATACAATCCAATACCTTTTGCCTTTCCCAATCGCTTTTGTGAACAATATTGACTTGAGATTATGACAGCTTTTCAGACGGACGTAACTACTTCTGCTAAGGTTCTGCCCCCAGATGACTCGAAAGCTAGGGTCAGCCAGTTTATGCAGCAGCTGCAAGACCAAATCTGTGAAGGTTTGGAACAACTAGATGGAGTTGGGAAATTTCAACAAGATGCCTGGGAACGAGAGGAAGGCGGTGGCGGTCGTTCCCGCGTACTCCGCGAGGGCGCAGTTTTTGAACAGGGTGGCGTTAATTTTTCTGAAGTCTGGGGTCAACAGTTACCTCCGTCGATTCTGGCGCAACGCCCGGAGGCGGCTGGGCACGGCTTTTATGCTACTGGCACCTCAATGGTGTTGCATCCGCGCAATCCCTACGTCCCGACAGTTCACCTCAATTATCGCTACTTTGAGGCAGGGCCAGTTTGGTGGTTTGGCGGCGGGATCGATTTAACCCCTTACTACCCGTTTGCGGAAGATGTCGCCCATTTTCACCGCACTTTGAAGCAAGTCTGCGATGCCCATCACCCAGAGTACTACCCCACCTTTAAACTCTGGTGCGATGAATATTTTTATCTGAAGCACCGGCAAGAAACGCGGGGCGTTGGAGGACTCTTTTTTGACTATCAAGATGGTCAGGGAGCTTTGTATCGCGGCCCGCACGCCGAGGGGCCAGCGGCTGTTTACAGCAACCAAGTGGGTACGCCAGACCCGCGCAACTGGGAAGATTTATTCGCCTTTGTGCAGAATTGCGGTCAGGCATTTTTACCGGCTTATGTTCCGATTGTCGAGCGTTGTCAGAAAATTGAATATAGCGATCGCCAGCGGAATTTTCAGCTATATCGTCGCGGTCGCTATGTGGAATTTAACCTCGTCTACGACCGGGGCACCATTTTTGGTCTTCAGACGAACGGACGCACCGAGTCAATTTTGATGTCTTTACCGCCTCTGGTTCGCTGGGAATATGGCTATCAACCCGAACCGAACACCCCAGAAGCCGAGCTTTATGAAACTTTCTTAAAGCCACAAGATTGGGCGAACTGGACACCTCCATCTGAATCCCCGGTCTGAGTTAGACTACGGGAAAAATCCCGTCGTCGCACCCGGTTGATATACTTGCCCATCTCTGAGGTGAGTGTCCGTGCTTCACATCGACCAGAAAACATACACGACCCAAAACGGCACGACGATTATCGTTTTGACACTAACAGGACGGCTGGATACCACCACAGCTTGGCAATTTCGCGTGAAGTTACAGGAGTGTCTTTATACATTCAGTCGTCATGTGGTCGTGAATCTTGGGAGAGTGGATTTCATTGATAGTTCTGGACTCACCTCATTGGTGGCAGGGATGCGAGATGCGGACAAGGTAAACGGGAGTTTCCGCCTTTGCAATCTGCTTCCAGCCGCCAAGGTGGTGCTGGAAATCACCATGATGGATTCAGTATTGGAAATTTACGAGAACTGTAACGACTGCTTCAACCACCCGGATGCCCGTGGAACCATCTTCTCCCCTAGAAGAGGAGGCGACCCCTGTTTCCCGGATACTGAAGCAGGTTTGTGACCAAGATGGGAATCTTCTACCTGTATGACCCTAAGTGCTATTCTGAGTGGGCGATCGCTCGAATCCAGTCAGATAGAAGCCGAATTTGATGTAATTTTTTTAAAGCTTTGCTTTAAGATTAGGCGAACTGAATTTTTGGTAGTCCTAATATCTAAGTTAGAGTTAGACTACTGAAAGCTCAAATCATGGGAGCAATCGTACTTAAATGCGGCTCCTCTCTAGATATTAAATATAGACGGAGCTTCCGGAGCAAGGAGGTCTTGGTGATTCATATCGATCAGAGAACACATACGACTCAAGACGGGACGACAGTCATCGTCTTAGCCCCCACTGGACGCCTGGATATTACAACCGCATGGCAGTTTCGCCTGAAGTTGCAGGAATGTATTTCCAAACTCAGTCGCCACGTAGTTGTGAATCTCGGTCAAGTTAATTTTATTGACAGCTCTGGTCTAACATCCTTGGTGGCAGGAATGCGAGATGCTGACAAAGTAAAAGGCTCTTTCCGCATTTGTAACGTCCATCCAGAGGCAAAACTCGTGTTTGAAGTCACCATGATGGATTCGGTGTTTGAAATTTTTGAAACCGAAGAAGAGGCTCTTGAAGGGGTGCCCCGCAGCATGGTCAGCTAAACCAGTCATGAGTCATTAATAAGTCAATCGTCCTTGATTGATGACAATTGACTTCAAATCGCTAGCTCAGCGGAAAAATCTTCCCGCTTAGTAAAAATATAGGGGCCAAGCAGTGCCCCCCAGATGGCTCTGCCTGTTTGGGGGTCAATTCCCTTGTCATAGCTTTTAAATTCTAGATGCCGAGCCTCAAACCCCAGAGAAACCTGGTAAGTTTCTCCTTGATAGGTAAAGCAGCAGCGGGCATCAGTCGCGGGTGCGGTAGAAAAGTTATAGGTATTTTGGGCTAAGGATTGCTGAGTGACGGCGAGGGTGCAGCCGGGAAGAAGTTCCATCTGTTCCGGTGTAAGCGTCTTCAGCAACGCTGGATTTTGACCGGCACCCCTTACCCGATCGGGATCTTTGAGCATATAGTATTGCACCATCAGCGAGGCTTCGGTGGTGTCGCTTTGGCGCAGGCGCAGAATCCTAGGACGATAGGGGCGATCCAGTTGCAGGATGTTCGCTTGCTCTGCAAACAGGGTGAGGCTATCTTCTGCAAACAGCGGTACGGGTCGCAGCCAAAGGCGGAGGTTTACGTACCAAGCGGGTTCTCTTGTCGCTTGTTCTCGATTCTCAAATTCCCCAGCCATATATTTAGCCAGGAGTGTTAGTTCAGGAGAAAAAGTCATAGGGAATGGCTAATCGATAATGGGTAATCAGTAATCGGAATTTAGGATAAGGAAGGCGTTTCTCTAATTGCCAATACCCTTTTGCCAATTATCAATGACTAATTTTTGCGATCCCCGGCATTGTATCGCCGGGAGTCTCTACAAGACATTGCCTTGGCAAAGGTGTCCAAAAGCTGTGACAATGAGTTTACATCGCCCTCAAACTTAAAATTTTCCGGTGAATAACGTCCGCACTGTATCAGACACCAAAAGAACTTTCTATACCCTACACACCCGTCCCATTAACTCCATCTACCGGCGGGTGGTAGAAGAGTTGATGGTGGAAATGCACTTGCTTTCGGTCAATGTGGACTTTCGCTACGACCCCATTTATGCATTGGGCGTGGTGACATCCTTTAACCGCTTCATGCAAGGCTATCGACCAGAACGAGATAAAGAACCGATTTTTGATGCTCTCTGTCAAGCAGTCGGGAACGAGCCGCAACAGTACAAGCAGGATGCCCAGCGGCTGGAAGAATTAGCCATGCGTCTGGGTGGGAAGGAAATCGTTGCCTGGTTAAACCCAACGGCTCCTAGTCACGGCGCTGATGACTTGCACGCGATCGCTGTGCAGGCCTTCGCTAACAATCCTCCGTTTAAGTACAGCCGTTTGTTTGCAATTGGTTTATTTACGCTGCTAGAAGTGGCAGACGCCGATCTGGTAAAAGACGAAAAGCAGCGGATTGAGGCGCTTAAGCAAATCTGTAATGCCTTAAACCTGCCAGAAGATAAATTACTCAAAGACTTAGAGCTGTATCGCAGCAATTTGGAAAAAATGGCTCAAATGCAGCTGGCTATGGAAGATGTGCTAAAAGCGGATCGAAAAAAACGGGAGCAACGTGGGGATAAAGGTGTTGTGGTGGCTCCTCCCAATAGTTCTCAAGAATCGAGCATTGCTCCAGGCACTCCTCAAGACTAGGCAACCTGTGTTGGAGTCGGGAAAGTCTTCTAATAGGATAGCGATCGCTCTTTATCGCAGCAACCCGAAGCAGCACTTCTCCCAGATGCACTAGATCCTCACCGAGTTTAGATATTAGCCCGGAAGTCAATTTCCGGGCTGGCGAAAGCAGCTGACGCGAGAAGGCTGCAAGATATGATTTCCCGTACATATTCGCGTCCGCTTAAGTCAGCAGCTCCGGATGTCGCCAGAGAGCTATTTGTTACACCCAGATACTGCCTATCCCGATGTAGCCTTAAACTCACATCTTGCACCTATCGCATTAACCCGCCAGGGGTTCAAACCCCTGGCTAATAGGATCAAGTCCACTAAAGTGGACTGGGAAGAATTGCAGTCCACTTTAGTGGACTTGATTCTATTAGCCCGGAACTTGAGTTCCGGGCGGGATTGGCGGCTTGTTGAGAATGGTGCAAGATGTAGCCTTAAACCAACGCTTGTAGACGTTGAATGAGTTGTGGGGCTGGCACCACACCCTCAATGCGCTCCACTACCTGACTATTTTTAAATAAAACCAGCGTTGGCAGGGCGTGAATTTGATATTCGCTCGCCAAGTTTGGATATTTATCCGTATCAACTTTTACAACCTGTAACCGTTCGTTCATCTGGGCACTTACCTGCTCCAGAATCGGAACCATCATCTGACAGGGACCGCACCAAGTCGCGTAAAAATCCACCAAGACTGGCTTTTCAGAACCAGACAGTAACTCTTGGAAATTGTTGAACTGCTTTTTAGTCGCCATTTGATCAAAGTGTTTTCTGGTCTTTCACGACAATCGTAATCTTTTGGAGTATTGATTCGTTCAGTCCGAGGTACGAATCGACCTAAGATTGTTAGCGCGGTTATTCAACCGCGCTCATATAAGTAGACGGATCGAGAGGAATTTATTGATGGAAGCATTGCCAGAGAGCCAGCAAAGATTACGCGGACAGGTTGCCATCGTTACCGGCGCTTCACGAGGAATTGGTCGAGCGATCGCCCTAGAATTGGCATCTGAGGGAGCCAATGTAGCGATTAACTATGCCAGTTCTAGTGGGGCAGCCGAAGAAGTCGTGAGTGAAATTACGGCAGCAGGCGGTAGCGCTACTGCCCTCCAAGCAGACGTATCCAAAGCCGATCAAGTAGACGCCCTCCTGAACACCGTGATGGAGAAGTGGAAGCGCGTTGATGTGTTGGTTAATAATGCTGGAATTACCCGCGATACCCTGTTGTTGCGGATGAAGCCGGAAGATTGGCAAGCCGTCATTGACCTTAACCTCACTGGCGTCTTTTTGTGTACGCGAGCCATCAGTAAGGTGATGCTGAAGCAACGCTCAGGGCGCATTATTAATATCTCATCCGTTGCCGGTCAGATGGGCAACCCCGGTCAGGCAAACTACAGCGCTGCCAAAGCGGGAGTAATTGGATTTACTAAAACCGTCGCTAAAGAACTCGCCACTCGCGGCATCACGGTGAATGCTGTTGCCCCTGGATTTATCGCCACTGACATGACTAGCAATCTCAAATCAGAGGAAATCTTAAAATTCATTCCCCTCGGTCGTTACGGTCAGCCAGAGGAGGTTGCTGGTTTAGTTCGATTCTTAGCCGCCGATCCTGCTGCGGCGTATATCACGGGTCAAACGCTCAATGTAGACGGCGGCATGGTGATGGCATAGCGACAGAGGACTGTGAGCGTAGTGGCGTACTCGCGGACTGAGTGGAAAAAACAGAGGCAGACAAAGAGCAACATCCATAACTGCTTACTATGGAGTTAGTCTTGCTCCCCGCGACGGAAACTATGCGAATTTCTTTTGAACGGACTGGCGGCTTTGCTGGGATGCGCCTGACAAAAGTCCTTGACACTACCACTCTGCCTGCAAACGAAGCAAATCAGCTGCGCCTCCTCGTTGACGCAGCTGATTTCTTTGATTTGCCTGCCACCATCACTTCCAACACTCCCCAGCCCGACCGCTTTCACTACAAGGTAACGGTGGAAGAAAACACTCAGCAACATACGGTCTTGGTGAGTGAAGCCGCCGTACCTGGAACCTTAAGACCGCTGCTGGAATGGCTGATGGCAGCCGCACGCAGAAAGTAAAATGCTTGCATTAAAAATGGAAGAGGCAATTCTTCATTTTTAATGCAAGCATTTTTAATTTTTAATTTAAATCACTCCCACTTCTTTCCAACCTTTGCGGACTGCATTCTGCTCCTTAGAGCCTTCGCCGTAAAGTTCTCCGGCGACAGTAATGAGAGTATTCGCTGCCCGTTTAAAATTCGCTCTAGAGCGCAGGCGATCGCGTAAAGCAATATACCAGATTTTCCCTGCCTTTTCCCAGGCGTAGCCGCCAATTTCCACCGCTGCTAAATAAAAGGCACGGTTGCCAATTCCTGAGTTGATATGCACGCCGCCGTTATCTTCCAGACCTTTGTAGCGGTTTTGATAAGTCGCAGGCTGGGGGTCTTTGCCTAGCACTGGGTCGTCGTATGCTGTCCCTGGTGCCTTCATTGAGCGAATGCCTACACCCTTAATGCTGGGGGTAAACAAACCTTCCCCGATAATCCAGTCAGCTTCCTGGGCTGTCTGATTGAGAACCCGCTGTTTCACCAGGGAACCAAAAACATCAGAAAAAGATTCATTCAGTGCGCCGGATTCGCTGTAATAGATCAGATTGGCTTCATATTGGGTGACGCCGTGGGTTAGCTCGTGCCCAATCACATCAATTGCCTTTGTGAAGCGTTCAAAAATCTCTCCATCCCCATCACCGTAGACCATTTGGTCGCCGTTCCAAAAAGCGTTGTCATACTTCACGCCAAAATGAACCGTCGAGTCCAAACGCAGTCCCCGACCGTCGATGGAATTCCGCTCAAACACCTGATCGTACAAGTCATAAGTCGCACCCGATCCGTCGTAGGCTTCGTCAATCGCGGGATCGCCGCTGGGAGGATCGCCTTCACTACGCACCAAGGTGCCTGGTAGGTCGTTGCCATTTTTGGCATCAAAGATGGTGCGACGCTTCTCACCCGCTGACACTGCGAACGAGATATTCCCCACCGTCAAGCGCCGTCCCCGAAACTGTTCTGACACGGTTAAGGTTTGAAAAGCCCACGCCCGCTGCTCGGCGTTGCCATTCTGGAGTACCTCCTTGAGCATATGAGGAGGAACGATACAGCAGATAGGACAGATATGGGGAACTTGACGGCAACCCGTCATCCGCGCTGATGTTTTCTTTTTTCGTTGCATGAATATACTCCTTTGTCAATTAGGTAGCGGCAAAAAATAGCTCGTTAACCGCTAATGGATCTGATCCGCTTAAAATATCAAAAAATCGGCATTTTCGTTACAAAAAGTTATTCAAAAGGATTTTGGATGATACTTTTGAATCAATTTTGTATCTTAATGCCTCCAAGAGTGCTGCGCGTTGAGCTTAATACTGATTACACAAAGTAAGGCAATTCATCTTTATTTGGGGGAGAAAGGCTACTGCCTGGAGCGATCGCATTCAGGATGCTTTGTCTAGCTTGTTCTCCCGCATCAGATACTCCTCAAGGATGCCTAAGACAGCACGTTCCTCCGGACGCAGAGAAAGCGACGAATCGTCACTCTCCTTGTCGTCCTTTTGCCTAAGTAACGTTCTTTTTTGCCTCAGTCTGGGAATTAAATGACCCCAACGGCTCTAACTCTTGTGCCTCCAGCACCGTACCAACCCAAGTGCGATCGCCCCATGCTGCTCAACTACTGAAAACTGTATCGAATCTCAAATGCAGCTCTCATCCGCACAAAAGTATATTTAGAAACAGTAATTTGAGGCTAAGAGCGTTTGAGATTGAGCCAAATTGCAGCCACCGCTTTTTATAAACAGGACTTACGCAAAGTTATGGAAAAACGAACTGCGAAGGACGCTTCAAGACACGAAGGAATAAGAGTTTCAGAGAGTTCTTGCGTAAGTCCTAATAAAACGTATTGATAATGTAAATACATTCGCCTACACTGTGAGGTATGGATGTCTATTTCGTGCTTAATGGTGTCACCTTTGTCTGGAACGAGAAGAAGGCACGGATAAATCCCAGTAACCATGACGGCGTAACCTTTCAGCAAGCCGCAGAAGTCTTCTTCGATCCGTTTCTAGTTGTAGTTGATGCCAGCGACAATAATGAGGAAAGAGATGCCATCATTGGCTTAGATCGACGGTGGAATCTTTTGTACGTTGTCTACATTGAGCGTGAAAACGACACGATACGGATTATTTCAGCTCGCAAAGCAACACGCAAGGAACGTGAATATTATGAAAGCTGAGGCACTAAAAAAGCGATTAAATAAAAATCGTCCGATGACGACAATTACCATTCGCATTCCCGAAGATGTCATTGAAGATTTGAAGCGAGTAGCGCCATTACTGGGATTTTCTGGCTATCAGCCTTTAGTTCGTGCTTACATTGGTCAGGGACTTCGAGCCGATCTTGAGCGATTAGAGGGTGATACTGTCTCTGCACTGATTGCTAGCCTGAAACGTCATGGTGTTAGTGATGAGACGATCCATGCAGCACTCAGTGAAGTAATTCCTTAGAGACAGAATTTTGCAGCTAAATCTAAATTGCAGCGGTGAATGAGGATAATTTGCCGCTGCTGGGAGATAGAGCGATCGCTTGTGTGAGTCTCCAATTCAGGTTAAACATTAGATGTTGGGGCTGTGAATCAGCCTATGTAGTGCTGCACCGAACAAACGAGCGAACCACAGGTCGGCGCGTTGCGCCGACCTGACTTTTTCTGCGCTTCGCGATCGCCCTCTCGTCTTTTGAAACACCCAAGACATTAGCACTCATCACCAGAGAGTGCTAAATTGGAAGATCGGAAGCGCTCTTGAAACCGAATATGGCGAAGTTAATTGCATTTAATGACGAATCGCGGCGGGCACTGGAGCGGGGAGTAAATGCCCTGGCAGACGCCGTTAAGATTACGCTGGGGCCGAAGGGACGGAATGTCCTTCTGGAGAAGAAGTTTGGCGCACCCCAGATTGTGAACGATGGGATCACCGTTGCCAAGGAAATTGAATTAGAAGACCCCTTAGAAAATACGGGCGCTAGACTAATTCAGGAAGTAGCGTCAAAAACCAAGGATATCGCTGGTGATGGCACGACTACGGCAACGGTTCTGGCTCAAGCGATGATTCGTGAGGGTTTGAAGAACGTAGCGGCTGGGGCGAACCCAGTTAGTCTGCGGCGGGGAATCGAAAAAACGATTGCCCGCTTGGTGGAGGAAATTGCAGCGGTAGCCAAGCCAGTGGAAGGCAGTGCGATCGCGCAAGTGGCAACCGTCTCCGCTGGTAACGATGAAGAAGTCGGCAAAATGATTGCCGAAGCGATGGATAAAGTCACCAAAGACGGTGTGATCACCGTTGAAGAATCCAAATCGATGGCAACGGATCTGGAAGTCGTCGAGGGGATGCAGATCGATCGCGGCTACATTTCCCCCTACTTCATCACCGACGCCGAACGGATGGTGGTGGAATATGAAAACGTCCGGATATTGATGACGGATAAGAAAATCAACTCCATCCAGGATTTGATTCCCGTCTTGGAAAAAGTTGCCCGTTCCGGTCAAGCTTTGCTGATTATTGCCGAAGACATCGAAGGGGAAGCTTTGGCAACTTTGGTGGTAAACAAAGCGCGGGGCGTACTGAATGTAGCCGCTATCAAAGCGCCTGGATTTGGCGAACGCCGCAAAGCAATGCTGCAAGATATCGCCGTTCTCACCGGCGGTCAGCTCATCTCAGAAGAAGTTGGTTTGAGCCTAGATACCGTCTCCCTGGAGATGCTAGGAACCGCTCGTAAAATCACCATTGATAAAGAAAACACTACCATTGTCGCTGGTGATGCAAAGACGGCAGATGTGCAAAAGCGGATTGCCCAAATTCGCAAGCAGCTAGAAGCAACTGATTCCGACTACGACAAAGAAAAGCTGCAAGAGCGAATTGCTAAGCTTGCCGGTGGTATCGCCGTCATCAAGGTGGGTGCGGCGACCGAAACCGAACTCAAAGACCGCAAGCTGCGGATTGAAGACGCCCTCAACGCTACCAAAGCCGCTGTGGAAGAAGGTATCGTTCCTGGCGGTGGCGCGACGCTGATTTACCTGAGCAAGAAAATCTCCGAGATCAAAAATAGCCTGGATGCCGAAGAAAAAGTCGGTGCTGACATTGTGGGCAAATCACTAGAAGCTCCCCTGCGTCAGATGGCAGATAATGCCGGTGTCGAAGGCTCTGTCATTGTCGAGAAGGTGCGCGAGACTGATTTGAATATCGGTTACAACGCAGCTACCGACACCTTTGAAGACCTGATCGCTGCTGGGATTATCGACCCCGCGAAAGTTGTGCGTTCGGCGTTGCAAAATGCCGGTTCGATTGCCGGGATGGTGTTGACCACTGAAGCCCTGGTTGTCGAGAAGCCTGAGAAGAAAGGAGCTGGTGCCCCCGATATGGGCGGCATGGGCGGCATGGGTGGCATGGGTGGCATGGGTGGCATGGGTGGCATGGGCGGCATGGGTGGCATGGGCGGCATGATGTAGTCCCTTGTTCGCGCCCACAGCGCTCACAGGTTGAAACCTGGGGCTACAAAAACAAAGCCCGCCTTTGTGGCTGAAAGAAAAGCAGCTTGTCTCAAACGACAAGCTGCTTTTTTGTTGGCATTGCTGATGGGTGAAGTGATACAGTATTGAAAAATTCCAGGTTAAAATTTAACGACGTTTGTCTTTTTGATTTCAAGGTTGCCACATTAAATGTTGAATAAGCAGAAACTTTAAAATTTCTGCATAGAGGAGAGTTTACTAAAACAGATGAATAGTTACTTCAATTTTATTCTAAGTTTGGGAAAATATCGTCAAAAATGCAAAAGCTGGATTTCTCGAAAATTACCAAAATTTAAAATAAGAGTCTTAAGGACATTAATTCAGATGGAATCAATAAAATAGCAAAATAGCAATCCTATTTCATTCATGAACTCTTCTTTTATCTTTTCTCCCTTGTACTTCGCGCCTAAAGCGAAGAGAGCGCATGGCAACGCTTTAGAATAGGAAAGTCTCGAAATCAGATAATTAACAATTAGGTAAATGCAGATGACACAAAGACGCCCCCAATCTCCTCCAGTCAAGCAACCCAATAAAGATGATAAAGAGGATTCGTTGTTTGATTACTTTTACGATAAACCCGGTACTTTGCCGGGGACTCTAAGATTTGCGCTAAACGCACCTGCGCCTAAGATTGTCTTAATTGACTACAACGAGGCAAATCGCACCTGCGTGCCAATTCAATCACCGTCAGATTGTACGCCTTATTTAGATACCGAGTCAGTTTCTTGGGTGGATGTTCTGGGCTTAGGTAGTGAAGACACTCTGCGAGAATTGGGACAGGTTTTTCATTTACATCCACTTGTCCTGGAAGATATAGTAAATGTGCCGCAGCGTCCGAAAGTGGAAGATCATCAAGATTATCTGGTGATTATTACTCAGATGGTGATGCCCAAGGAAAGGGGTAATGGATTTTACAGCGAACAAGTTAGTTTTGTGGTAGGGAAACACTATTTGCTCACTGTGCAGGAGGAACCACTCCGGGATTGCTTTACACCTGTGCGCGATCGCATTCGCCACAATAAGGGCACTATCCGCAAGCGCGGTGCCGATTATTTAGCTTACACGCTGTTAGATTCAATTATCGATGGCTTTTTTCCGGTGCTGGAAGTTTATGGTGAGCGAATTGAAGACTTAGAGGAAGAAGTTATCGCCAATCCCACACGCAAGACTTTAGAGAAAATCTATCAAGTTAGGCGCGACTTGTTGGCACTCCGTCGCGCTATTTGGCCCCAGCGAGATGCTATAAATTCCCTAATTCGAGATGGCAGTCCTCTGATTTGTGAAGAGGTGCGAATTTACCTAAGAGACTGTTACGATCATGCAGTTCAAGTCATGGATATGGTGGAAACATATCGAGAACTATCCTCTGGTTTAATGGATGTTTATATGTCCTCGGTTGGTAACAGAATGAATGAAGTTATGAAGCTTTTGACTGTAATTTCCAGTATTTTTATCCCCCTCACTTTTGTTGCTGGAATCTACGGCATGAACTTTAATACAGAAAAATCCCCATTCAATATGCCAGAACTAAATTGGTATTTAGGCTATCCGCTTTGCTTGGTATTGATGATAGCGATCGCATCTGGTTTAATCTACTTTTTCTGGCAGCGTGGCTGGTTTGAAAATTTTTCCACAATTAAGGATGATTAATCTTATTTTCATAAGTTACTTTTCTTATAACCTGTAATTCTTTGCTAAGAAGTAATGGGAGACAAAAGTTTTGGTTTTATTTTTTTACTTTTGAAGTATAATATTTTTTGGTTCAAGAAGTAAAATATATAATTTAACACTTTCCCTAATTACCAATTACCAATTACCAATTACCAATTACCAATTACTAATTTTGGATGACCGCAACTTATTAATTTTGACTGTCTATATCATCTGTGTCACTTACGTTTTATACCGAGTCTTTAAATCGGTAGATAGAAATCAAGTGATTGTCCATCTTGATGGGGAATCCTTGAATGGACAACTGGAAGCACAAAACCTAAAAGATCGCGTCGATATCCAATTTAAACTGGAAAAGCGATACCAACTAGATCAGCTGCGCCAACTATCGATCCAGATTGACAATCAATCCCCGGATCATTCAATTGACGTAGACTGGGATCGCAGTTCGCTGACAGATTTTGATGGGCGATCGCGGCGAGTGATTCGCCTAACGCCCAGCATGATCCTGGATCTCTCCCAGCATCAAGTTTTTAGCTTCATTGGAGCTGGAAAAACTCTCAAAGAAAAATTAACTGTTGAAGAGGTTCTCCAGCGCGACTCACAAACCGATGTTTTGAAAATCTCAGCTCCCCTTTTCGATCCATCCAAGCTCAAAAAACTCTCTGGTACTGATAATACACTGCAATTTTCTCTGATGCTGGTGCTGCATCTATTGAGGTCTACTGGTGAGACGGGCAATTCCGTTATTCACATTTTGTCTTGTGACTTTACAGTTAAAAAAGCTCCTTGGACAGATGTGATGAGTTGGAAGCCCAGATAAACAATTAAAAATTAAAAATTGAGGAATTTAGGACTTACGCACTGTACAAATTTACCATTATGTGTATTAACTAAATTCTGTTGTTTCAGGCTTTTGGGGATTAACTTCAGATAAATAGCGATCGCTATTTAATCGTCGAAAAATGAAGTTTGAATGCCCCAAACCCGTACCTCATATTTGATATTTCCTGTCAATGCGTAAGTCCTAGAATTGTTCAATTTTAAATTTTTAATTGTTAAGCAATGTCTTTGACGGCGTATTGCGCTTCGCAGCGTAAACCAGTGGCAATTCTAAAAAGTTCTTGACCTGTGTGCAGGTAGCCTTCATCATAGTTGAGCGTAAAAAGCTCTAACTCTTCAATGCCATCTGCTACTTGATTGAGACAGTAGTAAAGGTGAACTGCTGCGCCAGCAACATTGGCTGGATTAGGCAAAGAACGAAAAGCCATCTGAGCTTGTTTGAGATAGTGGCGACACTCTTTCAGGTAAGCCTGAAATTGTTCCATCAGTTCATCATCAAAAGGATCGGCTGAGAGTTGGTCTAGTTGCTCTGCCAGAGGGTTGAGAATGCGACAGATCAGGCGATTGACCGGCACATAGACTGTCTTGAGCCATTGCTCCAGTTGCTCGTCGGCATCTAGTGCTGTCTGTCGGTGCGCGTAGTATCGTTTTTCGGTGTCGGCTTGCTGTTGTCGCTGCGATCGCGCTGAAGCATAAGTTGCTGATGATTCGGCTTGTTGCGACGAATGATTGCTAACCGATTGCTCGTGTCTCAGGCGTTTGAGCAGCATCTGGTCGTAAGACTGCCGCTGTTGAGGGTCGCCCAATACTTCGTAAGCAGCATTAATCCGGACAATTTGCTCGTGGTTAGCTGTTTCGCGATTACCGTCTGGATGAAACAGCTTCACTAGACGCCGGTAGGCTTGCTTGATTTGTACCGGAGTCGCTGCGGGACTAACATCAAGGGTGTCGTAGTGAGTGGAATCTGTCATGGAAATAGCTTTTTGTCATCAGTCATCAGTCATCAGTCATTAGTGGTTGCTGATGACTGATGACTCATGACCTTTGAACTAATGACGACTAACAGTTACTGTAACGTCAACCCAGGACAGCTGGCACTCGCGGTTCTGGATCTTGAAACAGGGGCGTACTTAAATAGCGTTCTCCAAAGCTGGGCTGAATCATGACAATCAATCGCCCCTCATTTTCGGGGCGCTGAGCGACCTTGATGGCAGCGCAGAGGGCAGCACCCGTAGAAATGCCGGAAAGCAGTCCTTCTTCACGAGCAAGACGACGACCGTAAGCGATCGCATCATCATCTGTCACCGCGATCACCTCATCAATCAGCTCAACTTTCAGCACTTGGGGAATAAACCCAGCACCGATGCCCTGAATTTTATGGGGACCAGGGCGTCCGCCCGACAACACTGAGCTACTGATGGGTTCGACAGCGATCGCTTTAAAACCCGGTTTCCGTGCTTTAATCACCTCTGCCACACCCGTCAGCGTGCCGCCAGTGCCCACTCCAGCTACCAGGATATCCACCTGCCCATCTGTATCCTCCCAGATTTCTAGAGCCGTGGTTTCCCGGTGAATCTGGACGTTGGCTGGATTGCTAAACTGTTGCAGCATATAAGCATTAGGCGTGCTGTCAACAATCTCCTGCGCCCTACGAATGCAGCGGCTCATCCCCTCAATGCCGGGGGTCAGTTCCAGGTCTGCTCCATAAGCCCGCAGCATCGCCCGTCGTTCTGTACTCATCGTGTCTGGCATCGTCAAGATCAGCCGATAGCCCTTGGCTGCTGCCGCCATCGCTAGAGCAATCCCAGTATTTCCAGAAGTCGGTTCCACTAAGATTGTTTTGCCTGGGTGGATCAACCCCTGTTCTTCTGCCGCATTAATCATACTCACCCCAATGCGGTCTTTGACCGAGGCAGCTGGGTTCATGCCCTCCAATTTCACCACAATCCGAGCCAAACAGCCTTCTTCTTGGGGAATGCGGTTCAACTGTACTAAAGGCGTCCGACCGATTAATTCTGTAATGTTTTGAGCAATCCGCATAGATTTTAGTTTTTTTCTTGGTTATGAGGAGTCAGAAGTCAACATCAATCATTAAAAGATGCAAAACTAAAAATTCAAAGAAGCATACTTCATTTTTAATTTTTAGGTTTCAATTTTTAGATGTAATACATGATGTCTAGCTGACGCCTAGAATCCCGTTTCTCTGCTAAATCTTGGAGTGTGTATCCTTGCAAGACCGAATTGGCTGTTTGATGCACTTCCTGCCAGATTTCCTCTACCACGCCACTTTCTACCGTTTTGGAAGTGTTGTCGCTCTCAGAGGGTTTGACATCCAATCCTTCCAGGCAACTCACCACTTCTAAGAGCGTAATTTTCCAGGGTTCCCGTGCCAGCAAATAGCCTCCCTTTGCTCCGCGTTGGCTACGCACTAAACCACCACGCCTCAATGTCGCCAGCAGCTGTTCTAAATATCGATCGGGGATATTTTGTTGAGCCGCAATCTGCCGAATTTGTAATGGTTCGTTGTCGTTGTAGTGACACGCTAGCTCTAACAGAGCCAAAAGCGCATATTCTGTTTTACAGGAAAGTTCCACAAGCTTGAGATCGAGTGTGAGGGATCGTCAATTCCAGTATACCCCGGTTCTCCACCGGAGTTTGCTGGTTTAAGCATTCGTCAACAAAAAAGCCCCGCTCATACGGGGCATAACCGGGTTCGCAAAATTTACTACAGAAAAGCTGGGAGCAGGGGATCAAGGGATAAGAGGGGCAGAGGGAGTAATGACCTCTTACCCCTTACCATCTGTCCTCGCAATGTGCAGACTACTACTTCCGTCTCCCTAGAAGCTGAACGTCGTTCTGAGCGTGCCAATAACGGCATCATCGTTATCGTCGTTTTGGTTGGGAGCAGTAATCCAGATGATGCCGGGAGTTATAGAGATGTTATCCGTCAGCTGGTACTTGTAGAATCCTTCCAGGTGATAGGAGAGATCGTTCTTAATTCCTACGGGTTCGCCTTGAACTTCAAGACCTGCCAAGTAGGGTTCTACACCCGCAAAAATCCCTAGGATATTCCCCCGCTTACCCAAATCTGGGAAAGCCACACCTAATCCGTAGTACCAGACATCGCCTCTGGTACTATTTTTAACGGCGCTAATATCAGTCTTACCAACAAAGCCGCTCAGGGAGAATCTGTCGCTCAGTCGCAAGGCAGCCTCAAGACCATAGGAGTTAGTGATCATTGCGGTATCCCTAGCCAGTACTAATGGAAACCGAGCGCCTGTTCCAGTTGCCAGAGTTGGATCGTTAGCCCCGCGAGTACCTGTTATCGGGCTATTACCAACCGTGCGAGGACTTCCACCAAGGTCGAAAATACCGTCACCCCGGTTATGGTAGCCGTGGACGTAGGTTGCAGCTAAGCCCAAGCGATCGCTAACGGTAAAGTTGAGTTGAGCGAGGGCAGAATAGTCCCCGCCGAACAGACCAAGCTTCTCAGCAGGGTTATTCGCATTATCTGCCAGATAACCCACTGTTAATGAAGTGGGACCGAGAATCGGTGCCCTGCCTACACCGAGTCTGATCCCGATACCGGCACCGCCACCGATGCGATAGATGGGACTCTGCTGAGCAAATAACGAAAGTGCGGCTGTACCTCCGTCTCCGTCATAAAAGTAAGGGTTGAGGACGGGAACGTAGTCGGCATGAATTCCTCCCGCAGCGGCTAGGTAAACTTTTGAGCTGCCAAAGGGGAACTCATAAGCCAGCCAGTCTAGAAAGATATCGTTGTTGCCACCGGGGTTGAGGTCAAAGGTCTGGGCTCCCTCGAATGAACCCTCAGGTCGAAAAGGTGTAGTGTTACCAGCAGCCAGACGGGTGTGCAAGGTGTCTCGACCCGTGAAGCTGGTTTGGAAGTCTAAACGAACCCTGTCGCCAAAAATGGTATTGGTGTCCTCGCGATCGCTAAACTCGTCCGTGACTGCGAAGATCGCTTCACCCACCAATTTGGTGGTTGTCGAGAACTGATGGTTTTCCAGGAATGTCGTCCGCCCTTCCAGGTTATCTACCCGCGTCCGTAGGGTTGCCAGTTCTGCCCCAAATTCATCTATCAGCCGTTGCAGTGTCGATAAATCTTCTTTGGTGACGAAATCGGCTGTAGAAGCGGCAATTAATTTCTCTATTTGCAGCAAACAAGCGTTCAAACCAGCCGCAAATTCATAACGGCTCATTGCCCGGTTGCCCCGATAGGTGCCATCCGGATATCCTGCTATACATCCATAGCGCTCTACCAGGCTTCGCAGTGCTTCGTAAGCCCAGTCTGTTGGTTCCACGTCCGACAGTTGGGATACGTTGGTGACTTGGCTTTGGGAATTATTTCCTTCCTGACTGTAGCGATTGATTTGTTCTAAAACGCTGTTGTTGCCAACCGTATTTGCTGCTGGCATGGTTTGAGCTAGCGTTGAGTCGGCTGCTGGCATCACTGGCACAGATGTGCCTTCAATCGTTTCTACCCCTAGTGCTTGAGCTGAGTCGGCGGTTGCTGCATCCTGGCTGGGTGCGACTGCCAACTGTTCTGGCGCTTCTGTCGCAGCAACTTTCTGCCCTGACTCTGACTTCTCAGCGGTTGCTGAAAACACAGGGATTGAGCTGACTGTTGGGGTTTCTGGCGCAGTAGCGATCGCTACTGGCTGCAATTCTGGTAGATTTGCCTCTACCGTTTGGGGCTGAATCACTTCTTTAGCAGCAGGCGTTTGGGCGGCGATCGCTGCCGATGAAACCACCAGTGCTGCCCCCAAAACTGCTGGGCTGAATACCAGCGATTTCCAGATAAATTTAGCCATCTTTCCTCTTTTCCTCACACACACCTTTTCAGAAAGATTGACATCCTTCTTAATTTTTCAAGTCATCCTACCACAGCCCAGAAATGGCATTAGGTAATAAATCATACAAAAAAGCCCCGCATTGAGCGAGGCTTTACTGATTTCATTTCACAATATTGGGCAAGTTGGATTAACCCAGTCGCCTAAACTTTGTGTCCCTAGAAGCTGAACGTAGTTCTGAGCGTACCGATATAGGAGTCGTCGCCCTCCTGCTGGTTGACACCCGTCAGCCAGATGACGCCGGGAGTCACTGAAATGTTTTCAGTCAGCTGGTACTTGTAGAAAGCTTCAACGTGGTATCCTCGATCTTTATCGACTGGAACCCGAGTACCGTCAAGTTCGAGACTTCCAAGATATGGTTGGGCACCAGCGAAGATACCCAAAACGTTACCTCGCTTACCTAGGTCTGGGAAGGCTACCCCAACTCCATAGCTCCAGATTTCACCATCCCCGTCGCCAATGACTCTGACGTCGCTATAAGAGACAAAGCCACTGAGTGAAACTCTGTCACCCAATCGGAAGGCACCTTGTAATCCGTAGGAGTTACTTACCACTGGAGATGAAGGTAAACCTATTAAGGCACCGATGTCTCCTGGATTATTAGCCAAGGCATTACCGACTACACCCTCTCCGCGACCGATATCGAATATCGGGTTGCCTGAATTATGGTAGCCGTGGACGTAGGTTGCAGCCAAGCCGAAGCGATCGCTAACGGTAAAATTGAGCTGCGCCAACGCCGAATAGTCCCCGTTGAACAGACCAAAATCGCTGCCTGGGTTATTCGCGGAATCATTATCTGCCAAGTAACCCACAGTTAAGGAAGTAGGGCCGAGAATCGGTGCCCTGCCCACACCCAGTCTCAGACCAGCACCAGCACCACCCCCGATGCGATAAATGGGGCTGTACTGAGCAAAGGTTGAGAGCGAACCGCTACCGCTGTCACTGACTCCGTTATAGAAGTAAGGATTCAGCACAGGGGTGTAGTCGGAATGGCGTCCTCCCGTGGCTGAAACGTAAACTTGGGAAGAGCCAAACGGGAACTCATACGCCAGCCAGTCTAAGCCAATGTTGTTGTTGTTTTCATTGCCGAAGCCGAGGTTAAAAGTCTGGGTTCCCTCAAACGTAGGAACTGGACCGCCAGCGGTAGGGGTACCAAAGCCGAAAGCGGCGAGGTTCCCTGCTGCCAAACGGGTGTGCAACTTATCTCGACCCGTGAAGCTGGTTTGCAAGTCTAAACGCACTCTGTCGCCGAAGACGAGATTGGTGTCGTCGTCGTTATCCCCAAATCCATCAGTGACTGCGAATATCGCTTCACCCACCAGTTTGGTGGTTGTCGAGAACTGATGGTTTTCCAGGAATGTCGTCCGTCCTTCCAGGTTATCTACCCGCGTCCGCAGGGTTGCCAGTTCTGCCCCAAATTCATCTATCAGCCGTTGCAGTGTCGATAAATCTTCTTTGGTGACGAAATCTGCTGTAGAAGCGGCAATTAATTTCTCTATTTGCAGCAAACAAGCATTCAAACCCGCCGCAAATTCATAACGGCTCATTGCCCGGTTGCCCCGATAGGTGCCATCCGGATATCCTGCTATACATCCATAGCGCTCTACCAGGCTTCGCAGTGCTTCGTAAGCCCAGTCTGTTGGTTCCACGTCCGACAGTTGGGATACGTTGGTGACTTGGCTTTGGGAATTATTTCCTTCCCGACTGTAGCGGTTGATTTGTTCTAAAACACTGTTGCTGTCAACCGTATTCGCTGCTGGGGCGCTTTGAGCTAGCGTTGAGTTTGTCGGTGCTGCCATCGGAACCGACACGCTGTTGTCTACCCCTAGAGCTTCGGCTGAGTTGGCGGTTGCTGCGTCCTGAATGGGCGTTGCTGCCAACTGTTCTGGCGTCTCTACTGCTGGCATTACAGTTACAGACGTGCTATCGAGCTTCTCTACCTTTAGCGCTTCGGCTGAGTTAGCGGTTGCTGCATCTTGAATCGGCGCTACTGCCAACTGTTCTGGCGTTTCAACCTCAACTGTAGTCAGCGCTTCGGCTGATTTGGCGGTTGCTGAAAACACGGGGACTGAGCTAGCTTCCGGGGCTTGGGGTGCAGTAACCAAAGCCACTGGCTGCACTTTTGGTAGGTTTGCCTCAGTCGTTTGGGGTTGAATCACTTCAGATGTTACGGGCTTTTCAGCCGCGATCGCTGCTGAAGAAAGCACGAGTGCTGCTCCCAAAACTGCTGGACTTACTAGCAGAGATTTCCACATTAATTTAGCCATCTTTCCTCTTTTCCTCACACACACTTTTTCAGAAAGAGTGACAATCCTTCTTGATTTTTCAAGTCATCGTAACACAGATCGGACGCTGCCACCACCTCACTAGCGCCTGAAATGATTACTAGAGCGCTTATTGAGATTTTTCGGGTATTTTTCGGATGACCTAAGTCACCCCTTTAAAAATGACTTGCGCCCGATCAAAGTCTTTTTCCGTCAACCTATCGCTATCGTCTGTTGTCAGTGTAAGCGTTACTTTATTGTACGAAATTTCTCTAGATGATGCTTTGCTTGTTCAGATGCAGCAACTAACTATTTAATCTGGGCGATCGCTTCTCCAAATTCTTTTAATTTCCTCTGACACTGCGTTTTTTCTCTCCCTGTCTAACTTAATAGCTGTCGTTAATTCCAGGGTCGCTGAGTATCTGCGCCATCGCCTTCCCGAAAAAAAAGCCCCCAAAAAACTATCCGCCCTCACGGGAAGCGTTTTGGTATTACCATTACACTCAATGTGAGGGCGGTCTAGCGGGTCTTCAAATTAGCACCAGACTGCCGGAAGGAACTCCAATACCAGCCTAGCTCTTTCAGCCTTTGTTAATCTCACTAGGGGATTAAAACTGGCTTTTAGAGAACAGCTCCGACGCTCAGCCGGTTGACGCTAATTTGATGACCCATAAATTTACTACTATCACTCATGGGCATCACCTCCTTGTTGCCTGAACGGTCTAATTCTCAAAAGGAGTAGGGTAACGATCGCATTTGGATTCATTCCCTTCATTTAGAATAGCATACGCTAGAGCGGATAGGGACTGGCTTAAAAAAAAATACCCCGCCACTAGCGGGGTATCGTTCAATGAGGAGTGCTGTATGAGCGGGGTCGCCCCGCCCATGCTGAGTTAGAAAAAATTAACTCAATATTTCACTCCTGACATTACAGTGCGTTACCGCGAGGCAGAACCTCTTCAGGGAAGATAAAGTTCTCGTGGGGCTGATCCTGAGGAGCCATCCAAGCCCGGATGCCCTCATTGAGCAGAATATTCTTGGTGTAGAACGTTTCAAACTCAGGATCTTCTGCCGCCCGCAGTTCCTGGGAAACAAAGTCGTAAGCCCGCAGATTCAAGGCTAAACCAACAATCCCAATCGAACTCATCCACAATCCGGTGACGGGGACAA